>DVIH01000067.1 GCA_018711405.1 Candidatus Avibacteroides excrementipullorum | reverse complement strand
ATAGGAGAATCGAACTCCTCTTTCAAGAATGAAAATCTTGCGTCCTAGCCGATAGACGAATGGGCCTTAATTCTATAGCGGGTGCAAAGATATGTCCAATATTTCATATAGACAAATTTATCGCACTCTTTTTTTTGAAAAAAACAGCCGCCCCGTGTCAAGGCGGCATGACTGTTGTCTCTCTGTAGCCCATAGGAGAATCGAACTCCTCTTTCAAGAATGAAAATCTTGCGTCCTAGCCGATAGACGAATGGGCCTTCCTCTTTTTTGCAAATGAAGAAATTTTGCCGTTTTTTCTTTTGCGGTGCAAAGATAATATGTTTTTTTCGTTTGTGCAACAGTTGTGCATATTTTCCGTGGAACGTTGTGTCTAAATATGTGGTTTGCAATGATTTGCGCGAATGCTGCTCTGCTCTGCGATTTCTTCTCTGCGTGTCGGTTTTATCGCCGCCGGGGATCGGCTCGGTCTTCGGTCATGATCGAGCCGATCCCCGGCAAGGATGGCGTACATCCCGGGCGAAGATGGCGCACATCCTTTTCAGGGTTTGTGTCGTGCCGTATGTGAAGCATTTGCCGGTGCGGCTTTTCCTCTGCTGCATGGCGTTTGCCGTGCGGAGGGATTTTTTATTATATTTGCCTTTCGGATGATAAATTTTGAAATTTCATGAAACAGTATGAAGCAGTTATCGAGACGTTGGAGAGACTTGGCGGAGTTGCAACTTTGGGTGAGCTGAACGGGGAAGTTTTCAAGATAAAAGATTGCAAATGGAATACGAAAACTCCGTTTGCAAGCATTCGCCGGATAGTGCAGCAGGCTAAAGGCATGTGCAAGATAAGGCCCGGTTTGTACGGACTTGAGAAATACAAGAAGCAGATAGAGGACAGAGGGATTCTTTCCGCAGCCGAAAAGAATGCAGAGTCGGAAGATTTTAAATTGTTCAATCATTCATACTATCGTTTGCTTGTGTTATCTTTGCGACTTGTTCATATATTTAATTTTAGCAGATAATCGTTTATGAATATAGCTATAGTCGGCACCGGGTATGTGGGACTTGTTTCCGGTGCATGTTTCGCGGAAATGGGTGTGAATGTGACATGCGTGGATATAGATGCGCGGAAAATAGAAAATCTCAGGAACGGGACGATACCTATCTATGAACCCGGATTGGAAGAGATTGTGGTGAGAAACTATAAGGACGGGCGGCTGAAATTCACTACCGACATACGCGAATGCATCAATGATGTGGAAATGGTGTTCAGTGCGGTGGGTACGCCGCCCGATGAGGACGGCAGCGCCGACCTGAGTTATGTGATGGACGTGGCGCGCACGGTGGGCCACTACATGAACAGGTATCTGATGATTGTGACGAAATCGACTGTGCCCGTCGGCACTGCCGGGCTTGTGAAAAAGATTGTGCAGGAGGAGCTGGACAAGCGCGGTGTGGACATACCGTTTGATGTGGCTTCCAATCCGGAGTTCCTGAAAGAGGGCAATGCAGTGAAGGATTTCATGAGTCCCGACAGGGTGATTGTGGGTGTGGAGACCGACAGGGCGAAGGAACTGATGACAAGGCTCTACAGGCCGTTTCTGCTGAACAATCTGCGTGTGATATTCACCGATATACCTTCCGCCGAGATGATAAAATATGCGGCCAACTCTATGCTTGCCACAAGGATTAGTTTCATGAACGACATCGCCAATCTTTGCGAACTGGTCGGTGCCGATATAAATATGGTGAGGCTCGGGATAGGTTCCGATACGCGCATCGGCACCAAATTCCTTTATCCCGGCTGCGGATATGGAGGCAGTTGTTTCCCTAAAGACGTAAAGGCTTTGGTCAAGACAGCCGAGAAGCATGGCTATGACATGAAAGTGCTCAGGGCTGTGGAGGCGGTCAATGAGAACCAGAAGTCGGTGGTATTCAAGAAGCTGGAAAAGGCTTTCGATGGCAATCTTGCCGGAAAGGTTATCGCCTTGTGGGGGCTTGCTTTCAAGCCTGAGACAGACGACATGCGCGAGGCGGCATCGCTGGTCACGATAGACCTTTTGAGAAAGGCGGGATGCACTGTCAAGGTGTATGACCCTGTGGCCATGCAGGAATGCAGGCGCAGGCTGGGAGATGCTGTGACATACGCGAAAGACATGTATGATGCCGTAGACGGAGCCGATGCTTTGCTGGTGCTGACTGAGTGGAAGATGTTCAGGCTTCCCTCTTGGCCGTTGCTCAAGGAAACCATGAGGAGGAGGCTGGTCATTGACGGGCGTAACATTTATGTGCCGTCGGAGTTGCTCGGCATGGGCTTTGAATATAAAGGGATAGGAATAGAGTAATGCAATAATGTAATCAGATTTTCAATATGGTCATAGCTGTAGATTTCGACGGGACGATAGTGGAACACAGGTATCCGGAGATAGGCAGGGAGGTCCCTTTTGCCATAGAGACGCTGAAGAAACTTATAGAAGACAGGCACAGGCTTGTGCTGTGGACGGTGAGGGAAGGCAAGCTGTTGGATGAAGCTGTGGAGTATTGCCGGAAAAGGGGAGTGGAGTTTTATGCTGTCAACGGCAATTATCAGGAAGAAAAGCATGGCAACTCTGATTTTACCCGAAAGATAAATGCCGATGTCTTTATAGACGACAAGAACCTGGGAGGGCTGCCCGACTGGGGGATTATCTACAGGATGATAAACGAGAAGTTGTCGTGGTATGACGTATGCGGCACGGAGCCTGCCCGTGAGAAGAAGAAAAAGTGGTGGCAGAGGTGATTCCGATGCCCGAAGAAATAAAAAGGCACGTCCGGAACTTTGCAGCGGACGTGCCTTTTTTATGATATCAGGGTTTTGTTTCCTGTTATAGCGTTTGCTTTACTTCTATTTCTTCATAAGTCTCTATGATGTCGCCCACTTTCAGATCGTTGCAGTTTGTAAGGCTTATGCCGCATTCATAGTTGACTGCAACCTCTTTCACGTCGTCTTTGAATCGTTTCAAGGCGTTTATCGCACCGGTATAGATCACTATGCCGTCTCTGACAAGTCTTGCTTTGTCGGTGCGTTTCACTTTTCCGTCTTTTACAACTGCTCCGGCCACCATTCCCACTTTCGATATGTGGAATACTTCCTTGACTTCTATGGTTGACGTTACCTGTTCCTTGACTTCTGGTGCCAGCATGCCTTCCATTGCGGCCTTGACTTCTTCTATGGCATCATATATTATGGAGTACAGCCTTATTTCCACGCCTTCCTGCTCGGCAAATTTGCGTGCGGCTGCCGAAGGACGTACCTGGAAACCTATGATGATGGCATCTGATGCCGTTGCGAGAGCCACATCCGATTCTGAAATCTGTCCCACAGCCTTGTGTATGACGTTCACCTGTATGGTCTCTGTGGAGAGCTTGATGAGTGAGTCGGAGAGTGCTTCGATAGAGCCGTCTACGTCTCCCTTGACTATGATGTTGAGTTCTTTGAACGATCCGAGTGCAAGGCGGCGTCCCACTTCATCGAGGGTAAGTATCTTTCTTGTTCTGAGTCCTTGCTCTCTTTGCAGTTGTTCGCGTTTGTTGGCTATCTCCCTTGCTTCCTGTTCTGTCTCTATCACATGGAATGTGTCTCCGGCTGCCGGTGCACCGTTGAGTCCCAAAATCAATGCCGGTTCTGACGGGCCTGCCTGCGTTATCCTTTGGTTACGCTCGTTGAACATGGCTTTTATCTTGCCGTAGTTGGTTCCCGCAAGAACAATGTCGCCCATTTTCAGGGTTCCGTTCGATACCAGCACTGTCGCCACATATCCCCGTCCTTTGTCGAGCGTGGATTCTATTATGGAACCGGTGGCTTTCCTGTCGGGGTTGGCTTTCAGGTCGAGCATTTCGGCTTCGAGCAGGACTTTTTCCAGCAGGTCATTTACGCCTGTGCCTTTTTTTGCGGATATGTCTTGCGATTGGTATTTTCCTCCCCATTCTTCAACCAGATAGTTCATGTTGGCAAGCGCTTCTTTTATCTTGTCGGGGTTGGCATGCGGTTTGTCTATCTTGTTTATGGCAAACACTATGGGCACTCCTGCCGCTGCCGCATGGTTTATGGCTTCTTTGGTCTGTGGCATCACATCGTCATCGGCTGCAACTATTATGATGGCGATATCTGTCACCTTTGCTCCGCGTGCACGCATTGCCGTGAATGCCTCGTGTCCCGGAGTGTCGAGGAATGTTATTTTCCTGCCGTCATCGAGTGTGACATTGTATGCGCCTATGTGCTGCGTGATGCCGCCGGCCTCTCCGGCTATGACATTCGATTTTCTGATGTAGTCGAGCAGCGATGTCTTTCCGTGATCCACGTGTCCCATTACTGTTACGATCGGTGCTCTTGGTTGCAGGTCTTCTGCCTTGTCTTCTTCTTCGGCTACGGCTTGTGCAACCGATGCGCTTACGTATTCAGTCTTGAATCCGAACTCTTCGGCAACGAGGTTTATGGTTTCCGCATCGAGTCTTTGGTTGATGGATACCATTATTCCTATGCTCATGCATGTGGATATGACCTGGTTGACGGAGATGTTCATCATGTTTGCAAGTTCGTTGGCTGTAACGAATTCTGTGAGTTTGAGAACTTTGCTTTCTTCCATTTCATGGCTTTCCATTTCCTGGATTTTGTTCATCACGTTCTCTCTCTTTTCTTTTCTGTATTTTGAGGCCTTGCTCTTGCCTTTCGATGTCAGTCTTGCGAGTGTTTCTTTTACCTGTTTTGCTACGTCCTCTTCGTTTACTTCCGGTTTTGGCGGGAGTTTTTTCATTTTGTGTTTAGGGACGGCTTTCTCGTTCGGCTGCTGTTGTTGCGGCTTGCCTGCATTGTTGGCTTTTTTCTGTGGGACAAAACTGCCGACATTGTTTATGTCGATCTTCTCTTTGTTTATCCTGTTCCTTTTTTTCTTGTTTTTCTTGTCGGCATCGTTGTCAAACTTGTCATGCTGGTCTGATGACTGTTTGTCTTCCGGTCTGAAGTCTTTCGCGGGGCTGTTTTCTTTGTATTTTTTGCGTTGTTCCGCTTTTAACCTGTCTTTCTCTTCCCTTTCTTTTTTCTTTTCTTCTTTGCTTTTCTTTTTGGGTCTTGTCGACTGGTTGATAGAGTCCAGATCTATTTGTCCGACCACGTTGAGTTTCAGTCCGCTGCCGCCTTGACTGTGTATCTTGTAGACGTCTTTTTCTGTCGTTTCGCCGGTTTCGGCCGTGCGCGTCTGTTTGTCGGATTCTGCTTGTCCGTCTTCCTGTTGTTTTTGTTCAGTCACTGTGTTTGTCTTGGTTTGTTGTGATGATGGTGTCTCCTTGTTGTCAGCCTCTGTCGGATGAGTTTCGGCGGTCTGAGCCTGCCCATCGTTCTTCTCAACGGTTTTGGACTCATTGCTTTTGCCGATATTGTCCGGAGACGTTTTGGCTGTTTGCCCGGTCTTTTCTTCTTTTTTTATAGGGTTGTTGTGTTCGTCAAGGTTTATCTTGCCGACAGGTTTCAGTTTCAGCATCTGTTCTTTCGGGATTTCCGTCTTTATCATTTCCGCTTTCTCTTTCGAGTCCTGTTTTTCTTCGTAACCCTCTATTGCGACTGTGCTTTTCTTGTTTTTTTCTTTGTTTTGTCTTTCAAATGAAATTATGTCCGACTGTTTCTTTATGTTTTTGTCTTTGCTGAATTCTTTCCTTAACGCTTCGTATTGTTCTTCTGAAATTTGCGTGTTGGGGTTGGCGTCAGCTTCTATGCCGAAACCGTTTTTTTGCAGGTATTCTACAACTGTGGACATACCCACGTTCAAATCTTTGATTACTTTGCTCAGTCTTATCTTCATATTGTTTTAATTGATCATTGAAATTGGAAATACGGAAACTTCTCTTTTCTGCTTGCTCGGGAATTGACTTGACATGTTTCCATGTTTCCTTAAGTCAATTCTCAAAAAAACTGGTTATTCATTTTCAAATTCAGCTTTCAGAATGCGCAGTACATCGTCTACTGTGCTTTCTTCCAGGTCGGCTTTTTCGATAATCATTTCTCTCGGGGCGTTGAGCACTCCTTTGGCTGTATCGATGCCTATTGATTTGATGGCATTGATGACCCATTCGTCTATCTCGTCTTTGAATTCGTCCAGATAGATGTCGTCCTCGTAGTCTTCGTCGTTGCCGAGTTCTCTGAATACGTCTATGGTGTATTCCGTAAGCATGCTTGCGAGCTTGATGTTCATTCCGTTTTTGCCTATTGCGAGCGATACTTCTTTCGGTTCAAGATATACTTCTGCTTTCCTTTCTTCTTCGTTGATGGAGATGGACGATACTTTGGCCGGTCCCAATGCTCTTTGGATGAGGAGCTTTATGTTGGACGTGTAGTTTATCACGTCTATGTTTTCGTTGCGCAATTCGCGGACTATGCCGTGTATCCTCGAGCCTTTTACGCCTACGCATGCGCCTACCGGATCTATTCTGTCATCGTATGATTCCACTGCTATCTTGGCTCTTTCTCCCGGTATTCTCGCTATTTTCTTTATGGTGATGAGTCCGTCGGCTATTTCGGGTACTTCCTGTTCGAAGAGTCTTTGCAGGAATACGGGGCTTATTCTCGACAGTATGATTTTCGGGTTGTTGTTCTTGTTTTCCACCCTTGCCACTACCGCGCGCACTGTCTCGCCTTTGTGGTAGAAGTCGGACGGGATCTGTTCCGTCCTCGGCAGCAGCAGTTCGTTGCCGTCGTCATCAAGCAGGAGTATTTCTTTTTTCCATGTCTGGTATACTTCTGCGTTGACTATGGTGCCAACGAGTTCCGAATATTTGGAATACAGGCTGTCTTTTTGCAGTTCCAGCACTTTCGATGCCAGTGTCTGTCTCAGGTTCAGTATGGCGCGTCGGCCGAACGAGAGGAAGTTTACTTGGTCTGTCACTTCTTCTCCTATTTCGTAGGAGGGGTCTATTTTGATTGCGTCCGACAGTTTTATTTCCATGTTGGGATTCACAAGTTTGTCGTCGGCCACTACCGTCCTGTTTCTGTATATCTCGAAGTCACCTTTGTCGGGGTTGACTACTACGTCATAATTGTCATCAGTGCCGAACATCTTTGCGATGACGCTGCGGAATGATTCTTCGAGCACGCTTATCATGGTGGTGCGGTCTATGTTCTTCAGTTCCTTGAATTCGGAAAACGAATCTACAAGGCTTATGGTTTCTTCTTTCTTTGCCATTATTTGAAGCTGATTAAGTATTTCGTATATTTTATTTCATCATATTTCAGGCAGATGTCTTCTTCTATCATCTTGGGACGTTTGGCGCCTTCCGGTTTTACTTTTTTCTCCACAGTCATGGTGAAGTCCGACTCGTTGGCGTCTTTCAGTATTCCGGTCAGTTTGACGCCTTCCTTTGTCATGGTTTCCACTTCACAGCCCACGTGTGCATAATATTGTTTCAACACCTTGAACGGTTGTCCTATGCCGGCCGAGCCTACTTCCAGCTCGTAATCTTCCACATCGCGGTTGAGCCTGCTTTCTATGAAGCGGCTCAGCTCCACGCAGTCTTCAATCCAAACGCCTTCGGCATCGTCTATTTCCACTATGATTTTGTCATCGCTGCTTATGCTGACATCCACCAGGAAATAGCTTTTCCCGGACAGCCATTCTTCGACTATTTCGGTAACCTTGTCTTTATTTATCATGCTTGGGTAAGAATAAAAAAAGGAGACCTTGACGCCCCCTCGCTAATCACCTAAATTCATCTGCAAAGATATATATTTTTATCGTATGTAAAAAATCTTTTTGGGAAAAGTGTTAGATTTGCGCTGAAAACATGTGTATTTATGGGAAAATCTGCTTTGAATACGAACCGTCAGTTTATGGTGGGCAACGGCATACTGGCGTTTGCCGTGATAGTGATTGTGGGCATTATGGTCTATGTGTCGATGAAGGCTGATGCCGATAAGAAGAGGGGACAGACTTTCAGCGAGGAGGCTTTTGTCTTTGCCATCGACAGTTCGCTGTCGAGCGAGAGCATAAGCATGTTCCTCAACGACAGCCTTATATTCGATGGGGTGGTGAAAGATGGCGGCGATACTGTGACTGTGGGTCGTTTTGCTCTCGACAATACGCTGATGGTGGTCGACAGGAGTTCTGACATCGTGGTGCCTTATTCTTTGAAAGAGGGTGTAGACTTCGTGGCTGTCTCAAGAGGCGATGACGGCGATGTCCGGTTTGACGGCAGGTGACTGTCGCGTCATATCCCGGTGGAATATCTTTTCATCTCGTCTCTGAGAGCGAAAGCCCGTCCGCCGGTGCATCTGTCGAGAAGCCCCCAAAAGCGTGCGCTGTGGTTCATCTCCACAGTGTGGCACAGTTCGTGCAGGATCACGTAGTCGGTGAGGTGCGCAGGCAGCGACATGGTGTGGAAGGAGAAGTTAATGTTTTGTTTTCCCGTGCAGCTCCCCCAGCTTCTCCGTGCGGAGGTTATCTTCACTTCCTTGTAGATGAATCCGAACTGTCTTGCCAGCTGTTTGGTGCGTGCGGGCATTACGGTCTTGGCGCGGTGCTTCATGCACACGGCCATGAGCTTCTTGATATGTTCCGTCGTTGCCTTGTCCGACAGATCTTCTTCCTGCGGGTGACGGATGATGTATTTGCCGTCTCTGCCCGACAGGTGCCATTCGGGGATGTCGTGCGGCAGCAGTGTTATCGTCATGTGGTCTGAGCTGAATATGGTCTCTCCGCTTCTGAACGTGGCGGCTTTTTTCTCCTCTTTCAGCTTCAGCAGTTTTCCGAGATTTTCCGCGATAACCGCATCGAGCTGTTGTTCTCCGGTTTTGACAGGCATCGTGGCCTGAAATCTCCCGTCCTTGAACCGGAATATGATTCGTCTTGCTCTCGGGTTGTACCTGCATTCTATCTCGCCGAGATATTTATTGTAAATGGTCTTTTGCATCAGGCATTGGTTATGACTTTTGCGCAAATATAAGGCAAATTTCGACAGGTGCGCGGATGCGGTTGTGAAAAACGTTTTTTACCCCCGCCGGGGATCGGCTCGGTATCGGGGCGGGATGTACGCCATCTTTGCCCGGAATGGCGCACATCTTTGCCGGAGACCGAGCCGATCTTTTTCAGCATTCCGCCCGTATGCCGGAAGAAGCCTGCCGTTTCTGCCATATCTTCAAGTACCACAGACAGATAGCGAGCGAAACCATCGTGGCAAGCGGAGGCGCGAATCCCATTGGGAAAAGGGATGTCGGGGCGATGTGACTGAAAATCCACGACAGGGGTATGCGAAAAAGGAATGTGGCGATGAGGCTGTGCACCATGGGGAACAGCGAGTTGCCCTGCCCGCTGAAATAAGAGTTGATGCAGAACACGAAGCTCACTATGATGCAGTCTATGCTGTAGCCGTGCAGGTATTCGGCCCCCAGCTCTATGACGGGGGCATCGTTTGTGAATATGCCCATCAGGGTTTCGGGCAGGAACTGGGAATATATGCAGAAAGCCGTGCCGAACACGAGAGCCATGCCTATGCCCGACTTAAGGCAGCGGTTCATGCGGTCGGTGAGTCCTGCGCCGTAGTTTTGCGCTGTCATGGCGGCCACTGCCGACGATATGGCCACCGGCGGCAGCATGGCAAAGACTATGAGTTTTTCCACCACTCCGAGTGCGGCTGATGCCGTGACGCCCATGCGGTTGACTATGACCGTGATGATGAGGAAAGATATGTTTATCAGCGCATCTTGCAGCGCTATGGGTGTGCCGAGTTTTATGATTCGTTTTGACAGGATGCCGTTGAGCCTGATGTCTCGCCTTGTGAACGGGAAGCGGAATCCCTTGCGGTGCAGATAGCACAGTGCGGCGGCGAAGCTGATGCCTTGCGATGCTATCGTGGCTGTGGCTGCTCCGGCGGCTCTCATGTGGCAGCCGCCCACCAGCACGAAGTCGAGCACGATGTTGATGACGCAAGCCAGAGCCACGAAGTAGAGCGGCGAGCGTGAGTCGCCCAGACCGCGCATGATGCCGAACACCACATTGTAGCCTATTATGAACGGTATGCCCAGCGAGCAGATGAGCAGGTAGTAGCGGGTGTCGGTCATGGCTTCGGGCGGGGTGTGCATGGCTGTGGCGATGGTGTCGTGCCATACGGTCATGAGCAGCGTCAGCACTGCTCCGATGATGGCAAACAGCCACACAGCCGAACCGATGGTGGCTGCTGCTTTCTTCTCATCGCGTGCGCCTGTGGCTATGCCTATGAGCACGGTGATGCCTGCGGTCAGTCCCAAGATTATGCCTGTCACGGTCTGCATCACCTGGCTGCCTATGGCTACTCCCGCCACGCTCGCGGCATCGTCGAATCGTCCCACCACGAAGAGGTCGGCTCCGCCGTACAATGCCTGAAGCACATTGGCAAGCAGGTAGGGCATGGCAAACTGCATCAGCACTTTTGGCACACTGCCTTTTGTCAAGTCGAGTTCTTTCATAATGTCTTTTCTTTTTTAGGGGATGAATAAAAAACCGGACAAGAGACGGTTTTACCCGGTCATCTTATCCGGCATATATCGCCTTCCGATGAGGATTACAAAACGCAACTTTTCCGTAATGTCGCTGCAAAGGTGGGCCAAAGGTTTGGGATATGCAAATCCCGCGCGGAAAAATCATTCCTTTTTCCCATGCTGTAAATGTAGTGAAAGTTTGTGAAGTGGCAGGTCTTATGAGACGGGCTGCTTTGTTGTCGCTGTTTTGAGTTACCGTCTTTCTTTGGGCAGAGTGTTCCTTTCCCAGAAACAGCCTCCGCTATACCCCTGTATGGTCTTGTCGTGTTCCGCCATTTGCAGTCGCTTGGCCGCCCACAGGCAATATTCGCGGTCGGCCTCGATGCCTAGATAGTGTCTGCACAACTTCTTGGCCACAACGCATGTGGTGCCGCTTCCGGCAAATGGGTCGAACACCATGTCGCCGGGGGCGGATGATGCGAGGATGAGCTTGGCTATCAGCTTTTCGGGCTTCTGGGTGGGGTGGTCGGTGTTTTCGGGCATGGACCAGAAAGGGACGCTTATGTCATCCCAGAAGTTGGAGGGACAGGTCATCCTGAAGTTTCCGTCTTCGGTCTCTTCCCAGTCTTTGGGTCGGCCGTTTGTCCTGTATGGGGCTATGACCCTGCGTCTCACTTTCACTGCATCTATGTCGAAATGGTAGTTTCTCCTGTCTCTCACGGCAAACCAGATGTCTTCCATGGAGTTTTTCCAGTTTGCTTTGGCGCCGCGTCCTTTCTCGCGTTGCCAGGTGATGCGGTTCAGTATGTGCAGCCTCTCGCCTATGACTTTCTGTTGGCTGCATGAACACCGCCAGTCGCCGCACATGTAGAGGGAGCCGTCGGGCTTGAGTTTGGAGCAGACTTTGCCGAACCACGTGCGCAGGTATGCTTCATAGCGGTCGGCTGTCATGGCTGCGAACCGTGCCGAGTTGAAGTCCTTGCTCAGATTGTACGGCGGGTCTATTATGATGAGGTCTGCGAAGCCGTCGGGCAGCAGGTCGAGCGTTTTCATGGCATCGCCGTTGATGATGCGGTCGGTCAGGGGAGTTTCTGCCGTTATGTCCCTTTCTTGCATGATGTCTTTTTCCAACGATGGGATCTCATCGGTGGATATTGTCAGTGTCCTGTTTCTTCCGGCTCTGGTGTTCGTGTCGGTCATGTGTCGTTTCTCCTATTCGTTTTGCGCATCATAGATGAGGGTGGTCAGTTGTTCTTCCCTCAGTCGTTCGTTGGCGGTCTCCAGTATGTCTTCCGCACTTATGGCTCTGATTTTGGAGAGCAGGCTTTCTTTGTTGTCATATTCATCGTAGTGGAGTATGCACTTGCCCATGTCGAGGGCGCAGTTTTCGTTATTGTCGGACGCTACGCATATCTGTCCTATGAGCTGTTTTTTCACGCTTTCCAGTGCGGTGACACTCATTTTCTGTTCCCGCATTTTCTTCAGTTCTTTCAGTATTATTTCCCTGCATCGGTCGGTGTCTTTGGGTGTCGTGGCCGTATATATGGAAAAAACTCCCGTGTCGGTGTACGATGTGATGTTGGCTTCCACGTTGTAGACCAGTCCGCGTTTTTCCCTCAACTCCACGTTGAGCCTGCTGTTCATGCCGGGACCTCCGAGCATGTTGCTTATCATGTATAGCGGGATGCGGCGGTCTTCGTATGCGTTGTATCCACGTGTGCCTATCATGATGTGGGTCTGGTGCACGTTTCTTTGTGCGCGGAATGTGGTGGGGCGGTAACCGGGTATTTCCAGGCCGTGTCTTTTTATCTCTCCGGCGGGGATATGTGCGGCGTATTTTTCGGCCAGACGTACCAGTTTTCCGAAGTCTGTGTTGCCTCTTGCGAAAAGTACCATGTTGTTGGGCTTGTAGAGCCTTGAAACGAAACGCAGTGCATCGCCGGTGGTGTATCCTTTCAGCTTTTCGGGTGTGCCGAGAATGTTTTTGCCCAGTGGATGCCCTTTGAAAATAAGTTCTTCGAAATCATCGAATATGAGTTCCGACGGTGAGTCTTCGTATGAGTCTATTTCATCGAGGATGACCTCTTTTTCCTTATCCAGTTCCTTTTGAGGGAATACGGAGTTGAATACAATGTCGCACAGCAGTTCTACGGCTCTTTCCATGTCTCTGTTGAGCAGAGCCGAATATATCACAGTCTCTTCTTTGTTGGTGTATGCGTTGAGGTCGCCTCCCACTTTCTCCATGCGGTTGAGAATGTGCCATGCCTTGCGCCTTTTGGTCCCTTTGAATATGGTGTGCTCCACGAAATGTGCCATGCCCTGTTCGTCTGCGTTTTCATCGCGTGTGCCTGCTGCTATGGCAATGCCGCAATAGGTCACGTCGCCTGGTACTTTGGCATGTGCTATTTTTAATCCGTTGTCGAGTGTATGTTTTTTTATTTCCATTCTCCGTGAGAAAATATTTGTGTTATACGGTCGTTGTCCGTGTCTTTTGTATTGTATGCAGAGAGGCGCTTGTTGATGAAAGCCAAGTGTTTTGTCTCTTTCTGCATGGATGTCATGTCGTGGCTTACTATGATAATCGCGCTTGTCTTGTTTATATCTTTGAGCAGTTTGTACAGGATGTTTTCCTGATGTCTGTCTATGTATGTGTCCGGTTCATCGAGTACAAGCAGGGCGGGGGCTGACACGATAGCCCTGCCGAGCAGGACGCGCTGCATCTGCCCTCCGCTGAGCGAGCCTATGGGGCGGTTTTCCAGTCCGCCAAGCCCCATGTATTCTATGATTTCTTTGGCTTTGCGTTTCTGCTCGGGCGAATATCTGTCTGTGATGCGTCTTTCTCCAATCAGGCCGGAGAGCACGGTCTCTTCTACCGATATGGGAAATTTTCTGTCCACTCCGTTGTATTGCGGCAGGTATCCTATGCTGAGCCTGTCTGTTTTCCGTCCGTCTTTGAAGAATGTCACAGTCCCTGATGTCTTGTGCTTCAGCCCTGTGATGATTTTAACGAGAGTGGTCTTGCCTCCTCCGTTTGGACCTATTATGCCGAGATAGTCGTTTTCTTCAACTTCGAGTGAGATGTCTTCCAATACGGTTTTGTCTCCGTATGCGGCATAGAGATGTCTTATTTCGATTATGTTGCTCATTGTTGTTTCTGCGGATAATCGGACAATGTGGCGGCAAACCTCAGCATCTCGCCTGTGAAGTCTTCTGCCAGCGGATTCAGCTCTTTCATTTCCAGTCCAGTCTCTTCGGCTATGATAGATGCGTTGCGCTTGTCGAATTCCGGTTGGATGAACAGATATCCGGCTCCGGTCAGCTTTGCCGTCTTGATGTGTGTTACGAGGTCTGATGCGGCAGGTTCCTTGCCGTCTTTTTCTATGGCTATCTGTTGCAGGCCGTAATCTCGGGCGAAGTAAGTCATGGCCGGGTGGTAGATGATGAACGTCTTGTCTGCATCTGCCAACATTTCTTTTATTCTGCAATCGGTGTCTCTGATGGCTTTGACGAGCGAGTCGCATCGTTGCTGATAGAAGTCTTTTCTGTCTGGGTCTATCTGGCAGAGTATGCCGAGCGTATTGACGGCTATGGTTTCTGCATTTTTCATTGACATCCATATATGCGGGTCGGCATCATGTCCGTGCGGGCCTTCCGTCTTGATTGTTTCGATGCCTTCCGATACATCGAAAGTGGGTATGTCGCTGCCGGTTTCCGACAACTTCTCTCCCAATGTTTTCTCGAATGGCAAGGAACCCATGCGGATGTATGCCTTGCTTTCCGACAGTTGCAGCAATGTTTTTGGAGCGGGATCATAGTTCTCTGGATTCATGCCTTTGGGTACGAGTACTGCTATGCGGAATCTGTCTCCGGCTATTGCCGTGACTAAATGCTTTTGCGGCGCAATGCTTACTGTCAATGTATCTGCGGCCTTGTCCGTACTGTCGCATGACAGGGCTGATATGATGCAGAGAAGCATTGCGGCAAGCGGTAGTATATGTTGTCTTATGATGGTTTTCATTTTGTCATTGTCGTTTTGGTGGCTCTTAATATTTCCCGTTTCCCTCCGGGAGGGCCGGGCAGTCTTTCCACAGCGAATCCGGCATCCTGCATCATCCGTCTTATACATCCTTTGGCGCAGTAGGTGGTGAGTATGCCGTTATGGTTCATGTTCTGGTACAGTTGGCTGAATATTTGTGCAGACCACATTTCAGGTTGCTTTTCCGGCGAGAATGCATCGAAATAAACAATGTCATATTTTTTGATGTCTTTCCACGAGTCTGTATCTGTGAAGTCTGCTTGTCTTTTCAGCAATGTGAAGTGTTCAGTCATCTTTACCTGTTCTTCCCATGCGGACAGATGCAGGGCGTCAAACAGTTTCTTATTGTCCATTTCCGGTAAAAGACAGTAACCGAGTTTGTCTGCGGTGGTATGTTCGAGCGGATATCTTTCTATTGCGGTGTAGCTGATATTTCTTTTTTCTTTCTCTGCTTCGAGCAAAGTGAGATATGCATTCAGTCCGGTGCCGAAACCTATTTCCAGTATATGCGGCGACTGCGCGGCGGAGTGTCTCAGTCCGCAGTCAATAAAGATGTGCATGGATTCTGTCAACGCACCTTTCACCGAATGGTAATGTTCATCGATAGACGGCATGTATAAAGTCTTGCTGCCATCGGCCGTTTCTGATATGATTCTGTCTTTCACGTCTTGTTTCAGTTTGTTATCAGCGGCAGGCATAATACAAATATTCCTGCGGCAATGAATGTGGCGAGTATGACGGGTGATGCTTTTCCGGATGCCTGAACAAAGAATCTTGCTGCCATAATCGATGTGAACGGGGCTTGCATGAACAGTATGGAGCGGATGTCTTCCGGGTATATCAGCATGAGAAGAAAGCATGCGAATGAGCAGAACAGGAAAAAGTGAAGGAAAGAGCGTGTGGCTGTTTTCTCTTCGGTAGACGACATGCCTATGTAGATGGCACCGCATAGGGTGAGAGACAGCATATAGCATGCGGCTATGGCATCGGTCATGCCGACTGACGTCAGATTGAAAAATTGTTCAGGATGCAGTTCCGTGAGTATCTGCGGCAGCATCTGCCAGTTGTCAGTGTATAGGCATATCCCGGAAATTATCCAATAAGGGAAAATAAGTCCTACGATGAATGCCCAGAAACTCTTAATGTTCATCATGTTGAGGTAGGCTATGCCCAGCAGGTAGACAGGTATCAGCCATAGAGAAGGCGCATAGAAAACGGAAGCGATCGACAGGTATGCGCCGGTCTGGAAAATCTTGAAATTGTGCTCAGCCTTGAATGTGGCGTAAAACAAAAACAAGATGGACAGCATGATGAATATGGCGGAATAGTGTCCGGCTGTCATGTCGTTGAACCGTAATGCGGCGGCGATGAACAGAAATAGCGTGAGATGAAACGATGTTTTTACTTTGATGATGGAAAACATCATGTTTATCTCGTATAGCATGAAGCATGCGGCAAGAAAAAGCAGAAGCGATATGGCTTTTGATGTCGCAGCCCAAGCGAACCGGTCTTTTATGAAATCGTAGGCCAAGCCTCCGTGACTTTGTGCAGACGGGATTTCGCCGGAGCCGGAAAACCACATTGCCATGCATGCAATGAGCATGAACATGGCAATGTATCGGTTGCTTGTGATTTTTCTGAGTGCTTCTATCATTGTCTGGTTGTGTGCATTTCTTTTCCGGTGTCGTTCAATCAAGGTCGAAACCTATGTCCTTGCGGAAGTACTTGTCTTTGAACTGTATGGTCTCCGCAGCCTTGAAACTGCGCTGCAAAGCGTCTTGTTTGTCTTTCCCGTATGAACTGACGGCTATGACACGTCCGCCCGAAGTGACAGTGTCGTTGCCTGCCTTTGCTGTCCCGGCATGGAAAACCACACTGTCTTTCACCATGTCGATTCCTGTTATGGCATATCCTTTTTTGTAGACTTCAGGATAGCCTCCGCTTACGAGCATGATTGTCACTGCGCTTCTTTCGTCGAACTCCAGATGCCTTTTGTCCAAATCGCCCTTTACCACGCCTTCAAACAGGTCTACCAGATCGCTTTTGATGCGGAGCATGACCGATTCTGTCTCCGGATCGCCCATTCTCACGTTGTATTCTATGACCATAGGGTCACCCTTGACGTTGATGAGGCCGAAGAAGATGAAACCTTTGTAGTCTATGCCTTCCGCTTTGAGGCCTTCTACTGTGGGGCATATTATCCTGTCTTCCACTTTTTTCATCCATTCTTTGTCGGCGAACGATACGGGCGATATGCTGCCCATACCACCGGTGTTGAGACCTTTGTCGCCTTCTCCTATCCGTTTGTAGTCTTTGGCTTCGGGCAGTATCTTATAATGTGTGCCATCGGTAAGGACGAAGACAGAGCATTCTATGCCCGAAAGGAATTCTTCTATCACTACTGTGGACGACGCTTTGCCGAACATGCCGCCCAGCATCTTTTTCAGCTCTTTTTTCGCTTCTTCTATGGTGGGGACAATCAATACGCCTTTGCCTGCGCACAGGCCATCGGCTTTGAGTACGTATGGAGCTTCGAGGGTCTCAAGGAAAGACAATCCGTCTTCGAGCGTATTGGGGGTGAAACTCCTGTATGCGGCGGTAGGGATGTTGTGGCGTTGCATGAATTTCTTGGCAAATTCCTTGCTGCCTTCCAGTTGCGCCCCGTTTTTGGAAGGGCCTATGACTGGAATATCCGACAAGACTGGATTGCCTGCGAAGTAGTCGGCTATGCCTTTCACAAGCGGGTCTTCAGGGCCTACTACCACCATGTCTATCTCTTTCTCTATGGCGAATTTGCCTATATTCTCAAAATCATCGGCCTTGATGTCAACGTTTTCTCCGGCTGTCATGGTTCCGGCGTTGCCGGGTGCTATATACAGTTTTTCTGTTTTCGGGCTTTGCGCTATCTTCCATGCCAAGGCATGTTCGCGTCCTCCCGAGCCTAATAAAAGAATGTTCATAATGGATTCCTTTTTTTGATTTATTTCTTTTGTTGTGTTGACAAAATTACTATTCTTTGATGAATTTGCAATATTTTTTCATAACGGAGAGCGGCTGTCGGTCTCATCTCCTGTAACTGCTGCTTTGTTGACCGGTTCTGCCGCGTTTCTTCTGCTCCGGTTTTTGTTTCTTTATCTCATCGGGCTTCTGCTTGTCGGCAGGCGTGTCGTTGACGAACCAGTCCTGTTCTATGGTCCACATGGCCTTCAACTCTATTGCTCCCGGATAGTAGTACACTGTTTCGGGCTGTATATGTTTCTCGTAATTGCCTGTGGTCCATTTGCCGTCTCCGTTGTCGTCCTTGCACAGCCGGACATAGTATTTGCCCGGTTTCAGGAATTCAAATATGGCGTTACCGTCCTTGACCGGCACTTGCATGGTCGGAGCGTCTTGCGAATTGAGCAGTTCGGCGTATGCGTTCCCCTCGATGCCGTGTATTTTCATCACTATTATGCCGTATGATTCGAGCGGGTTGATTTTGAATTGTTGCTCTATGGCCGTCGTTGTCAGTCCGTATATGCTGGTGAATGCGGCCGAATCGACTGTTATCCTGTAAGTCTTTTGCGGTTCCCAGTTGGCTATCCAGCGGTATAGGCGCGGGTTCAGACTGTCCTGTTCGAAGTTGAAAGGAATGTCTGTCCACAGTGTGTCTGCCTGTTCTGCTATGTGCATGGCTTTCCTGTCGTAATGTGCCACAGGCTCGTTGAACAGCATGAATATGTCTTTATATCCGTCAAAGTTGGCGTTCATGTTGGTGAATTTGTATTCGAATGCCGGCGGCAGTTCGTCTTCGTCATCATTTTTTTTCTTCCGGGTCTGTCTTACGAATTTCTTGGCCAGGTTCAATGTGTCTGTCTGCGGTCTCAATATTCCGTTGCTGTCGCTCTTCATGTAGAATATCTTCATGCTGAGCGTGTCGGTGTTGTAGACGGCGGAGTCTTTTATCCACCATGTTATGGTGTCGTTGGTTATAACCCGTTCGGTGATGAATGCATCGCTGCTGTCGAAGTTCAACCCTTCCAGTCTCGGGATGCTGTCGGCCGGCCGGTTCAGATAGACGGTTATTTTGCGGTTGTCGTTGCGTTCGCTTTTCTGTATCTGCTGCATCTTGAAATCCTCCTGAAAGCATCTTATCAGGATGTTGTCAGGGTAGAAGTGCGTGTAGGGCACTCTTATCACGGTGTCTATGGTGGCGGTGTCTACCCATAGCGTATCCATTCTCACATCTGGACGGGAGTAGGGCACTATGATGGAGTCGGTGAACCCTATCATTTCGCTCTTTTGGTTGAATGTGTAGTTCTGGTCCATGTCTTGCAGGGCATATATCCTGTAGCGTCCCTCTTTTATGCCTCTGATGCGGAACCATCCGCGACTGTCGGTCATGCCTACGCGCTCCATCTGGCTTGTGGTGAAGGCGGAGTCTTCGAGGTTGGAGTAAAGTCCCACCATGATGCCTTTTACCGGTTCGAGGTTTTGTGCGTTGAGTACGGTACCCGACACTTCGAGCGTGTCTATCTCGTTGCCTGTGGAGAATGAATATACAAAGTTGTAAAGCGGATTGCCCTCGTTGTTGTCTTCTATGGCATCGCCGAAATCTATGGTGTACGTCTTGTCGGGGATGAGCGTATCGGTCAGGTTCACCTGTATGCTCTTGCCTATGGCGTTTATCTCCGCACTTCTTTTCTGCGGCGGAGATATGACCACGTTTTCGCTTGGGTTGTTCAGTTTCAGATATTCATCGAACTGTATGCGGATTTTGTTGGTCTTTACATTTTTCTCGCCCATTGCCGGTGTGGCTTTGATGAACTTGGGCGGTGTCTCGTCATAGGCTCCGCCGGTGGGACGGCCCACGTTGGCGCACGACATTATTGCCGCTATGGCCGAAAGTACCGATATGTATTTCAACAGGCGTTTCATGCTTTGTCCATGTGTGTTGTTTCAGTCTGCTATTTCTCCTTTGAGCGTGGCTGATGATGAAGACGTGATGCGCACATTGACATATTGGCCTATGCGCTTGTCGCCTTTGTCGAATACCACCACCTTGTTTTGCTCCGTGCGGCCGAAGAGCTGTTCGCGCGAGCGTTTGGAGAAGCCTTCTGTGAGTACTGTGAATGTCTTGCCTTCATCACGCCTGTTGCTTTCGGCCGAGAGTATGTTCTGCTGGGCTATGATTTCATTTAGGCGGCGTATCTTAACTTCTTCAGGCACATCATCGGGCAGATGTCTGGATGCGTAGGTGCCGGGCCGTTCGGAGTATTTGAACATGAATGCCGAGTCATATCTGCATTCCCTCATCAGCGACAGGGTCATGGCGTGGTCTTCTTCCGTTTCGGAGTGGTATCCGCAGAATACGTCTGTGGAGAGTCCGCAGTCGGGGATGATGCGGCGTATGGCTTCCACGCGCTCCAGATACCATTCGCGGGTGTATTTCCTGTTCATCAGTTGCAGTATGCGCGAGCTGCCGCTCTGCACCGGCAGGTGTATGTGGCGGCACACGTTGGGCGTCTCCGCTATGACATGCAGCGTCTCATCGCTCATGTCTTTGGGGTGCGATGTGGTGAATCTGATGCGCATTTCAGGCACATGTTCGGCCACTGTCTTCAGCAGTTCGGGGAAAAATATGATCTTTCCGTCCTGCTCGAATCTGTATGAGTTGACGTTCTGCCCGAGCAGGGTTATTTCCCTGAAACCTTTTGCTGCAAGGTCATCGGCTTCGTTGAGTATGCTTTTTATGTCTCGGCTTCTTTCCCTGCCGCGTGTGTATGGCACAATGCAGTAGTGGCAGAAGTTGTTGCAGCCTCTCATGATGGAGATGAATCCCGATATGTTGTTGCCGCATATCCTTTCGGGTATTATGTCCCGGTAGGTCTCTGTGGCCGACAGTTCGGTGTCGATGGCTTTGTGTCCGGCTTCAGCCGAAGCTATGAGTCCGGGCAGCTTCAGGTAAGAGTCCGGGCCGGCCACGATGTCGGTGTGGTGTCTCTCTATCAGTTCCTGTTTCAGTCTCTCTGCCATGCAGCCCACCACGCCTATGATGAAATGTCTGTTTTTGTGCCTCATGGCGTTGAGAGCCTCAAGACGGTTTATGATTTTCTGTTCCGCGTTGTCTCTTATGGAGCAGGTGTTGAGCAGCACTGCATCGGCGTCATTGATGTCTTCGCAGGGTTCATATCCGGCCAGGCGCATTATCGAGGCAATCACTTCGCTGTCGGCCGCGTTCATCTGGCATCCGTATGTCTCGATGAAAAGTTTCTTGTTTTCAGTTGCGGATTTAGAGTCCGTTTCTGTTTTTCCTGTAATCATGATTATGTCTTTGTTTTACTTATTGCGCTGCAAAGATACTGAAAGTCTGCGAATATTCGGCTCTTGGTGCGCTTTATGTGCGGCGACCTCACGAATGTTGAATCAAACAAAATTTGGTTGTAAGTCAGGATTTATCAATAGTGGGAGAGGAGATGAATAGCGGTTTGGAAATCATCAAATTTCTCTATTCTGCTTATCGTCTATAAGTCCATCAGTTGAATTAAAGATTATGAATTGGATTCAAAAAGGAAACAGATTAATAGTTTTTTGATTAATATTACGACTTCACTCTCTTGATTCCATTTGGGGTATTCTAATAAAAAAGCTATATTGAGCTTGATACGAACATAAATTGCGCTGTAAAATAACGAAGTCGAAGGATAACCGCCATAACTTTGCCGCAGAAACATTTAAAAAGAACAGCGTTATGACAAACAAAGAGAATTATCCTAAAATCGCCCTTGGCACATGGTCATGGGGTACAGGTGCCGCCGGAGGCGACAGTTGGTTTGCCCACCTTGCCATTGAAGTGCCCGGAGAAAAGACAAGCAACGAATGGCTTGAGCCTGTAACGGATGAGGAATATAACAAATTGCAAGAGGAGGAATAAGCGATGAAAAGAAACATTGGTTCAGTTCTGGCCCTGTATCCGACCCCGGCGGTCGTCATCGGAACAATGATGGAAGACAAGCCCGCATGGTTGTTGGCAGGACATGTGGGCATCATCGGGCACGACCGCATCATGGTCAGCCTTTACAAGCCCCATCACACCAATCAGGGAATCAGGGCAACAGATCGGTTGTCTGTCAATGTGGTAGATGAAAAACTGCTGCCGCGTGCCGACTATGTAGGCATCACAAGCGGCGCGAAAACGGACAAGTCCGGAGTGTTCAAGTGGCATTTGGACGAAGGACGGACACCCGTCATCGAGGACAGCCCACTGGTAATGGAGTGCGAAGTGGTGGACAACTACGAGACGGAAACCTTCGACAATTTCATCTGTAAAATCAATGCCACGCACGTGGAGGAAGATTGCCTCAATGAAAACGGCAAGGTGGACTACAACAAGTTGAAACCCGTCCTGTTTGAAATGCCCACTTATTCTTACCTGCGTACAGGCGAGATGATTGACAAATGCACCCGGCCGGGCAAGGAATATCGGGAAATGATAACTTCATACGGTAAAAGAATATGTGGAAGAAAATAATATCGCTTATGGTTTTATCAACTTGCATGGCAGGAAACGTGGCGGCACAAGGCATTGTGGATGTGCATTGCCATAACATCCTGCCGTTTTATATGGAGACGTTGGAGAAGCACGATGCCGCGCTGGATGAAGGCTTTCCTCTTCCGGCATGGGATGTCGGTGCGCATTTGAAGTTCATGGATGAGGCCGGCATAGAATGCTCCATCTTGACGATGCCTGCCCCTCAACCATATTTCGATGACACGGCAGAATGTCAGCAGACGACACGCCGTTACAATGAGTATTGCGCCAAGCTGAAAGCGGATTATCCCGGCAGGTTCAGGTTTTGCGCCTCATTGCCACTGCCCGATGTGGATGCCGCCATCCGCGAAGCCGTCTATGCGCTTGACACCTTGGGAGCAGACGGCGTGAAACTGGCGACCAACAGTCGGGGACAATATTTGGGTGATGAGGAACTCGACCCGCTGATGGAAGTCTTGAACGAGCGTCACTCCGTCATCATCATTCATCCGCACAAGCCTGTGCCTGTGAATGAGGAACTGATGGCTGCCCTTCCGCCGGCCCCCTACGAATATCCGGCGGAAACGACCCGTGCCGTCCTGAACATGCTTGTTCGCAATGTATTGGTGCGCTATCCGCACGTGAAAGTAGTAGTGCCTCATTGCGGTTCATTTCTTCCCCTTGCCATTCTGCGCATGAATGCGATTCTTCCTGCCTTGCAAGCCAAAGGGAAGGTAGGCGAAGTAGATGTGGAAGCCAATCTCTCACGGCTATACTACGACTTGGCAGGGGCAGCCTCGCCAACCGTCATACGAAGTATGCTCACTGTCACCACGCCCGACCATATACTTTATGGCTCGGACTATCCCTATCAGCCTGCGGAAGTATTGACGGGAAATCTGCAACGGCTGGAAAAGGAATTGTCCGAAGACAAGGGCTTGTCGGCATATACGGAAATGTTCTTGCGGAAGAATGCGGAACGGCTTTTCAACCTGCCTTGTGCAACTTATGGTAAGCAGATGATTGCCTGTGAAGACGCTGAAGCCGACAGTATGTTGGTGCGCATCTCGGAAATAGAGGTTTATCCCGAATATTTGGATGAATACCTGTCGTTCGCCTTGAATGTCGGGGCTGTTTCTGTCCGCAACGAACCGGGAGTGATAGCCATCTATCCGATGATACAGCAACGGGATTCCTGCCAAGTGCGTATATTGGAAATATATGCCGACCGGGAAGCTTATAAGCATCATCTCACGACCGAACATTTCCAAACCTACAAACAAGGCACACTGCACATGGTGAAGTCGCTTGATTTGGTGGACATGAAGCCTATGAATCCTACCGCCATGCCTGAAATCTTCCTCAAAATGAAGCGTGAATAAGAATTTATTTTGACTACTTTTGCAAGCATGGACGGACAGATAGAAAACTTAGTCAACTATGGCGACATCCTGCTGAGCTGCTGCATACCCCACGACATGCATTGGGAACACAGGATGCCTGCCCATTCCATTATATTCGTGCGCTCGGGGAAATTGGTCATAGAGGGCAAGGATAGAACGGACGAGATTGTGGCGGGCAATTATGTGTTTGTGCGCCGTGACTGCTCGATAAACGTAACGAAAGTGCCCCTTTACGGCGAGCCTTACCGTGGAATCAACTTTTCGCTCCCTCGCCACGAACTGAAAGAATACTACAACCGCATAGCCGCTACCTGTAAGAAACTGCATCACATAAGTCCGATAGCACAGACGGTGAACATACTGCCGCAGGTGACGGCATTGAAAAGTCTGTTCGATTCGTTCCTGCCCTATACGGACAGCACGGAAAAGCCCTCGGACGAATGGTTGCGTCTGAAAGTGCAGGAAGCCGTCATGTGCTTGCTTGCCATAGATACCCGGTTCTATCCGACACTGTTCGACTTTAGCGAAGCGTGGAAGATTGACCTGATGGACTTCATGGAACAGAACTACACGGAAGACCTGACGCTGGAAGAGTTTGCCTCCTATACGGGAAGAAGCCTTGCCACTTTCAAGCGCGACTTTGCCAAAGTCAGCCCCTTGCCTCCACAGCGGTGGATTATGGAACATCGGCTGGAAAAGGCAAAAAAGCTGTTGCTTGAAAATATTTCGACAGCGCAGGATGTCGGTTATATGGTCGGGTTCAAGAACAGATCGCATTTTTCACAGGCTTTCAAGAAAAAGTTCGGGTATGCACCAAGCAATTATCTCAAATTGTATGTGGGGATTTAGAACATGCAGTGCGGTTTGCGCCCAAAAGTAAGGCGCAGCCCCCCGTTTTTGTTTTTTTCTAAACATGTCTTTCTTGCATCTCAGGCTTTGCCCATGTGCCTGCGACAGGCTTTCATCGGTTCGGTGAGAGGCCGGCTTGGTCTCCTCCCGGGATATACGCCATCCCGGGCAAAGATGGCGCACATACTTGGGGAAGATGGCGCACATCTCAGCCCGATACCGAGCCGATCTTTTTCAGCCCTTTTCGGAGTGTCTTTTTGACGGCAATGACGCGATGCGCCCGAAGGCGGGAAATGGGCTTTATTGTTAAATAATATTAAAGAAGATGTGTTTTTTTCTTCAAGTCTTGTTTTGTTAAATAAATAAAACGTATATTTACCGTCGATGTAAAAGCATTAGATTTTTTCATAGTTAAGGTTTAGGTTAAACATAAAGAGGTAGCGGAGACTGTGAAGTTTCTGCTATTTTTTTATATCCGTGCATCTTGTTTTGTTTTATGATGCCTTCCGGAGCGCAGGCGTGAAATTTTTATTGTGACGATAGTGGCGAACGATACTTTTCCGTAAGATCGGATGCCGTGCCGCAATGATGTGGCAAATGTGCATCGGGGGCTGTGATGCGTCTGCTGCAAGCGTTGAGGGGGCGTGCGAAATGTTTTTGTTCTATACGGATAAAAAACAGTATATTTGCAGGCTGATACCATATATATATTAATGTAAGCGAGGTTACGTCATGCAACACATGGAGGGGATAGACATACTCATCACTGCTCTGCTTTGCATAGGGCTGGTGGAGGGCCTGTTCAAAGGGCTGGTGAAACAGTTGTTTTCTCTGGCAAGCCTTATAGTGGGTGTCGTGGCCGGCAATGTGCTGTGTCCTTACCTTGCCGGTATGTTTGGCGACGGGGAGTCCGGACTTGCGCGTGCCGTCGCTTTCCTTCTGATATTTTTCATAGTAGTCCTTGCCGGAGGGCTGCTGGCCCGTCTGTTTGGCAAAGTGGTGCATGCCATTGACATGGGCTGGCTGAACCGCTTGTCGGGCGGGGCGTTGGGCGTGCTGAAATACCTTGTCATAACCGGTGTGGCTTTCAACCTGATAGAGTCGGTGCAGCTGGAGGGGAAAATCTATCCCGAAGGTTTCAAGGAAAAATCATATTATTATAAGTTGAGTAAAAACTGCCTGAACAAGATAATGCCTTATGTGAGCGAATTCGGCGATGCCGCCTCCGATGTGATGGAGGACATAGGCCGGAGCGGATACGCGGGCGGGGCGCAGGCGGAATAGATGTTTATTTTTATGTGAGGAGATATGCAGAAAGAGAAAGAAAACAATAAGTTTGTCCGCGAGGTGGCGGACGAAAAATATAAATACGGATTCACCACGCAGGTGGATACAGACATTATCCCCAAAGGACTCAATGAAGATGTCATAAGGCTCATTTCGGCCAAGAAACAGGAGCCGGACTGGCTGTTGCAGTTCCGTCTCGATGCCTACAGATACTGGCTTACGCTGGAGATGCCGCGATGGGCGCACCTTGACATTCCAGACATAGACTTCCAGGACATAAGCTACTATGCCGACCCGCTTGCCGGGAAGAAAAACAGGCCGGGAAGCATGGACGAGGTCGATCCGGAACTGGTCAAGACGTTCAACAAGCTCGGCATACCTCTGGAAGAGCAGATGGCTCTCAGCGGTGTGGCGGTGGATGCCGTGATGGATTCGGTGTCGGTCAAGACCACATTCAAGGAGACACTTATGGACAAGGGGATTATCTTCTGTTCCATAAGCGAGGCGGTGAGGCAGCATCCCGACCTGGTCAGGCAATATCTGGGCAGCGTGGTGAGCAGCCGCGACAATTTCTTTGCCGCTCTCAACTCGGCCGTGTTCTCAGACGGTTCGTTCGTTTACATCCCCAAAGGGGTGAGGTGCCCTATGGAACTGAGCACCTATTTCCGCATCAATGCGGCAGAGACCGGGCAGTTTGAGAGGACGCTCATCATAGCCGATGATGACAGCTACGTGTCGTATCTGGAAGGCTGCACCGCTCCGATGCGCGACAGCAACCAGCTCCATGCGGCCATAGTCGAGATATATGTGCACGACAGGGCTGAGGTGAAGTATTCCACCGTGCAGAACTGGTATCCCGGCGATAAGGACGGCAAGGGTGGTATATACAACTTTGTGACCAAACGCGGACTGTGCAAGGGCGTGGCATCCAAACTGTCGTGGACGCAGGTGGAGACCGGGTCGGCGATAACATGGAAATATCCCAGTTGCGTGCTTGCCGGAGACGATTCGCAGGCGGAGTTCTATTCGGTGGCTGTGACCAACAATTACCAGCAGGCCGATACGGGAACGAAGATGATACATCTGGGACGCAACACAAAGAGCACTATCATATCGAAAGGCATATCGGCCGGCAGGAGCCAGAATTCCTATCGCGGACTGGTGCGAGTGTCGCCAAAGGCGGATAATGTGCGCAATTACAGTCAGTGCGACAGCCTGCTGCTCGGCGACAAATGCGGAGCGCACACTTTCCCGTATATGGACATACACAACGATACGGCTGTGGTGGAACACGAGGCGACGACCTCGAAAATCAGCGAGGAACAGCTGTTCTACTGCAACCAGCGAGGCATATCCACCGAAGATGCCATCGGTCTGATTGTGAACGGTTATGCCAAAGAGGTGGTCAACAAGCTGCCTATGGAATTTGCGGTGGAGGCTCAGAAACTTTTGCAGATTTCGCTCGAGGGGTCTGTGGGATAAAAAAAGAAAACATGAACAATAAAATAGGAAGACTACAATGAATATGCTCGAAATAAAAGATTTGCATGCCAGCGTCAATGGCAAGGAGATACTCAAGGGAATAAACCTGACTGTGAAACCGGGAGAGGTACATGCCATAATGGGGCCTAACGGCTCGGGCAAAAGTACCTTGTCATCGGTCATAGTGGGTAACCCGGCATTTGAAGTGACTAAAGGCAGTATGACTTTCAACGGAAAAGACTTGTCGCAGCTCTCTCCTGAGGAGCGTTCGCGAGAAGGGCTTTTCCTGAGTTTCCAGTACCCGGTGGAGATTCCGGGAGTGAGCATGGTCAATTTCATGCGTGCCGCTGTCAACGAACATCGTAAGTACAAGGGGCTGCCGGCTTTGACGGCAAGCGAGTTCCTCCGCCTGATGAGAGATAAGAGAAAAGTGGTGGAGCTTGACAATAAACTGGCCAACCGCAGTGTCAACGAAGGATTTTCCGGTGGCGAGAAGAAGAAAAACGAGATATTCCAGATGGCTATGCTCGAACCTTGCCTCTCAATACTTGATGAGACCGATTCCGGACTAGACATTGATGCGCTGCGCATTGTGGCCGACGGGGTGAACAAACTTAAGACTCCTGAGACAAGTGTCATAGTCATTACTCACTATCAGAGATTGCTCGACTATATCAAACCTGACATTGTGCATGTGCTTTACAAAGGGCGCATAGTGAAGACTGCCGGTCCGGAACTTGCTCTGGAACTCGAGGAAAAAGGATACGACTGGATAAAGAAAGAACTTGGAGAGTGATTTTTATGCGGAGGTTCGATTTATGAATAATGCTGAAAAACAATATACGGATCTTTACAGCCGCTTTTCGGGGATGATAAAGGGAAACAGTTCTGATGTTATGAACAGCGTCAGAGACAGGGCTATGGACTCTTTCTTGAAGCTCGGCTTTCCGGGAAAGAAAGATGAAAAGTTCAGATACACTGATGTGGCTTCTTGTTTCGCTCCCGACTATGGCATGAATCTCGGCAGGGTAAAGCCCAAAGTCAATCCGTACGAGTCATTCAAATGCAATGTGGCCAATATAAGCACTTTTCAGATATTCACGGTCAATGATTCGTTTTATACAGATATGAAAGCTCCGGCTTCCATGCCAGAAGGTGTGATGATAGGAGGATTGCACGACATGGCGCTGAAGTATCCGGAACTTGTGGGAAGATATTATGCCCGTGCAGCCTGTGCCGATGCCGATTCGCTTGTGGCTTTCAATACGGCATTCGCTCAGGACGGGGTATTCATCTATGTACCCGACAATGTAGTGTTGGACAAACCTGTCCAGATAGTCAATGTGCGCAGCTCGGAAGGAATCGATTTTATGGCCAACAGGCGTCTGCTCATAGCTCTGGGGCGGGGAGCACAGGCCAAAGTTCTCGTTTGCGACCATGCACAGGGCGATTCACGCTTCCTTTCTACGCAGACTGCTGAGATATTCACCGGAGAGAATGCCGTGCTGGATTATTATGAGGTGGAAGAGACTGATTCTTCCAACATCCGCATGGCCGGTACTTATGTAAGGCAGGAGGCCGGCTCATCGTTCCGCATGAGCGGGGTGACGCTTACCAACGGCTTGACACGCAACACCATCGGGGTGACATTGGAAGGCGAGGGGGCAGAGACCATACTCAACGGGCTTGTCATTGCCGACAAGAAGCAGCATGTGGACAATAACACGGTCATAGACCACAAGGCTTCGCATTGCGTGAGCCGCGAACTGTTCAAGTATGTGCTCGATGATGCGGCTGTCGGCGCTTTTGCAGGAAAAGTCTTGGTGCGTCCCGGTGCAGTGAAGACCGATTCGGAACAGGTGGACAAGAATCTGTGCCTGACAAAAGACGCACGCATGTATGCACAGCCTCAGCTGGAGATATATGCCGATGACGTGAAGTGCAGTCACGGAGCTACAGTAGGGCAGCTCGATGAAAGTGCCGTGTTCTACATGCGTCAGCGCGGGCTGTCTCTGAAGGAGGCGCGTATGTTGCTCATGTTTGCATTTGCCGGAGAGGTTATAGATTCCATAAAGCTGGAACCGTTGAAAGAAAGGCTTCACAGGCTTGCGGAACTGCGGTTCAGAGGGGAATTGAGCAAATGCAACGGATGCAGGGTTTGTAAGAAATAATAATGATGTAAGGTTATGTTTGATATAGAGAAAATAAGGAAAGATTTTCCTATACTGAAAAGAGATGTATATGGCAAACCTCTGATATATTTCGATAATGCGGCGACTACGCAGAAGCCGAAAGCGGTGGTCGATGCCATCGCGGAAGAATATTATTCGGTGAATGCCAATGTGCATCGCGGGGTGCATTTCCTTTCGCAGCGTGCTACGGAACTGCATGAAGAGGCGAGGGAGACTGTGCGCCGTTTCATCGGTGCGGAATCATCGGAGGAGATTATATTTACGCGCGGTACCACCGAAAGCATTAATCTTATGGCTTTCTCTTTCGGGGAAGCGTTTATAAAGGAAGGCGATGAAATCATCATCTCGGCAATGGAGCATCACAGCAACATCGTGCCGTGGCAGATGACTGCCGAAAGAAAAGGTGCGAAGCTGAAAGTGATACCCATATCGGATGAGGGTGAAATCCTGTTGGATGAATATGAAAGATTGTTTACCGGTAGGACGCGCATAGTCGCGGTGGCTCATGTGTCGAATGTGCTCGGCACTGCCAATCCTGTGAAAGAGATGATACGCATGGCTCACGAGAGGGGTGTTCCTGTCCTTGTAGATGGGGCGCAGTCGGCTCCCCACATGCCGGTGGATGTAAGGACGCTTGATGCGGACTTTTATGCTTTCTCCGGACACAAGGTCTATGGACCTACGGGCATAGGTGTGCTTTACGGCAAGAAAGAGTGGCTCGACAGGATGCCTCCTTATCAAGGCGGGGGTGAGATGATAAAGAACGTGTCGTTTCTGAAAACCACGTACAATGTACTCCCATATAAGTTTGAGGCAGGCACGCCCGATTTTGTGGGCAGTCATGCTCTGGCTGTTGCGCTCGACTATGTGAACGCCATAGGAATGGATAATATAAACCGTCATGAACATGAGTTGACAACTTATGCGGTCGATGCCCTCTCCTCGTTGAAAGATGTGCGGTTCATCGGGAACTCCGCTTCGCGTTGCGGTGTGGTATCGTTCCTGCTCGGTAATGTTCATCCTTTCGATGTGGGAACGTTGCTCGACAGGCTCGGCATAGCCGTGAGGACAGGGCATCATTGCGCGGAACCGCTTATGCACCATTACGGCATCAGCGGTACGGTGAGAGTGTCGTTCGGACTGTACAATACAAAGAGCGAGGTAGATGCTTTTATTGCCGGGATGGAACGGATTGCGAAAATGTTTTAAGTGAATCAGGAAAAATGGAAAAGACAGACAAGTATAAGGATATAAAATTCAGACATGTAATGCCCATACAGTTGCGCTTCAATGATCTTGACAGGTTAGGCCATGTCAACAATGCGGTATATTTCTCTTTTTACGACCTGGCGAAGACGCACTATTTCACAGATGTGTTCGGCACTATTGATTGGGAAGAGCATGTCACTATCATAGCATCGCTTCATTCTGACTTTTATGCACCGATATTCTTCGATGAGAAGATTGCAGTGGAGACGGCAGTGGCGGAGATAGGCAACAAGAGTTTCAAGCTGCTCCAGCGCGGGGTGAATACCGAAACAGGCGAGGTGAAATGCAGTTGCGAGACCGTCATGGTGGGCTATAATCTCAAAACATTGCAGGCCGAGCCGATTCCGCAAGAGTGGAAAGATGCCTTTTGCGCATACGAGGGCAGAGACCTTTTGAGAAAATGAAGAGGTCTCTGCCCGGAGTAATATGCAAGTGTCATCTCAGATGCCTTTTGTGAATACTGACGATACGGACTTCTTTTCTTTTATGTTATTGAAATGGAAAGAGCCAAAAGCGAAGTCGCCCGATATGCTTCCTATGGTTTCAGCTTTGATGTCGGAGAATGAGGCATCGATGTCGGCTTCTTTTATGTTGCCCAGCACGGCATCGCTGAACGCGCTCTCCATGTAGAGCCTGTTGAAGTCTCCGCCGGTCATGTCGCAGAAAGCTACCTCCAGGTCTCTTTCCCCTTGGTTGTTTTCAGACATTGTTATGTCGCAGAAAGCAGCTTCGAGATTGATGCTCATCTCGCTTGGCATATACACTGTTATGTCCACGCTCCAATCTTTCTCGCTTTTAAGCCGGGAGCCGCTGTAACCTCTTTTCCCTTTCTTGCTTTTGTTGAAGCCGTTTTCGTTCCTCTGGTTTTTGTTCTCTATTATAATCTTGTCGCCCGATTTGTTCACCTCCACTTCTTCTATGGGATTCATGAATCTCATGTCTTTTATAAATGTTTCATCGGTCTCTGTGGTTGTCACTTTCACTTCCACTCTTACTTGTCCCGGCTCGCAGTCTATGAACTTTATCGTGCCGAAAGAGTGTTCTATTTCCACAGCGCATGAACTTTTCAAATCCTGAAACTCATAGTTCTTGCTTTGCAGTACGAATCTTTCCTTTGTCTTTCCCATAGCCAGCGTGCCTGTCAGGGTCAGTGCCGCGAGCAGCAATAGCAGTTTTCCTCTCATGATGTTTTTCTCCTTATTTTATATTATTTATATATGTGTTTATCTTATTTGCAGCGATGAATATTTTCCTGTGTATTTCAGTGTCAGGTTGGGGTTGCCCCCTCTTATCTTGCCTGTCATGTTGTATGACGTGTTCTTTTCATATTCGTTTGTCTTCTTCAGCGGCACCTTGCAACTGAAAGACTTGTCATATTCCGATTCCACCTCGATGTTCATGGGGAGCAAGGCTTTCAGTTTCACATCGCTGAAGCTGGCGCGTATGTTTGTTGAGGCTGATATGGCATCTATTCTCAGGTCTGAATAGTCTGCTTTCAGCATCAGCGCGCCGTCTTTTATCTCGCCTATGCGCGTGTCTCCGAATTGTGTCTGATAGTTGCCTGTGCCTGTGCTTTCGAATGCGTCATCGTTGTACATGGATGTGATGTCCATGTCTTTCACGTTACAGAAACTGCATGTGGAAAACTTCATGTCGCCTGTGAGCGATGCTATGTCGCCTGTGCTCATGTCCGCATACACTACAGGTATCAAACCTTTATATATAACAATAGCGATTGTCACTATAGACCTAATAGTTGCAGTCGCTATTATTTTGTTGAACCTATATGTTGCAGTCAGCACTGGCCATTAGATTTCTCTTCTTGTTTTGTCAATGCACTTTCCGAATGCTTGTCCTTTTACAGTCCGAAAGCCTCTTTCACCTTGTCCGTGTAGTCGAGTTTCTCCCAAGTGAAGAGTTCCACTGTCACGTCCTTGTTGCCCTCGTATGCCGACTCGAAGTGTTTCGTCACCGTTTTCGGCTCGCGTCCCATGTGTCCGTAGGCAGCTGTTTCGCTGTATATGGGATTGCGCAGTTTCAGCCTCTGCTCTATGGCGTGCGGGCGCATGTCAAACAGTTGTCCTATTTTTTCGGCTATCTCCCCGTCGGTCATGTCCACATGGCTGCGTCCGTAGGTGTTCACATATATATTGATAGGTGCGGCCACTCCTATGGCGTATGACACCTGCACCAGCATCTCGTCGGCCACTCCTGCCGCAACGAGGTTTTTGGCTATGTGGCGTGCCGCGTATGCCGCGCTGCGGTCCACTTTGCTCGGGTCTTTGCCCGAGAATGCTCCTCCGCCGTGCGCTCCTGCCCCGCCGTAGGTGTCGACTATGATTTTCCGCCCGGTCAGCCCCGTGTCGCCGTGCGGGCCTCCTATCACGAATTTGCCTGTGGGGTTGACATGGTATCTGGTGCTGCCGTCAAACAGGGCGAGTATCTTCTCGTCGCCTAACTCGGCTTTCACGCGCGGGATGAGTATCTCCGTCACGTCCCGGCGTATCTGTTCCAGCATCTGCCTGTCAGCTTCGAGCCGAGCCTCTTCCGACGGGCCGGCAGGCCTGATGAAGTCATCGTGCTGGGTGGATATCACTATGGTGTCTATTCTCACCGGGCGGCGGTTGTCGTCATATTCTATCGTCACCTGGCTTTTCGAGTCGGGGCGCAGGTAGGTCATCTGTTTTCCCTCGCGGCGTATTTCGGCCAGCGTCATGAGCAGCCTGTGTGCCAGGTAGAGCGGCAGCGGCATATAGTTTTTCGTCTCGTTTGTGGCGTAGCCGAACATCATGCCCTGGTCTCCGGCTCCCTGTTCCATAGGGTCTTCGCGTTCCACTCCCCTGTTTATGTCGGGGCTTTGCTCGTGTATGGCCGAGAGTACTCCGCACGAGTTGCCTTCAAACATGTATTCGCTCTTGGTGTAGCCTATGCGGTTGATTACCTCGCGTGCCACGCGCTGCAGGTCAATGTAGGCTTTGGTTTTCACTTCTCCGGCGACTATCACCTGTCCGGTGGTCACCAATGTTTCGCATGCTACTTTAGAACTCGGGTCGTATGCCAGCAGTTTGTCAAGTACGGCGTCCGATATCTGATCGGCCACCTTGTCGGGGTGTCCTTCCGACACCGATTCGGATGTGAATAAATATCCCATTTCTTTTTTGTTTTATTGATTAGTAAAAAACGGGGAAACTGAGTGCGGCTTTCTTTGTGACATCTTGCGTGCGACTTGAAAAAAATGACAGACAGGTGTGTGGGGGTGTACTGTTTAGCATTTTTTTGTGTGGTTGCAAGCTGTTCAAATCTTTCCACATTCGTTTTCCTGCTGCAAAGGTAGGCATTTTGCCCGAACGCGGCTGAAAAGGGAACAAGATTTAACACTAAAATTGTCTCCGTCCGGGATGTGCGCCATCCCTGGCGATGATCGGCTCGGTCTTGGCGGATGACCGGCTCGATCCCGGGCGAAGATGGCGTACATCCCGGCTGACTGTCAGACTGTGTCTCTGGAATGGCAGGCGTGGGCGGGGCTCTGTTTTTTGTAAGCGCAGGTGGCATTTTGTGCGCGGTCTCGGGTCGTATTTAGAATATTTTACAGCCTTTTCTGTAAAAAATAAAATATGCATGTTCCATTTGCTGTTTTTTATTTTGAATTGTGATTCCAAAAACATATATTTGGCATCACAATTGATGTTAAATTAAACAGATTAAACTATGAAGTACAAATGTGTAGTATGCGGCTGGATATATGATCCGGCCATAGGAGATCCTGATGGCGGGATAGAACCCGGCACTAAGTTTGAAGATATACCGGAAGATTGGGCTTGCCCTCTTTGCGGAGTGGGAAAAGATGACTTTGAAGCGGTGGAGGAATGATGTTATGGTAAAAAAATACTTGTTTCTGTCTTTTGCCTTGTCGGGCATGTTTGCGGGCGCGGGTGCGCAGGATGTTTGTTTTTCTCTTGCAAAAATCGAATCCGGCAGTTCCAACGATGTGACGGAATATTATTATAACGATGACATGCTTGTGGATAGCATTTTTGAGATTGCTGAAAACGGCGTATATGTTTATGCTTCGCTTTATGAATACGATGACAACAATAACTGCATAAAGTTTGAGGATTTCAACATGACTCCGTCTGGCGATTCGTATGACATGTTCGGCACCTCGTATGTGGCATATACTTATGATGAAAACAACCGCAAGATACATCGTGAGAATTTTTCCAATTGGGGGGACGGCTATACCCCGCAGGCAAGGTATGACATAAGATATAACGATGACGGCACGATTGCCGGAGCGGATGTCTATGCCATGAGGTTCAGTGACGATTACGAGCTGTATAGCGGTTGCGACTTCACTTATAACGATGATACCGGGTTGCTCGAGTCGGAACTGTACTATAACTATTACGACGGGCAGAAGTACAATAACCTTGTGAAAGAGTATGAGTATGATGCGAAAGGGCAGAGAGTCCTTGAGGTGATATATACCATAGACGGGGGGATGAGGATGCCGTCCACCAGGACTACCTATGAATATGATGACATGGGCAATATCGTGGAATGGGTGTATTCCATACCCGGGGGGGCTTCGCCTTGGACTGATACGGAGAAAAATGAGTTCGTGTATGATTCAAGCAAGGCTGTAGGAGAAAACACTTTCGTGTTTGTTGACCCTGAGCTGGATTTCTTTGCGGGGTCGTTGGAGTATATCTTAAGCGTGTCAAAAAACGCCATAGTCACTCAGAGACGTTATATAATGGACGAGGCGAATATGCAATGGGTGCTGGTTGACAATCTGTCTTATTCTTACAACATGCATCAGAAAGAAGGGATTGGGCAGCTGTCGGCGGACAGGGAAATCTCCCGTGCGGAATATTACACTGTGAGCGGTTTGAAAGTGCAGTCACCTGAAAAAGGGCTTTATATAAGACGGACAGTATATAGCGATGGAACCGTGGACGTGGAAAAGGTGTTGAAGTAATATGAAAGGGATAAGCGTTATGAAAGTATTTGCAAGGACGATTGCGGCAGCGTTCCTGTCGTGTGCTTCTTGCCAGGCGGCCTTTTCCCAGGAGCAGACTGCTATAGGTTATTGCAATGACCGTGTGGATGAATACAGTTTTGGCTTTTCGTGGGACAATATGCCGTTTTCTACCGGAGTGTTGTTGTCCGCAGATATGCTTGAGCCGTATGTGGGCGGAAAAGTCGTTGCCGTCAGGATAGGTCTTTTCGAGGGTGAATGGCAGGAAGAGATTGACAATGTGAAATTGTGGATAAAGCTCGACATAAATTCAGATGAAAACATATATGAGCAGGCCGTAGGCACATGCCGGCCAGGATGGAACGATGTGGCGCTCGATTTCCCTTTTTACATAAACAGCGGTTCTTTTTACATAGGATATGACGCGGTGCAGAGAACTGCCGGCATGGCTCCGGTGTCGTACACCAAATATGATACCCCGGAGGCAGGTTCGCTTTATATAGACGGGGTGGACCAGTCCGAACTGTACGGCGGTTCGCTCAGTCTGCAGTGCGTGGTGGAAAAGGAGGGGTTGCCGGACCCGGAACTCAGCATTACCGGCATGGAGATAACGGATGATTTCCTGAAGCCGGGAGAGACGTTGAAATATAGGCTGGACATAGCCAACGGGGGGCGCATAACAAAAGATTTCCAGGTGTCATACCAGGTGGACGACATGGAACCGGTATTGAAGAACATGACAGACTCCATAGGGAGCACCGGAGTGTGCGAGGATGAGATTGAGGTGCCGGAACTTGCCATGGGAATCCATTCATTGAAAGCCACCATAACGCAGGTGGAAGGCAAGGATGTGGTGCTTAATACCTTTGAGGACAGTTTTGTGGTATATGACAAGGACTATCCCAGGCAGCACCTGCTTGAACATACCACTTCCGTGGATTGTATGGTATGTCCGATGGGGCAGAACAGGCTTGAGATTTTGACGGAGGGGCTGGATAACGTGGAGTGGATATCCTATCACAGAAACATGTCGCCGTCGCAGATTGACCCTTACACCATAGATTTCAGTTCGGTGTTTTCCAACCTGATGTACATGACAGGCGTTCCTCAGTTCTCCATAAACAGGACAGATATCATGGGCGATAATCTGACCGCTTACGGATGTGCCGGAGACATAAGGGTGATAACCCCTGTTATGGACAAGGCTTTGACTTATCCGGCTTTTGTCAGCATTGATTTGAAGACCAGGTATGATGAAGCTACCCATTCGCTTCTGATAGAGGCCTCAGGCGAACGCTCCGGATATTTCAAGATGATTTATGACGATGCCATGATGTCCGTGGTGATTGTGGAAGACAGTCTGGTCTATTACCAGAAAGACTGGGACATATATGTGGATGAATATGTGCATAACAATGTGGTAAGGCGGATTTATCCCGAATCAGGCTATGGGGACATGATAGAATGGACGGGCGACAACTATGTGTATGACACGTCCGTGCCATTGGGTGAAGACTGGAACCTGGAGAATCTCAGATGCGTGGTGTTCATGCATCAGCCTGTGGCGGGACAGTACAATTCCCAGATTATGAATTCCGCTTCGGCCAGGGTGATGGCCGATGGAGGCATATCCGGTTCTGCTGCCGGTGGAGGCATGGCCGTAACGGCTTCAAGTGAGGATGGACGGATAGTGCTTTCCGGCGATTATGATTCTTTTGAAGTATTCGGCTTGTCGGGCATGAGATTGGAAAATGACAATCTGGAGAAAGGCGTATATGTGGTGAGAGTCATTGCCGGGGGGGAAGTCAAGGCGTTGAAGGCAGTTGTAAGATGAATTTCTGACAGTGGCGCCATTCCTGCAGTGATTTCACTGATTGCGACAGGAACGACCCTGTATCTACCGCCTTGTTTTAAGGCACAACCGGGTCGACACAATATTAAAGATTACTGAATAACTTTCTTTGTGGGCGGGGGCGTCGTGAGATGCTTCCGCCCTTTTTGCGGCATCGGCGGTTTTTGACAATAAAAAACATATTATTTCGGCTTTTTATTTATGCTCGGGGGGATTTTTAATTTCGTCTTTTGCCTGTTTGTCGCTCTTTGCCGTTGTGCCGTTATGTTTTGCCGCTAAAAGACTTTGCCGCGTTGTTTTTTGTAAGTGTGAATGGCATTTTCGGCGATAAAAAATAACAAATCCTGCATTCATGGGCCGGTGTCGGCTTTTTTAACAAAATAGAAAAAATAAAAAAGATAAAAAAATTTTTTGTTGTTTGGAAAATAAGTATATTTGGAGCGAATGTATTGTTGCCCGGATTCGGGATGCAACGGGCAGGTGTGTTTTGCAGGCACGGTACTTTTATGAGAAATTATTGACGGAAGAATATTCCTTTTTTATAAACTAAAAATTTAATATTATGGTAAAGTTATTACATTATTGGCTAAGCAGGCTGACATTGCTCTGTTTGGTGTCTTTTGCCGCGGGCGGTGTGGCAAAGGCTGTGGATGTTACATTCCATTGTCAGCAAGAGGGCGAGGGATCCGCTGTGTTTTTTTACATGGATAATAATTATGCTTCTTATTTCCCTGAGTTTGTCGATGGAGAAGATGTGGTATGTTCGGATGTTATGCTGTCGAATGACGGTTCGTTTTATGCCCAAATTAATATAAAGTCCGGAACATTGACGGATATCCTTGTTGATGGTGTGCATAGTGATGCCGCATGGGCAAAATATGAAAGTACAAAAACAACTACTCAACCGGCTGCAACTTTTAAGGTTGATGATACAGATGGTGATGGAGTATGTGAAGTGAGTGTTAAACTGGTGTTCGAGGGCGGCGATGAGCCTGAAGTGCCGGAATACGAATTTCTCATCAATCTGACCGTGGAGGGCGGTGAAGCCGATGTGAAGGCTCAGTACACAGGAGCCGAAGGCAGGCAGACCGTAGACCTCGTGGAAGGTCCCAACTACATATCGGGCATAAAGGCCGGTCTTATGAACCGCCGCGGTGTCACTATCCTCGCTTCCGATGCCGAGGGCTATGTCATCAAGGAGATATACGTGAACGATGAAGCACAGACAGTGGGACGTGCCATCTCGCTCCAAAGCGCTACCGTGCCTGTGGAGTATGACCTCAGGGTGGTGTGCGAAGAAGACGCTCCGGCTGCTTCCGGACTTGTGCTGCATTGCACCATAGATGGCGAGGGCAGCGCCGATGTCAAGACTTACAGCAGTGCGGGAGGCGATACCGAGGCACAGCCTGTGGTGAACGGCGATGTGGTCTTTGACGATGTATATCAACGCCTTTCTTATCTGCCTGTGACGATAGAAAACATACAGGGCGAACTTGCCGACATCATAATAGACGGCGATACTGACAATGAGCAGAGCACAGCCGCATGGAACGAATATATTAACAGCGGCAAGCAATATGCTTCGTTCAAGGTTTATTTTGTGGACGGTGTATGTGAAGCCACTCTGGATCTTGTGTTCGCAAGCGAGGAACCGCAGCCCGAATACAACCAGACGTACAACATCGAGATAGAGGGTGAAGGCACGGTGGAATACCAGTATCAGAACAAGGATTTGACACAAGGCACCATGACAGGCTCGTTCGTGGAAGGCCCGAACTATTTCAACGTGTTCGCAAACATGGACGGCACCGGCTACAAGGTTGACATCTATCCGAAAGCAGCGCAGGGCTATGAACTCTCCGACATACAGTTTGACGGCCACAGCGACACTTATGCTTTGGATGAAGTCAAGGCCAACGGATTTTTCTCGAACGTTACTGAAGCTGAAACGACCAATATCAAATTCGTCTTCACTGAGGCAGGACCTGTGACTCAGACCTACAACGTCACCATCAATGGCGAAGGCTGCTCGGCCACATATTCTTACACCGATGCCACAAGCGGCGAAGAGGTGAGCGGGCCTCTGACCAATGGCAGCTCTGTGGGCATGAATCCTTATTATTCCGAGACTTCAGGCTATTGGGTTTACATCACTCCGGTGCCGGCCGAAGGGTATGACCTCGTTTCCGCAACGGCCAACGGTGCCGAGGTGGACATCTTGCAGTGGCAGTACATGAAGCAGCACTTCATTGTGAAATGTCCTGATGCCACGGTAGACCTTGTGCTCAACTTCGAGCCTCTGGCTGCGGAAGACTTCACGGTGAAGTTTGAAGTGGAAGGCGAAGGCGGCCAGTTGCGCTTCGGCCCGTACTCAATGGATTTGTATAATTTCGATTACCAGCCGGTGGAGAACGGCAGCGAGCTTTCTTATGCCGTGAAAAAACTGCTTGCCGATAGCCAAGGCTATTACGTAGGGCTTGAGATGAATGACGGCGAAGGCAAGGCCGTGAACCAGGTGCTTGTCAACGGCGTGCTGGACGAGGAAGTCACCAGCGGACTCCAGACTTTGGACAAGGCTTACTTCTATCTGCCTGCCGACGTGAACCCGGCCACTATAAAAGTAGTGTTCGGCGAACCGGCTCCTGACTATACCCAGATTTATAAAATCAACATTGAGGGCGAAGGTACGTTGATGGGCACATACACCGATGCGGAAAGCGGTGATGAATTGGAAATTGAAATGCTCGATGGCGAGACTTACCAGCTCAACATATACAAGAGTTCAAGAGGATATTACAACCTGACGCTCAGACCGGAGGCTGCCGGCGGATATACCTTGGCAGACATAAAGGTCAACGGCCAGACCGACATGCAGGCTATGTTCGATGTGAACAACTACGGCTACTTCAACAGCCAGGTGGAAGCGTTCGGGGCTACTACCGAAATAACTGTCGTCTTTGACGGCGGAAGCCAGCCGGAATACCTGCAGACCTACAATGTGACCGTGATAGGCAACGGAAAGGCATCTTACATATATTATCCTGCTGACGGAAGCGGAACTCAGAGAGGCGAGTTGACCGATGGCGCCGTGATAGGCATGAATCCTCCTTTGAACAGTAACGGCTCTTATGAAATCTACATAGATGTGGAACCGGCGGATGGCGAGGAACTCGTCTCTATCACAGCCAATGGCGAAGAAGTGGACTTGGGAGCTTATTGGGCAGTGGGAATCAATCCTATCGTAGCTTATACGACCGGCGAGACTGTAGACCTTGTGATAGAGTTCACGGATAACGCATCACCGGGCGACGAATTCATCTACGGATTCAACGTGGAAGTGGAAGGTGAAGGCACCGTGGATTACTATTATGCCAACTCTCTTCCTGAATACCTTAGAGGCACATTCGAACTCGGCGTCCTCAACACGTTCACTGATGTATGGCATAGTTCGTTCGGAGGTTACTGGATGAACATCATACCGGTTCCCGCAGCAGGCTGGAAAGTGGATGCCGTATATTCAGGCGGTACAGCCCTCGAATTTGATGAGGAAAAACAGTGGTATGAAGTCAATACCGAAACGGCAGGTACGGTATTCGACATCAAGGTGGTCTTCGTGGAAGATGTGAAAGACTTTGACGTGGCAGTGAACCTCACGGTAGAAGGCGGAGAGGCCGATGTGACCTACACTTATTATACTGTTGATGACCAGGAAATGACCGGAACGGTCAATGCCGGCATGAACGAGTACAGCAATGTGGCCTACAGCGAGTCACTTGGCGGCTATACGGTTGACCTGAACGTGACGGCGGCTGAAGGCTCTATGGTCAAGGAAATCTACGTGGACGGTGTACTCAGCCAGTATGGCACTGATTTTGCAAGCCTTGTCTCGACTGAAAAAGGACATGTGTTTGAAGTTCGCGTGGTCTGCGAGCAGGCTGCTCCTGAGGAAGTCTACACCATCACGATGAAAGCCACCGGCAATGAGGAAGTAAGCTATTACATCAACCTGTCGATACCTTCTCTGAAGCAGGTGAATACCTATTATTCCGCTCCCGATGAGGATGTGACAGTGACCGTACCGAAGTCTGCAACCGATGCTTACTTCTCCTGGAACCGCAATGTACCTTCCAATTACACATTCCGCGACTTCCTGGTCAACGGCGAGTCCATCTATGATGTAAGTACTGACGGCAACGGGCAGTTGTATAACATCTCCGGCGATGTTGAACTCGAACTTGTGTTCTTTGAGACGGAGTATTACGTACTGACATACGACGAGCCTGAGGGCGGTGAGATTATCATCGAGATATTCGACTATTGGGATATGAACGTTGGCGACTATGTTGCAAGGCCTTATGAGGATGGCGAGCTTATAGCTACGGGCACAGAGTATCGTGTGACTTTCTATGCCGATGAGGAACATTTCCTGACGGGTGCATACGTCAACGATGAGAAGGTGTTTGAGGCTCCTGTAACAGACGAGGCAGCCGAATTCGAGTATACAGGCACAGTATGGGGTGAAACCAACTTCAGAATGGAGACCGTATTGATCAATTCTGTGGACGGTGTATATGCAGAACCTGTACAGATGTATGTTTACAGTGTGGACGGTATGTTGATTCGCAGTTGCATGGCCAAGAGCGTGGACGAGGCTGTGGACGGCCTTGCACAGGGTCTCTACATAGTCAACGGCGAAAAAGTGCTGGTTGAGGAATAAAGACAAGTTATAATCATAAAATTTGATTAAAAACTACATTTGGACGGGAGCATCGTGAGATGCTCCCGTTTTTTCATGCCGTGTCATGGCGCAGTAGCTGCGGGCATCGTGCCGGGTCGTCTTGCCATTGCGCCGTGTTGTCTCTTTTCATGCTTTGGCGGAGCAGGGTGTGGCGTGTTGCCGCCAAGTGTCATTTTCGCGCGGACGGCGTATGGTGACGTACATATCTTTGCAGTGTCAAATCACCGGTGAGGAGACGGAGAGATAAACAAAACCATGTCTGACTTAAAAAACAAAAAAAACGTATGGCAATCAATTATTCTGTAACACCAAGGAAGAACCCGAAAAACCCGCAGGACCCCGCAAAGTATTATGCGCAGACGCAAGTGACAAGCGAATATTCGTTTGATGACCTTTGCTCTGACCTCCAGGCCATGTGTACGCTTACCGAAGGCGACATCAAGGCAACGACCGCCAACATGGTGCATTGCATCAGCAGCGCGTTGCGCAACGGACGCAGCGTGCGTATGGGCGAACTTGGCTTGCTGCGCATCGTGGTATCGTCCACGGGGGCGGAGACCAAAGAGGCGTTTACCGCCGCCAACATCCGCAAGCCGCGCATAGCCTTTTATGCCGGTAACCGTCTGAGGGAGGCTGTGGCCGGACTTCGCTTCAATCAGGTGGAGCCGCGTCCGCAAAAAGGTTCGGAAAACGGGCAGGAAGATGACGGACAGGTCTGACATCGTGCGTACCGTGACAGGCATTCTGGCGGCAGCCCTCTCGGCGGGCTGCCTCAGAGGCCTTTTCGACCGGCGGAAATATCTGCGCGAGGCGGAAAAACTGAAAGCGGAGGCGGATGTGCTGCGTGCCAAAGCTAAAGCCGATGAATTGGAAAATGTGCGTCGGGCTTCGATGATATTGACGGAGCAGATTGTGGCTCCTTTGAAGGCGGAACTTGATGAGGTGCGCGGAGAAGTGGCGTTCTTGCGCGGGGCGATAGACAGGATAGACGGCTGCTCGCGCGTAGCTTCATGCCCTGTTCTTGCCGAACTGCGCAAGCGGAATGCAAACTGCAATTAGCAATTGGCATAGTCTTCGGCAGTCTCCAGGCCTCAGTTTGCCCGTCAGTGCTGAAATTGAGGAAAAAATTCCTTATTTTGTTTTGCCGAAATGGGTTATATATCGGGTGAATTATTATATTTGCCCGTAATAAAAGTTCAGAACCTCTTTTTAGAAAAAATGAAGATATGAAAAAGGAAATTAAATTCAGCCTTGTCTACCGTGACATGTGGCAGTCTTCGGGGAAATATCAGCCCCGCGTGGATCAATTGGTGAAAATAGCTCCTGTCATAGTCGATATGGGTTGCTTCGCTCGTGTGGAGACCAATGGCGGCGCTTTTGAACAGGTGAACCTGCTTTACGGGGAAAACCCTAACAAGGCGGTGCGCGCGTTTACGAAACCTTTCAACGAAGCCGGCATACAGACGCACATGCTCGACAGAGGCTTGAATGCCTTGAGGATGTATCCTGTGCCTGCCGATGTACGGAGGTTGATGTACAAGGTGAAGAAAGCTCAGGGGGTTGACATTACGAGAATATTCTGCGGTCTGAATGACGTGAGAAACATCATTCCTTCCATCAAATATGCCAACGAAGCAGGGATGATTCCTCAGGCTACGCTCTGCATCACATTCTCACCGGTGCATACGGTGGAATACTATTCCAACATAGCCGACCAGCTCATAGAGGCGGGCGCTCCCGAAATCTGTCTTAAGGATATGGCGGGAATAGGTCGTCCGGTGTTCTTGGGCAAGCTCGTGAAGTCAATAAAGAAGAAACATCCGGAAGTGCTGATACAGTATCACGGACATTCCGGCCCAGGACTTTCCATGGCTTCCATCCTCGAAGTGTGCGAAAACGGAGCCGACATCATAGACGTGGCTATGGAGCCGCTGTCGTGGGGCAAGGTGCATCCTGACGTGATTTCGGTGCAGGCCATGCTGAAAGACGCAGGCTTCAAAGTGCCTGAAATTAACATGAATGCATACATGAAAGCGAGATCGCTCACACAGTCGTTTATAGATGATTTCTTGGGATACTTCATTGACCCGAGCAACAAGTTCACATCATCGCTGCTGCTGGGATGCGGACTGCCGGGCGGTATGATGGGATCCATGATGGCCGACCTGAAAGGCGTGCATTCGGGCATCAACATGATATTGAAGAGCAAGGGCGAGCCGGAACTTACCATAGACGACCTGCTTGTGAAACTGTTTGACGAAGTGGCTTACGTGTGGCCGAAACTCGGTTATCCGCCGTTGGTGACTCCTTTCAGCCAGTACGTGAAGAATGTGGCGTTGATGAATGTGCTTTGCCTTGCCAAAGGCGAACCGCGCTACAGCATGATAGACAATAACACTTGGGGCATGATACTCGGCAAGAGCGGCAAACTGCCCGGTGAGCTTGCTCCTGAAATCATAGAACTGGCCAAGGAGAAAGGACTGGAATTCTACACTGGAAACCCGCAGGACGAATATCCCGACCAGCTCGACCAGTACAGGAAAGAAATGGACGAGAACGGATGGGAATACGGCGATGACGATGAAGAGTTGTTTGAACTCGCAATGCACGACCGTCAGTATCGCGACTACAAGTCGGGCGTGGCTAAGCAGAGGTTTGAAACCGACTTGCAGAGGGCTAAAGATGCCGAACTGGCCAAGAGCGGATTCAACGAAGAGGAGATACTCAAGGTCAAGAGAGCCGGCTGCGATCCTGTCACTGCTCCTGTGAAAGGACAGATACTTTGGGAAATCGATGTGGTAGACGCATCGCAGGCTCCTGCTCTGGGACAGCACATCAAGGAGGGACAGCACTTCTGCTACATCACTACCATGTGGGGAGAGCACCGCGAAGTGTTTGCCGAATTTGAGGGCAAAATCACGGAGATCTGCGCTAAGCAGGGAGATACCGTGAACAAAGGCGATGTCATTGCTTATATCAAAAAAGAAGATAAGGCTTAAGGAGCAAAAAAGATGAGTGGAGCGGCGGCATCGGGCAACCATGCCGCCGTTTTCTCTTTTTTCAAACTATGCTTAGCATTTCTGACAAAATGTTGTCTATATTAGTTAATTTGACTTTAAATTAGCGGGCGGCATGAGACATGCGATTAAAATAGAATAAGAAAAATTTCGTCTTTTGGATAGAAATGATTTTATTTGTACCGACTTATGTCCGAACGGCATAGATATATTTATAAGTTCACGATATAAAATTTTATATAAAATGAAAATTTCACACATTGAACATCTGGGCATTGCTGTAAAGAGTATAGAAGCAGCCCTCCCGTATTATGAAGAGGTGTTAGGCCTGAAATGCTATAACATCGAAGTGGTAGAAGATCAGAAAGTGAAGACAGCTTTCCTGAAAGTGGGCGACACCAAACTCGAATTGCTCGAGCCGACAAGCGAAGAGAGCACCATAGCCAAATACATCGAAAAGAGGGGTGAAGGCATACATCACATGGCTTTCGCTATAGAAGACGGAGTGGCCAACGCTCTTGCCTTTGCTGAATCGAAAGGCATCAGACTGATAGACAAGGCTCCGAGAAAAGGCGCGGAAGGCCTTAACATCGCGTTCCTGCACCCGAAATCCACACAGGGCGTATTGACGGAACTTTGTGAGAAATAATGGAATAACGAACCAAAAACATAGAAAAGAATGAGTAACCAGCTTGAAAGAGTTAAAGAGTTGATAGACCTCCGCGTGCAGGCAAGGCTTGGCGGCGGTGAGAAAGCTATCGCAAAACAGCATGAAAAAGGTAAATATACGGCTCGTGAACGTATTGCCATGTTGCTTGACGAAGGAAGTTTCGAGGAACTTGACATGTTTGTGAAACACAGATGTACGAACTTCGGCCAGGAAAAGAAAACTTTTCTCGGTGATGGTGTCGTAACCGGTTACGGTACGATAGACGGAAGGCTCGTTTATGTGTTCGCACAAGACTTCACAGTGTTCGGAGGTTCGTTGTCTGAAACTATGGCTTTGAAAATATGCAAAGTCATGGATATGGCCATGAAAAACGGCGCTCCCTGTATCGGTCTGAACGACTCGGGTGGAGCACGTATCCAGGAAGGTATCAATGCTTTGGCCGGATATTCGGAAATATTCCAGCGCAATATCATGGCTTCAGGCGTCATCCCGCAGATTTCCGGTATCTTCGGTCCTTGTGCCGGCGGTGCTGTGTATTCTCCGGCTTTGACCGACTTCACTCTTATGATGGAAGGCACTTCATATATGTTCCTCACCGGTCCGAAAGTGGTAAAGACCGTTATCGGAGAAGATGTGACTGCTGAAGAACTCGGAGGCGCAAGCGTACACTCGTCAAAATCGGGCGTGACACACTTCACCGCTTCTACTGAGGAAGAGGCTCTTGCAATCATCAGAAAACTGTTGAGCTACATCCCGCAGAATAACTTGGAAGAAGCTCCATTGGTGGAATGCAATGACCCGATCGACCGTCTGGAAGATTCTTTGAATGAAATAATCCCTGATGACCCCAACCGTCCGTACAACATGTACGAGGTTATAGGTGCCATCGTTGATAACGGAGAGTTCCTGGAAGTACAGAGAGACTATGCAAGGAACATAATAATAGGTTTCGCACGTTTCAACGGGCAGTCTGTGGGTGTCGTTGCCAACCAGCCGCAGGTTATGGCCGGTGTGCTCGACAGCAACGCTTCGCGTAAAGGCGCACGTTTCGTACGCTTCTGCGATGCCTTCAATATTCCTCTTGTGACTTTGGTCGATGTGCCGGGATTCTTGCCGGGTACTGGACAGGAGTACAACGGAGTGATTCTGCATGGTGCAAAACTTCTTTATGCTTACGGCGAAGCTACTGTGCCAAAGATTACAGTGACATTGCGCAAGTCTTACGGCGGTTCGCATATCGTGATGAGCTGCAAGCAGTTGCGTGGCGATATGAACTATGCATGGCCTACGGCTGAAATCGCGGTGATGGGCGCATCGGGTGCAGTGGCAGTGCTTTATGCTAAAGAGGCGAAAGAAGCAGCCGATCCGAAAGCATTTATCGCAGAGAAAGAAGCAGAATACACAAAACTGTTCGCTAATCCTTACAATGCGGCTAAATACGGTTACATAGATGACGTTATCGAGCCGCGCAATACTCGTTTCCGTATTATACGCGCACTACAACAATTGCAGACAAAGAAACTGATGAACCCGGCTAAGAAGCACGGTAATATTCCACTGTAATATCAAGTTGTAGATTATGAATGTGAGAAAAATTGCATTATTATTAATGACGGTGTTGTCGGTTTTGGGCGCGCGCGCCCAAAATGCGACGGCATTGCGCATCAATGAGGTGCTTATAATCAATGAAACAAACTTCCAGGACGATTATGGCGTGCATAGCGCATGGATTGAGATCTTCAATACATCGTATGCGTCTGTCGATCTGAAAGGATGTTTCCTTACCAATGATTTGAGCAACCCCACGATGTATCCGATTCCGAAGGTGGATGTCCTGACGAAGATAAAACCTCGTCAGCATGCCTTGTTTTGGGCTGACGGAAACCCCAATCGCGGTACATTCCATATAAACTTTACACTCGATCCGACTAAAGACAATACTATAGCCTTGTTCGACTCAAACGGGAAAACATTGATTGACTCTGTGACCATTCCCGCAAATACGCTTAAAGCAGATCAGTCGTATGCCCGTATAGCCGATGGAGCTGAAGGCTGGGAAGTGAAAGATGGAATAGGAGATTCTTATGTCACCCCGAGCACGAATAATATTACGATTGACAGAAACGAAAAGATAGAAGGTTTCAAAATGCACGACAAGCATGGCGTGGGAATGTCTATCACAGCGATGGCTGTCGTTTTTGTAGGCCTGATATTGTTGTTTCTGGGATTCAAGGCTATCGGCGTCATAGCCATGAAGGTCTCCAAGAACAGAGCTGTCAAAAGCGGACATCTTGCTCCGGGCGACAAGGCCGGCGCTAAAGAATTTGTCAAGACATCGAGTGAGGTTTATGCTGCAATCGGTCTGGCGCTTCATGAAATGCAAAATGAAGTGCACGATGTGGAGGAGACAGTCCTTACTATCGAGCGGACGAAACGCAGATATTCTCCATGGAACTCCAAGCTTTATATGATGCGCGAGGTACCCAACGTTAAAAAACCAACAAGATGAAAAAGCAAAACAAAAAAAACGGAACAACGCTTGCAGATGAAGTCGCAGCCGCTATAACTATGGCTTTGCATGAGAAGTTGAACGAATTTCACGACATTGAATCTAATGTATTGACATTTAAAAACAGCAAGACTGCCTCTTCGTGGGGGCTGAAACTTCTGATGATGCGTCAAATTCCGAAACGTTAAACCCAAATAAAGTAAAAAACACAATGAAAGAATATAAATATAAAATAAACGGTAATCCTTATACTGTCGTTATTTCTGATATAGTGGATAATGTCGCTCAGGTTGAAGTGAACGGAGTGCCATATAAAATTGAAATGGAAAAATCCGTCAAAGCTGCTGCTCCTGTGGTGAAACCAGTTGCAAAACCTGCTGCCGCTCCGGCAAGTGCGCCTGCTGCCGCTCCGGCTGCTCAGACAGCTCCTGCTGCCGGAGGCGGAAAGAAGAGCGGTGTAAAATCTCCGCTGCCCGGAGTTATTCTTGACGTGAAAGTCAAAGTGGGCGATGCTGTCAAGAGAGGTCAGACTGTCGTTGTCCTCGAAGCCATGAAGATGGAAAACAATATCAATGCAGATAAAGACGGTACGATAACTGCGGTTAACGTAAAACAAGGGGATTCTGTTCTTGAAGGAACCGATCTTGTAGTAATCGAATAAAAGCAGGATTATGAGTGAATTTCTTGGAATGTTGAAAGAAAACATGATCACCTTTTGGGATTATACAGGTTTCGCCAATGCTACGAGCGGACACCTGATAATGATTCTGGTGGGATTGTTTTTCATATATCTTGCCGTTGCTAAAGAATTCGAGCCTATGTTGCTGATTCCTATCGGATTCGGTATTCTTATCGGCAACATTCCGTTCAATCTTGAGGCAGGGTTGCAGATAGGTGTCTACGAGGAGGGCTCTGTGCTGAACATCCTGTATCAGGGCGTAACCTCCGGATGGTATCCGCCATTGATATTTCTTGGCATAGGAGCCATGACAGACTTTTCGGCACTGATATCCAATCCGAAACTGATGCTCATCGGAGCGGCTGCACAGTTTGGCATCTTCGGAGCGTATATGATTGCGCTTCACATGGGATTTGAGCCAAACCAGGCCGGTGCCATAGGCATTATCGGAGGTGCGGACGGACCTACTGCGATATTCTTGTCGTCAAAACTTGCGCCCAACCTCATGGGAGCCATTGCGGTCTCGGCTTATTCTTACATGGCGCTCGTTCCGGTGATACAGCCGCCTATCATGCGTCTGCTCACCACCAAGCATGAGCGTCTCATCAGGATGAGACCGCCGAGAGCCGTCTCTCATACGGAAAAGGTGATTTTCCCCATCATGGGACTTTTGCTCACTACTTTCCTCGTTCCTTCGGGCTTGCCTTTGCTGGGTATGCTCTTCTTCGGTAACTTGTTGAAAGAAAGCGGTGTGACTCGCCGTCTGGCCAATACTGCGAGCGGGCCTTTGATCGACACGATAACTATCCTGCTGGGTGTTACTGTGGGTGCTTCCACTCAGGCATCGCAGTTTCTCACTAAGGATTCGGTTCTCATCTTCATACTTGGAGCCTTGTCGTTTATCATTGCAACGGCTTCGGGTGTGTTGTTCGTGAAGTTCTTCAACCTTTTCCTTAAGAAAGACAACAAGATCAATCCGCTTATCGGAAATGCCGGTGTTTCGGCTGTGCCCGACTCTGCACGCATATCTCAGATTGTAGGTCTGGAATATGACCCGACCAATTATCTGCTCATGCATGCTATGGGGCCTAACGTGGCAGGCGTGATAGGTTCGGCTGTCGCGGCAGGTGTATTGCTCGGCTTCCTTATCTGATAATCAGTTATCTGTAATTAATATGACGAGGGGTTGTGTCAAAATGGTAAATTTTGGCACAGCCCCTTTAGGCGTGTCAGAACCTCTAAAATTTACGACACACCTCCCTTTTTTTGTTGTTTGATGAAATCGGTCATATTGCAGTTGAGAAAACAGCAGGAGCTGCTCCGCAAGGAATATGAGTATGAACGTTCCGAATATGAGGTGAAGGCAAAGACGAAAGGTGTGCTTAGGCTCATGGGGCAGGGGCGTTGCTGGTATCCTGTGGCGTGTGGCTCAAGCCGTTATAATGCTTTTGGGCGGCTTTGCGTGGAGATTAGCCTGTCCGAACTGTCGCCTGCCCGTGTCGATGAGCATGAGTTTGAACCCGGCAAGCCTGTCGTGTTTTTCGTGGCATCGAGGCAAGACTCTGACGTGTCGGAACCTCATTTCCTGAAAATTCAGGCTAATGTGTGCCTGACCGACGGGCTTAGATGTGTCGTGGCATTGTCTGATGAGAAAGACTTGTCGGAACTCCGCGAGATGTCGCTTTCCGGGTGTCTTGGCATGCAGGTGGCGTTTGATGCCGCCTCGTTCAACCTCATGTTTGACGCTCTCGACACAGTCCTTAGTACATCTTCCAAAACGCTTATGCACTTGCGTGATGTCATTCTCGGCAGTGAAATGCCAGCTTTCCGGCAGGAACGTCCGATCGGTTTCCCGTGGCTCAATGCAAGCCAGGAAGCTGCGGTCAACAAGATAATCCGCGCCCGCGATGTGGCCATAGTGCACGGACCTCCCGGCACGGGCAAGACAACCACTCTGGTAGAAGCCATTTGCGAGACCATAAAGCGCGAGCCGCAGGTGCTGGTATGCGCACAGAGCAATGCCGCAGTCGATTGGATTGCCGAGCAGTTGCTCGACAGGGGCATACCGTTGATGCGCATCGGCAATCCCATGCGTGTCACCGACAGGCTTCTGGCCCATACCTACGAGCGCAGATATGAGAGCCATCCCGACTATCCGGAGCTGTGGAGCATACGCAAAGGCATACGGGAATGCTTGTCGCGCCGCAATTTGTCGCGTTCCGAAAAAGAAGCCGTGCGCAATCGTCTGAGCCGTCTGCGCGAAAGGGCTGTAGAGCTGGAGATACGCATAGACAACAGCCTGTTTGACTGCGCGATGGTCGTCGCTTCAACGCTCACCGGAGCGGCGTCAAAGGTCATGACCGGGCGTTTCTTTTCCACTCTTTTCATAGATGAGGCAGCACAGGCCATGCAGCCGTCATGCTGGTGCGCCATTGTCAAGGCGGGGAGGGTGATATTTGCAGGCGATCATCAGCAGTTGCCCCCTACGGTGAAGTGCATGGAGGCTGCTCGCGATGGTTTGAGTGTTACGCTTATGGAGATGCTGGCGCACGAAAAGCCGTCGTGCGTGGAAATGCTCACCGTGCAATATCGCATGCATGAAGACATTATGCGCTTTTCGTCCGAAAGGTTCTATGGCGGGCGTCTGGTTGCAGCTCCCGATGTGGCTTCCCGCACAGTGTTGCAGTATGACACGCCTATGGTGTGGGTCGATACTGCCGGTTGCGATTTTGACGAAGAAGTCAACCGGTGGACGGAAAGCAAGATGAACAGGCAGGAGGCGCAGCTGCTGCTCGATGTCATGGCCGTTTATGTGGACAGGATAGGGGTGGACAGGATTGTGGACGAGAGGATAGATTTCGGCATCATCTCTCCCTATAAATCGCAGGTGGGTCTGTTGCGGGGGATGATAACCCGGTGCGCTTTTCATAAGCGCCTGCGCAAACTCGTGACAGTCAACTCCGTTGACGGGTTTCAGGGTCAGGAGCGCGATGTCATTATCCTGAGCATGGTCAGAGACAACGAAGCCGGAAGCGTGGGTTTCCTCTCCGATGTGCGCCGTGCCAATGTGGCCATGACGAGGGCAAGAGCCAAACTTATCATCGTGGGCAATTCCGTCACTCTCGGCAAAAACAGGTTTTACGGCGATTTGTATGATTATATCAGTCGCGTTGGCAGGGTGGTTCCTGCATCTCTATATATAAATAAGGTGTAATCTTGTGCTTTTTCATCTCCGGTCGGGATCGGCTCGGTCTCGGCCGGAGATGTGCGCCATCTTTGGCGGGTATGTACGCCATCTTTGTCAGGGATCGGCTCGGTCTCGGACTTACTTGTTTTTATCCCGGTATTCGCTCAGTCTGTCTATGATGTCACTGCCATAAAGTTTCTCTGTATTCATCCAGACTATGACGGTATTTTTATCCGACTCATCAACGTCTATGTATTCCTGCTCTTCGGAGGTAAGGTCCTTCTGCGTCAGACGGTTGCCGTTGCAGTCAAACATTGCGCTGATGTATGGCGATGACAGCTCTTCATGAGTCAGTATGATGTCACGCTCCGGGCATTTCACCATCAGTGCGAATGTCATCCATGTGCTGAGATGCTCTCTGTCGAGCAGTTCTGTCACATAGTCTTTAATCCACTCCAATTCCGAAGGCTTTTTGCCGTTGCAGAGTGTGACTTCATCATTGAAGTCATAGCAGTCCATCAGGTCTTCGTACACTTGTGGTGTCTGTTCTGGTTTGGATGTCGGCTCGTTGCTTTTGTCACATCCTGTTGCCAGCATTGCAGCCGTGCAGAGGGCTGCGAGATAAAGTCTTGTTTTCATGACTGTGGCGTTTTTCATTCAGGCTCAAAGATACTGTTTTTTTCTTATAGTTTGCATGTCCGTCTGTTTTTCTGTTATGCTATATATATAATAAGGTGTATTTGCCCGTTTTCGCTGCTTTCTCTGTGAAGTAATCTTAAAGCAATATGAAATAGTGAAAAATTTCCGTATTGGCATACGCCGTTCGGGAGATTGTTGTAAATTTGCAGCGTGAACAGAAAAGAGCCAAACACAGGCTTTTCATCATTCTATAGCTGACATTCAAAGACAAAATATAAACAACTAATTAAATTTTAATCATTATGGTAAAATTGGATCTTTCAAAGTATGGCATTCAGGATGTGAAAGAGATTCTTCACAATCCTTCTTATGAAGTCTTGTTTGAGGAAGAGACTAAAGCCGGTCTTGACGGTTATGAAAAAGGACAGGTGACAGAACTTGGCGCGGTAAACGTCATGACCGGTATCTATACCGGCCGTTCGCCTAAAGACAAATTCTTTGTATACAATGAAGCAAGCAAGGACACAGTGTGGTGGACTTCCGATGAATATAAGAACGACAACAAACCTTGCTCTGAAGAGGCTTGGGCAGACCTCAAGGCTAAAGCCGTAAAACAGTTGAGCGGCAAACGTTTGTTTGTGATGGATACTTTCTGCGGAGCGAATCCCGCTACACGTCTGAAAGTGCGTTTCATCATGGAAGTGGCTTGGCAGGCTCATTTCGTGAAGAACATGTTCATCCGTCCTACTGAGGAGGAACTGGCGAACTATGGCGAACCCGATTTCGTGTCTTTCAACGCAGCGAAGGCGAAAGTCGACAATTACAAGGAACTGGGACTTAACTCGGAGACTGCTACCGTCTTCAACCTCAAGACCAACGAACAGGTTATCCTCAACACATGGTATGGCGGCGAGATGAAGAAAGGTATCTTCTCTATTATGAACTACCTCAACCCTCTGCGCGGCATAGCTTCCATGCACTGCTCTGCCAACACGGATATGGAAGGTAAGGATACTGCCATATTCTTCGGACTCTCCGGTACCGGAAAGACTACTCTGTCTACCGACCCGAAACGTCTGCTTATTGGCGATGACGAACACGGATGGGACGATGAAGGCGTATTCAACTATGAAGGCGGATGCTACGCCAAAGTCATCAACCTCGACAAAGAGAGCGAACCGGACATCTACAATGCTATCCGCCGTGATGCCCTGCTCGAAAATGTGACTGTGGATGCAGCAGGCAAGATCGACTTCGCCGACAAGAGCGTTACTGAAAATACCCGCGTGTCTTATCCTATCTACCACATCAACAACATTGTTAAGCCGGTATCTAAAGGACCTCACGCTCATCAGGTTATCTTCCTTTCAGCTGATGCGTTCGGCGTATTGCCTCCGGTGTCTATCCTGAGCTCTGAACAGGCTAAATATTATTTCCTTTCCGGTTTCACCGCAAAACTCGCAGGAACGGAACGCGGCATCACAGAGCCGACTCCTACATTCTCCGCATGTTTCGGCGCGGCATTCCTTTCGCTGCACCCGACCAAGTATGCTGAGGAACTTGTGAAGAAGATGGAGAGGGTAGGTGCAAAGGCTTATCTCGTGAACACAGGTTGGAACGGTACGGGCAAGCGTATCTCTATCCGCGACACTCGCGGCATCATCGATGCTATCCTTGACGGATCTATCGACAAGGCTCCTACAAAGGTTATCCCTTATTTCAACTTTGTCGTTCCTACGGAATTGCCGGGAGTTGACCCGCACATCCTCGACCCTCGCGACACTTATGCCGATGCATCGCAGTGGGAAGAAAAGGCAAAAGACCTGGCAGGACGTTTCATCAAGAACTTTGCGAAGTTCGAAGGCAATGCAGCCGGCAAGGCTCTCGTTGCAGCAGGACCGAAACTCGATTGAGACATCGCGTGCCGATAATCATATCAGAAATGGAGGTTTCTCTTCGGGGAAAACCTCCATTTTCTTTATATTTGTAATCTTATCTCTGTGTTTTGCTTCCTGTTTGGCGGCTATTTGTCCTTTTTATCTTCCTTTTTGTAAATAAATCGTGATTCTTTGCTTGTGTTTTGATTTTAAAAGCTATATTTGCAAACTGTATGTAGCAAAATACTCCCTTGCAAAAAGGCGGAATGGCTTAAAAACGGATTTTTTCAGTAAAAAGTCATTTTATCTCTCATTATAGGTTGGGATAAATTATATTCTTTATTCCATTTTTATATCTTTGCAAGGACGTATTTCAGGCGCAGACGCTGCGTTGTCGGTGCCTGGCAGTAATGGATGGGTTTTTGTATGCGGTGTCGCTTTCCTTGCCGTTGTCCGCGATATGCTTTTTTAACGTATGCGGGGCGTGTTAAAAACGGGGAAACGTGCAATGTTTATGATTACTTGCCATTATATTTGTTGGATGAAAGGGAGATTTGCGGAGTGTTGCGGCGATTTGCCGTGTGGCGTTTTCTCCCATTTGTGTGCCGGAAAAAATAAAAACAATATATAAACAGTTAATATCAAATAATTTAAGAAGAATTTATGAAGAGTTTTTTGCGAGTGCTATTTCTGATGCTATTCTGTACGGTTGTCGTACATGCTCAGAATGTGAATGTGCGAGGCGTCGTCATGGGCGATGACGGTTTTCCGGTTATCGGAGCCACTGTCGTTGTCAAGGGCAATACCTCTATTGGAACAGTGACCGACTTTGACGGTAATTTCAGTTTAAGTGTGCCTGAAGGAACCAAGACTTTGGTGATTTCTTACGTAGGTTTCCAGACGGAAGAAGTTGCCGCTAAGACCGGTTCCGAAATCAAAGTTACTCTTTCGGCTGACACCCAAGTCTTGGACGAGGTTGTCGTGACCGGTATGCAGAAGATGGATAAGCGTCTTTTCACCGGTTCTACCACCCAGCTGGATGCCGAAGATACAAAACTTGACGGTGTGGCCGATGTCAGCCGTGCTTTGGAAGGAAAAGCAGCCGGTGTGTCGGTGCAGAACGTGTCCGGTACTTTCGGTGCTGCGCCTAAGATCCGCGTGCGTGGTGCTACGTCTATCTACGGTAGCTCTACTCCGTTGTGGGTTGTCGATGGCGTGATCTTGGAAAATGCTGTGGATGTGGATGCTGACGACCTGTCGTCAGGTGATGCTACCAGCTTGATTTCTTCAGCTATCGCCGGTCTTAATGCCGATGACATCGAGAGCTTCCAGGTGTTGAAAGACGGTTCCGCTACATCTATATATGGTGCACGCGCTATGGCCGGTGTCGTTGTCGTTACGACCAAACGCGGTAAAGCCGGTGTCAGCACTATCAACTATACCGGTGAGTTCACAACCCGTATGAAACCTAACTATAACAACTACAACATTTCCAACTCTCAGGAACAGATGAGTATATATAAGGAAATGGAGGAAAAAGGCTGGTTGAACTTCTCTTCTTTGGCAAGCAGCAGCTCATCGGGTGTTTACGGAAAAATGTATCAGTTGATGAGACAATATAATGAGACTAACGGACAGTTCGGTCTGGCCAATACTCAGGCGGCAATGAATAAATATTTGCAGACAGCTGAAAAACTTAACACAGACTGGTTTGACCTGTTGTTCAGAAACTCTTTGCAGCAGAACCATGCGGTAAGTATTTCCGGCGGTACTGAAAAAGCTAAACTTTATGCTTCTTTGTCTGCTCTCTACGATCCGGGATGGACTAAGAAAAGTGCCGTTGAACGTTATACCGGTAACTTGAATGCATCATTCGATGTGTCTAAATGGGTTACTTTGACTTTGTTGACCAGTGCATCCTATCGTAATCAGGAAGCTCCCGGTACTTTGAGTCAGTCTACAGACGTTGTTTCGGGTGCCGTATCGAGAAGTTTCGATATCAACCCCTACAGCTTCGCCCTCAATACTTCGAGGACTCTTGACCCGAATGCCACTTATTCCAGAAACTATGCTCCTTTCAACATCTTCGATGAATTGGACAACAACTATATCCAGCTTGGCGTGACAGATATGAAGTTCCAGGGTGAATTGAACTGGAAACCTATCTTGGGTCTCGAATTCCATGCTTTGGTGGCTTATCGTTATCAGAGTTCTACTAATGAACATTTCATCAAAGACCACTCCAATCAGGCTGAAGCTTATCGCGCAGGTGTGGATGATCCTATCATAATGTATTCCAACCCGTATCTGTACACTGACCCGGATGATCCGAACGCCAACCCTGTATCAGTTATGCCGGAAGGCGGTATGTATTTCCGCAGCGATTATTCTGTGAAGCAGTTGGACTTCCGCGGAACAGTGCAATATAATAAGGTGATTCAGGACGGTAAGCATATCATCAACCTCTTTGGTGGTATGGAATCCAACAAGACCGATAAGAATCAGGTCGATTTCGAAGGTTGGGGATTCATCTATGACGAAGGCGGACTTCCCGCTATGGATCCGAGCCTCTTCAAACAGATGAAAGAAGAAGGACGTACTTACTATGCCAATGCATGGGGTTATACTCGTTCGCTCGCTTACTTCTTGACAGGTAACTATTCTTATAAAGGTAAATATAACGTGAACCTTACCGGACGTTATGAAGGTACCAACAAGCTTGGCCGTTCGCGCAGCGCAAGATGGTTGCCTACTTGGAACGTCGGTGCGTCTTGGAACGTGCATGAAGAAAACTGGTTCTACAAACAGCCGGTATTCTCTCACATGACGTTGAGGGCTTCTTATTCGTTGGTTGCAGACCGTGGCCCGTCGTGGGTTACCAATGCTCTCCCGGTTTATTATGCTACTCAGTCATGGAAGCCTGAGAAAGACTTGTTCGAGACGGGTATCGTGCTGTCCGACCTCGCAAACTCGGAGTTGACATACGAAAAGAAATATGAGTTCAACGTGGGTGCCGATGTAGGTTTCCTCGACAACCGCATCAACTTGGTGTTCGACTACTATACTCGTAACAACTATGACCTTATCGGCGATATCTATACTCAGGGTGCCGGCGGTTTCATTCATAAGTATGGTAACGTAGCTTCCATGAAGTCTCACGGTTTTGAGTTCACTTTGTCTACACGAAATATTCAGACCAAGGATTTCAGCTGGAGTACAGACTGGACATTCTCCAATGCAGTCAATGAGATTACCGATTTGGAATCTCGCTCTACAATGCTTGAACTTTGCTCGGCTTCCGGTTATGCCCTTGAAGGTTATCCGGTACGTGCCATGTTCTCCATTCCTTTCGTTGGCTTGAACGATGAGGGTCTGCCTCAGTTCATCAATGAAAACGGCGAGGTTACTACTTCAAGCATCAACTTCCAGGAGTATGAGAAACTTGATCACCTCGTATATGAAGGTCCGGTTGACCCGACTATCACCGGTGGCTTCGGTAACATCTTTGACTATAAGAATTTCCGCTTGAATGTGTTCATCACTTATTCGTTCGGTAACAAGATTCGTCTCGACCCTGTCTTCGCAGCAGCTTACTCTGATCAGACTGCCAGCCCGAAAGAGTTCAAGAACAGGTGGACTATACCTGGTGACGAAAACAAGACTACTATCCCGACCATCGCCAGCCGTCGTCAGTATCAGAACGACTCTCAGTTGAGCTATGCATACAATGCATACAACTATTCTACCGAGCGTGTGGCTAACGGAGGTTTCATCCGTATGAAAGAGATTTCGCTGACATACACATTGCCGAACAAGTTCGTTAAGAGAATCGGTCTGTCAAACGCTTCTCTGAAGATACAGGGAACCAACCTGTTCCTTATCTATGCCGACAAGAAGCTGAACGGACAGGATCCGGAATTCGTCAACTCCGGTGGTGTTGCGACTCCTATGCCTAAGCAGTTTACATTTACTTTGAGATTGGGTATCTAATTTTTAATATAGAACAATAAGAATATGAAATTGAATAAATATATATCTATAGGTCTTGTGTCGTCTGCTTTCATGTTCGCTTCGTGCAGCGACTTCCTTGACATGTCACCGGACCAAAGAACCGAAATCAATACGCCTGAAGCTGTAAGGAAGCTCCTCGTGTCTGCTTATCCTTCGGGAAACTGGTCTGTACTCGGTGAATTGAGTAGTGATAATGTTGTGGACAACAATTCTCCGCATGTTTCTCCGTGGGCTTCGGGTTCAAATAAGGATAAACCGGTTTATTTTAATCTGTTGTCAATGGAGAAGATGGACGATGAAATATTTGCTTTTGAACCGGCAAGGTCATCCATGGCTCAGGATTCTCCATCCGCCGTTTGGCAAGGTTGTTATGCTGCTATCGCTACAGCGAACCATGCTCTTGAGGCAATAGCAAAGTTTGAAGCCGAAGGCATTGACCCTTCTGAGTATGAAGCTTCTAAAGGTGAAGCTCTTTTGGTGCGTGCTTTCAATCACTTCATTTTAGCCAATGTGTTCTGTCAGGCGTATAGAGGTGATGAGGCAAGCAGTGCAGATCTTGGCATACCTTATGTGACAGAAGTGGAAGATGTGCTTCAGGGAAAATATGAACGTGGTACTGTGACCGATGTCTATAAGAAAATAGAAGCGGATTTGCTTGCAGGCCTTCCTTTGATAGATGATGCCAGCTATACGGTATCTAAATATCATTTCAATACGAACGCCGCTAATGCGTTCGCTGCGCGTTTCTACCTTTACAAGCATGAATATGACAAAGTTATAGAATATGCCAATTTGGTGCTTGGCGGTGAGGATGCTTCTGCTGCAGCTCCGCTGATGAGGGATTATACAAAGTTTGAGGATTGTGCGACAAGCGATGCATACGCTAATGTGTGGCTTGATTATGAAAGCCCATCGACATTGCTGTTTATCCCGACATATTCTACAGCATGGCGTGTTTTCGCATCAGGATATCGTTATGGCGTAAATCATGAGGCTGCTTACGGCTCATTGTATGGCTGGGGACCGACATGGAGGAGTATCATGCCTCACCCGTATCTCATGGCAGCCGGCTTGTTCTTGAATGGTAGACAAGATTATGGATTGTGCTTCAGCAACAATATAGAGAAATTTGAATATACCGATAAGGTCGCAGGCATCGGCTATCCGCACATTGTACGTCGTGAGTTTACAACTGAAGAAACTCTGCTTTGTCGTGCTGAGGCTTATCTGATGAAAGCTGCGCTTGAAGGAAACGAACAGTATATAGATAAGGCTTTTGCAGACTTGTCGGTTTGGGAAGCATCGAAGAGAAATTTGCCTACGGATGAAAGCCGTCGTTTCATTGATTTCACGAAAGAAGCCGTAAGAGAATTCTATACTGATGATGTTTATGAATATTATGATGAGAATAGCGGTCGCGATATAACTGTTCAACCAACTGATCAGTCTGAGCCTATGCGTC
>DVIH01000066.1 GCA_018711405.1 Candidatus Avibacteroides excrementipullorum | reverse complement strand
TATCACTTTCGTGTTGCGCACGTCCGGGCAGTTCTCCTTGAACGTGAAACCGAGTATGAGTATATTCGATTCCAACACCTGGATGCCTTTCTTCAGCATCAGCTTGATGGTCTCGTTGGCCACATATTCGCCCATGCCGTCGTTCATCCTGCGGCCGGCAAGGATGATTTCGGGGTTGTAGCCGTGCCTCTGGGCGCACTGCGCCAGATAGTAGGGGTCTACGCCTATGCAGTGGCCGCCAACAAGGCCGGGCTTGAAAGGCAGGAAGTTCCACTTCGTGGAGGCTGCCTCCAATACGTCCTGTGTGTCTATGCCGAGCCTGCTGAATATCTTAGACAGTTCGTTTACAAAGGCTATGTTGATGTCCCTCTGCGAGTTCTCTATCACCTTTGCGGCCTCGGCCACCTTGATGCTCGGGGCAAGGTGCGTGCCTGCCGTGATGACCGAGCTGTAGACCTCGTTGACCAAACGGCCTGTCTCCGGAGTGGAGCCTGAAGTGACTTTCCTTATCTTCTCCACCGTGTGCAGCTTGTCGCCCGGATTGATTCTTTCGGGGCTGTAACCCGCGAAGAAGTCCGCATTGAGCTTCAGGCCGGAGACTCTCTCCACCACGGGGATGCACTCGTCCTCTGTCACACCCGGATATACGGTGGATTCGTAGACCACCACGTCGCCTTTGGAGATTACCTTGCCCACTGTCTCGCTCGCGCCGTAGAGCGGGGTGAGGTCGGGATTGTTGTTCTCGTCCACAGGGGTGGGCACGGCAACCACATAGAAGTTGCAGCCGCGTATGTCCTCAATGTTTGAGGTACACCTGAAACCGTTCTTTATTGCGCTCTGAAGCAGCTCGTCAGATACTTCGAGCGTGGCATCATGCCCTGCCATGAGGGCGGCCACACGGGCGGGATTCATGTCGAAACCGACTGTCTCATACTTAGTGGAAAACAGCCTTGCAAGCGGCAGCCCCACATAGCCGAGACCTATCACGCAAATCTTTATTTCTTTCATATTATATATTAATTTAGACATTATTTATCTCTTCTTTAGCGCGAGTTGTATTTGCATTCAAAGAAAAATACACATGGTTTCAACGGATTTCAGATCCGTTGAAACCACTAAATACATTCTTTATATCAGATTGCTCAAATATATCGCTTACGGTAGGTGTCCGACAAAGATAGAGGATCGGACTGCGATATATTACGCATACCTACAGCAGATTCATAATCCGCCGGCATTAACACTACACAGCTATACGAATATACAGTATCAAAAAAATTATCTGTTCTGAAAAAGTCTTATCCTTTCATCCCTGATCACACCATGCTCCACAATCAAGGCTTTATTAAGGACTTCATTGCGCCTTTCTTCCATAAGGCAATCCAAATATCCGGAAACTTCCGCACTGATGCTTTCGGAAGCGGTCTTGAAAAATATGGACGGCGTGTGGTCCACCACATAATGCATTATGCCGTCCACCACATATACGGGATTATCTATTGTGGTCGGGCGAGATGTCTCTATGCCGCCGTTTCTGTCACAACTGATATCGACAATCATGCCGCCGCGCTTCATCCGCTTCAAATCTTCGCGATAAATGATGTGGTCGGTGCGCCGCGTGTCCCAAAGTATGGCGTTGACTATCACGTCATACCGCCCGAGTTCCTCACGCAACAACTGTTCCGTATGCCTGTCGTAACACATCACATCCGCACCCATATAGTTGAGGGTCTTGATGGCTCCGCGCGCCGTATTGCCTCGCCCCATGACTGCGACCTTAGTATTGTATGGAAACACGCCGTAGCACATATATGCATGCATTATCGCAGCTTCTCCTGCTATCTCGTTGTTTCGCCAGAAACTGTGCCGTCCGCATTCATACATGTCTTCCCACGCATAGGCAGTGAGACGGCCTTGCAACAGTTTGTCGGTAATGTCACGGTTCTGCACCGCATGAAGCCAGCCGAAGACTGTCTTGTCGCGCAATGCTCCGAGATATTCGGCATCACCCACTTTCGGATCGCATATCACTTCACGACTGAGGACGGAATCCCTGTCAGCAACATTGACACCGGCCAGCCTGTAGTCATCATCAGAGTAACCCAGTTCCATGCCATAACCGGTTTCCACATATATCTGATTCTTATGTTTTACACCAGCTATATGAGCGGGAATCAGGGCTATGCGCCTCTCATTCTCCTTATGGCTCTTTGGAAAACCGACTGTAAGCACTACTGTCTTTTACTAAATAGTATATATTTTATTTGTTATCAATTTCTTTTTTCGCCGCATGACTTTCCACGAGATACTGCAAAGTCAGTTCCTGTATCCAGAACTTTCCCGGCCGGAACGTTATGTTGTCCAAGTCGGACATGTCGTAATATCCGGCAACGCCATTGACCACCAACTGCTCAGGCGTATCTATGCGGTTGAACACCGATGTCTCTATGACATAATACTTTCCCTCTGCCGGAGAATAAAGGAAGTCAACCCCCACCTGACGTACGCCTAGTTTCCTTTTTATGTCATAGGCCAGGCGCAGCACGTCTTCAGGAATCTCCTTTTTCTCATAATTGCCTGCGCCGGAAGCTTTGAAGTCTCCCTTTTTCGGATACCTGTAATAGCCGAAAGCCTTTTCGCCCGACATCATGACGCGCAAATCGAAAGTGGCATCGGCCATGAATTTCTGCATATAGAAGATATTCTTGACAAAAAAATGTCCCCACAGGCCTTTCTTGCCTTTCATGAATATGCGGTAAACCAGTTTACGGGCGCGCGACCTGCTGTCTATCTTGACCACCTCGCGGGAACCTGTACCTATGTAATCCTTGTAGATGAAAGGATAGTCGGCCGTATCTATGCTGTGCAAAGCCTCATCCAGACTGTTGGTAACCACAGTAGGGATGGACGGGATGTCAAGCGCACTATACAGATAGTTTTCACGGCACTTGTCCTCATACTGCCATACTTCGTGGAATGAGGGGAAACACTCTTTTTTCAAAACATGCTCAAGCACATAAATCTTGGATTCCGCTATGTGCTGCTCCGCCGGATTGGAATCGGTCTGCCAGACTATTATGTCATATTGCGCGGCCTGCTCTATCCAGTCGCTGCGGTATATGTCGTAAAACCCATACCGTATGCCGTTGTTAATGCAGAAACGCTCATATCTGAGCCATGAAGCTCGCGGAGACACCAATCCCCTGCTCTCGTAAAAATTGCTGTCTTTGACTATGCCGATCTTTATTCCGTCCGCTTTGCTCCGGTCTGGCATCAGCACCGGAGGCGCAGTTTCAAGAAACTTCATTGCATCCGCCCGTGTGACCCACCGATTTCTCTTTATCCTCAAATTGATATAGAATCGGGAGTTTTTTATCTTATAGGCTAACGCGCTCGAAACAACATCTTTAAGTTCCATACCGGCAATAACTGATTACACGTTTACAGATTCTCCCAATACCACTTGACAGCCTCCCTAAGGCCTTCTTTCATGCTGAATTGCGGTTCATAGCCCAACAACTTCCTTGCCTTGTCCACGCAGGCAAGCGAATGTGGTATATCGCCGGCACGATTCGGACCGTGAGTAGGCTCTATACCGGTTATTGCCGGGTCAAATGCCGACAGATATTCTTTCAGATAGGCCACAAGCTGGTTGAGAGTGGTGCGTTCACCGTAAGCAGTGTTGTATATCTGGTTGACTGCCTCCGGGTTGGTCGTTTCTATGGCAAGCCTGTTCATCTGTATCACGTTGTCTATGTAAGTAAAGTCACGGCTATACTCGCCATCGCCATTGATGTTAGGAGCCTCATGCTGCATGAATTTCTTTACAAACAGAGGTATCACGGCGGCGTATGCCCCGTTGGGATCCTGACGGCGGCCGAACACATTAAAATAGCGCAGGCCTATATACTCTATGCCATAGGTGCGCGCGAACACATCGGCATAAAGCTCGTCCACATATTTCGTTATGGCATACGGGGAAAGAGGCTTGCCTATCACATCCTCCACCTTAGGCAGGCTTTTGCTGTCGCCGTATGTGGAAGAACTTGCCGCAAAGACAAAACGTTTCACTCCGGCATCGCGGGCTGCCACAAGCATGTTGAGGAAACCGCCTATGTTGACATCATTGGTAGTGACAGGGTCATTGATGCTGCGCGGCACGGAACCGAGAGCCGCCTCATGAAGCACGTAGTCCGCTCCGTCCACCGCACGGCGGCAGTCGGCCATGTTGCGTATGTCGCCCACAATCAACCTGAACGTATCGGGATAGGCTGAAATGAGAGGTATTAGGTTTTCCATGTGGCCGGTGGCAAAATTGTCCAGACAGGTCACATGCTCGCCGCGTCCCAAAAAATATTCGCACAAATTGGAGCCTATGAATCCGGCTCCGCCTGTTATCAATATATTAGACATGTCATTTTTCCTTTCTTTACTTTATTTACCGTAATAATTATTGCCGTAACCATATCCATAGCCGTAATGGTAGCCATAGCGATGATAACCGTAACGGCTTGACACCTGGCGCACTCCATTGAGAAGCACGGCCATGTTGGGCAACCTTTTTTCCGCGTATATTTTTTCCACTTCGCCTATAAGCGCACGTTCCATAAGCCCTGCACGCACCACGAACAATGACTGGTCGGCCACATGAGCCACTACTGACGTATCGGCCACGATGTCGATAGGCGGACAGTCAAGGTAAATGAAATCATAACGTTTCTTCAACTCGTCTATCATCCTGTCGAAACGAGCGCCCTGCAACAATTCCGCAGGATTGGGCGGGATGGCTCCAACAGGAAGCACATCAAGGCCTTCGCAAGCCGGACATTTCAATATAATATTGTCCAGAGAATCCTCATAGCCGCCAAGATAAGCGGAAACACCTGTCTTAGGCACATTGACTATATGGCTCAAAGTCCTCTTGCGCAAATCGAGATCGACAGCAATGACGCGGCTGCCGCGAATGGCCTGTATCGCCGCCAGGTTGCCGACAATGAAACTCTTTCCGCTATTGATGTTATAAGAGGTGACCAATGTGACAATAGGACTGCCTGTGCTTTTTTTCATAAAGTCGAGATTGGTCCTTATCACCCTGAAAGCCTCATTGATCATATCCTTGCTGCCTTCCTGCACACGGATGATGTCGCCGGAGCTGACAGCCGACTCATAGCGCGTGAAACAGAGGAAACGTCTCGTGACTCCCACAAAAGGAATCTCGCCCACAAACGGAGCCGACAGTGTCTCCAAGTCTTTCTTCCCGCGCACGGTAGTGTCGAGCAGGTCTTTCACTATCTTATAGCAGAACGGCAAGGCCACGCCGATAACAAATGCCGCCAGGAAAATCAGCATCGATTTGGGAGCCACCGGCACAGGAGTTCCCGTAGCGTATGACAGCACGCGGGTATTGTTCACCACCAGCGCGCTCGACAGTTCGTTTTCCTCGCGTTTCTGGAGCAGATACATATAGAGCGACTCTTTCACTTTCTGCTGACGTTCTATGTTGACCAGTTCTTTGGCCTGTCCGGGCGTCAGCGCCATGCGGTCGCGTATGAGGTTCTCGCGGTCTTCTATGTTCTTGGCCTGAAGCGACAATGTGGAAATAAGGTTTTCCAGAGAGCGCAGTATGGACGAACGCATCATGTCGAGCGAATTGTTGTAATCGGCCACAAGAGGGTTGTTCTCGCTACTGTTCTCCACCAGCACTTCGCGGCGCAGCATCATCTTGTTGTATTCGCTTATCTGTGCTTCCACATTGGAATTGCTAAGGCCGGAGTTGCTCGGCAGAAGCGAGGCCGAATGTGCGCTGTCATTCAAATAGTCGCGTATGTATTTCGCTATCTCCAGCTGGTTGGTTATCTCGAAATACTTGGATGAGTATTCCGAAGACTCCTGTGCTGTCTGCTGCGCTTCGGAAGTGATGTCAAACAGTTCGTTATCGCGTTTGAACCTCTCCACATCGGAATCGACCACGCCGAGTTCCTGCTCTATCAGCACCAGCCTGTCGTTAATGAAACGGGACGTGTTGACAGTCGACTCGTTCATGTAATTGACCCATTCCTCATTATATACATCTATGAGAGTATTGAGCACATCGTCTCCGCGCCTTATCGAAACATCTTTTATGCTGAGGTTTATGACCGAAGTCTGCTTCTGAGCCAGAGCTATGGTCATCTTGCCCATGAACGAACGTGCTTTCGCATCGACAGGAGAACAGATGACACGGATATCGTCATCGAATCCTTCTGCAAAAAACAGTGTCGGAACCACCCGGAGCGTGCCGAACGGTACTTTCACCATATCTGCCAAAGCCGCTTTGACCGGTTGGAAAGCTATTTTATCGTTTTTATAACGGAAAGAGGAAAGCTCCACTTCCTTGTCACTCACCTTTTTTATCTTGAATGAATATCCGGCGGGCATCACGCTGTCGCCGAACTCCACCCGCACCGGAGCATTGCCATAGAGCAGGTCGCTCCTCACAGCCCCATCGGAATAATAATCCACATCGAGGTGAAGCCTTTCCACCACGCGCTGCATCAGGATAGGCGACTTGAAAGCCTCTATCTCGTTGAGCACATCCACACTCATGCTCTTGAATCCGGCAAGGTCGGAAAAGGCTGCAAGCTCATTGATGTTGGCTTGTCCCTTGCTGTCGGACTTCATCATGACAGATGCGCTGCGCACATACTGCTTGGGGGTGACATAAATGTAATATGACGCAATCAGTAGGCAGAATAGCACCGTGCCGCATATCCACCACTTCTTATCCCATGCCCAAAACAAATATTCTTTTATGTTCAAGCTCTCTTCCTTAGGAAGGTTTTCTGTATTTCTTTTTTCGGAATCATTCATCTTGCTGTTCTGTTTGACGGTTAATACTGGCCATTACTTGAAAATCAATACGGCAAGCGATGTAAGGAACGAACCTATGGAGATCCACAGAGAGACCGACTTGAGGCTGTTTTCATTGATAGTCGACTGCCCAGCACGCACCTTGTTGGGTTCCACATACACCACATCGTTCTGGCGCAAATAATAGACTGGCGAATCGAACAACGACACCGAACGCAAATCCACATTGTAGGTGGTCCTCACCCCGTTTTCCTCGCGCACCACATACACCCCGTCGCGTTTGCCGTAGATGGTCAGGTCGCGCGCCATGGAAAGAGCCTCAAGCAGAGTCACCTTGTCGCCGTTTATGGTGTAGGTACCCGGAGAGTTGACTTCACCCATGATGGATATCTTGAAATTCATGAACTCTACCGTGACCACAAGGTCTTTCATGAGACCTGCGTCTATGATAGTCTTCTTAATGTATTCCTGCACTTCCCAGCGTGTAAGGCCTGCCACCTTTATCTTGCCAAGCACAGGGAAATCTATCTCCCCGTTGTTGTCCACCACATAGCCGAGCAACCTTTGGCTGCCTGCACCCGACACTACCTCCGAGCCGGCCTGATAGGACACTACCGGAAGATTGAATATCATGGCCAATTCGGGAGTCTTGCTCGACACCACTATGGAAAGCATATCCTGCGGCTGTATGCGTATGCCCTGATTGACCGACACTTCTACAGGAGTATCCACCCGGACATCCTGCATGTAATTGATTTTTTCATAGGTCTTACATGAAGCAAGGACAAATAAAAAAACAATGACAAATAAATTACCTTTCCTGAACTCCATTCTTTTTCTTAGATTTTCTTGATGATGATTTCGCAAAGATAAACAATATATTTCTATTCAGAAAAAGGTCAGATAATATTTCTTAAAAATGTTTATCTAAAACACATTCGGACCAACCGTCACTTATCCTGAGCGTCAAGCTGCGCATAAGCGGAATTGAGCGACTTGTACTCCGGCACCAGATGCTTCATCAGCTTCACCGTAGGGATGACCTGGCACGAATAGGCCAGTCCCGCCAACTCATCGAAATCGGGCAATATGCCCTCACGCTCGTAACGCCTTGCTTTGGCTATCATGATTTTCTTATGGTCTGTAGGTATGGTGTTTTCGCTGTTGCTCAACACCTCTTCATACAGTTTCTCGCCGGGACGGAGACCGGTGTACTTTATTTCAATGTCTTTGTCGGGTTTATATCCCGCCAATTCTATCATGCGGCGAGCCAGATCGGCTATGCGTACAGGCTCGCCCATGTCGAATACGAATATCTCGTTGCCATGCCCCATCGTGGCGGCCTCAAGCACAAGGCGGCACGCTTCGGGTATGGTCATGAAGAAACGTATGATGTCCTTGTGCGTGACAGTGACGGGGCCGCCGTTTTCTATCTGCTTCCTGAACAGCGGGATGACAGAGCCGTTGCTGCCGAGCACGTTTCCGAAACGGGTGGTTATGAATTTGGTGTGTCCCTGCACACGTCCCTCTATGACGGCCGTGCCAAGACTCTGGCAATATATCTCGGCAAGACGTTTGGAGCAGCCCATGACATTCGACGGGTTGACAGCCTTGTCGGTGGAAATCATAACGAACTTTTCCACCCCGAAAGCCAATGCCATGTCGGCCACGATGCGCGTACCGGCCACGTTGACCATGACAGCCTCGCAAGGGTTCTCCTCCATGAGCGGCACATGCTTGTAGGCTGCGGCATGGAACACTATCTGCGGGCGGTACTTCTCGAATACCATGCGCACACGCTCGGCCACGCGCACATCGCCTATCACCGGCACGAAGTCGAGCTGCTTGTATTCATTCTCGAATTCCAGACGCACATTGTGCAGAGGTGTCTCGGCCGAGTCGAACATTATGAGCTTCCTGATGCCCACGCGGGCCAGCTGACGGCACAACTCGCTGCCTATGGAGCCTGCGGCTCCGGTGACGAGTATGACCTTGTCCTTGAACTCATCGGTCACCTCCTGCATGTCGATGTTTATCTCATCGCGTCCGAGCAGGTCTTCTATCTTTATCTTCCTCACGTCCACGCCCTTGCCGGTGCCGTTCACCGCACCGTTTATGTCCTCGTTGATGGACGGGGCTATAAGCGTCTTGAGCCGCAAGTCCTTGCAATAGCGGATAATGCGGTTTTCCTCCTCTCGGGCATCTTCTATGCGCGCGAATATGACACCGTTGATCTTATATTTGGCCACGAACATCCGGAAGTGCCTCTCATCGCTGAAATAATACACGGGGAAGCCGTAGAGTTTTCTCATGGAGCGGCTGTATTTGCCGAACGTGCAGAAGCCGAACACCTTGAAGCGGTTGCTGTTTTTCAGACGCATCTCGAGCGCGGCGCTTTTCTCATCGAATCCGTAAATCAGCACGCGATGGCGTTTGTTCACGCTCGTGAAACTTATCAACGTATCATAAAAGACTATGAGCACCACTCTCACCCCTGCCATGAGGACGAGGGCGAAGATGAAATCGAAAAGCGCAAAGAACAGAGCATGGTTGACCCTGCCCGAAACACCGTCGCAGGCAAACAGAAACGCCACGACAAAAAGGCTGCGCAAGATGACGGCAATGGAAACGCGCCAGAAATCTTTCGCGCTGGAATGTCTGATAATGTTCTTATAGGTGCCGAAAAAGAAAGAGGCCGCCAGGCTGCCTGCGCCCGAACCGACCAGAACGAGGGGAAGCGAGATGAAGCCGAATTCCGCAGGAGCGAGCCTCAGCAGTATGAAGCCAACCGCAAAAGTGGAAAACAGCGAAATGAACAAATCGCCGAAGAGGATGACCCAGCGATTCACATATCTTCTCTTGAAGAATCTGATTAACCGATAGAGATAAGATTTCATTATTTACTTATTATAGGTTTGCAAAACATACCAGGCAACAATCTTCCGCCCCCGCTTTCAACCGTCAATCTTCACGATGTTTTCACGCGGGATGTACGTGGTCACCGCCAGAGAGAAAAGGCCTTCCAGCCTCACCACCACCCTTTTATGCCCCTTGATCCTTATCAGTTCCCCCTCGATGCCTGCAAACTGGCCGCGAATGACGCGCACCTTGTCGCCGTGCTTCAAGTCGGCGGGCATCAGGAAAAAAGAATCGTCGGGAAGACTGTTGAGCAAGATGAAATCGTCCATCTGCTTGTCGGGCACAACGAGCAAATCGTTGCTCTCGCGACAACGCAAAAATGACATGGGCAGAAAATACTCGGAAAACAGCGTGCGGCATACTTCCGGCACGGAATGTATGAACACATAATTGGGCACGACAGGTTTCTCCACCTTGACACGTTTGCCGTCTCTTTCCAAGACAACTTCATGAAACGGTATGAAATGTTCTATTTCATGCCGCTCCAGAAACTCCTTGATTCTGCTGAGACTATAGTTGGCTGTCTTTGCAGCATACCATTTTTTCATCAGGAAAAAGGCTTATAAAAACACTGTGTTGAAAATGGAATGGCCGTCATAAAAGAAAAACAGACGAAACCGCTTTCCCCGAAACAATAGTGAAATTTCAGGTGACATGAGATTACGTCGAAAACGGCCAGATTGAATAAGTTCCATTCTTACACAGAGACAGAGGCATACACATCTTACCGCTGCAAATATAATTAAAATTACTTATTTCAAAACACTTTAATCTTCTTTTTTACCCCCCCCCATTTATAATTCGTTAACTATCAACCATATACAAATTTACAAATTATAATATTTTTCCATATTTCCGTTTTTTTGTCCCGCCGCAGGCCATCGGCCGGACAGAATGCGGGGCGCACGCCGCAAACACCCCCGAGAGAGATGGCGTACACCCCGCCGGGGATCGGCTCGGTCTTTGCCCGGGATCGAGCCGATACTCGGGCAAGATGGCGCACATCCCGGGCGAAGATGGCGTACATCTTTTTTCGCCCCTCAAAGAGGCTGAAACAGCGATATTTGGTAACTTTGCACCGGAACAGAAAAAACATACTGATGAAAAAGAAAATAACAGAAGCCGCCATACTGCTGTGCCACATAGGAGCGGTGACGCTCATCTACTGGGGTGCGTGCAAAATGTTGGGAAGGAATTTCGGCGAACTCGAACTGCTCTACAGCGTGGCCATAGGATGCGTGGCCTACATACCGCGCATGGCAAGCAGGCTGAGGCGCAGACGGTGAGGAAAGAAGATATCAGAGAGAGGTATGCGGGCTTCCGCCCAACTCGGCAAGTAGCTCGCTCATGGTCTTGCGCAACACAGGATGCAAAAGTTGCGGAGCTATTTCGGCCAGCGGCTGCAAGACGAACAGCCTCCTGTGCATGAGGGGGTGAGGCAACGTGAGGCGCGGCACATTCACCGTCATGGAGCCGTAGAGCAGCAGGTCTATGTCGATGGGACGGTCGGAATAAACTCCTCCGGCCGACTTGGACACACGCCCCATCTCCCTCTCTATGGCCTGAGTGATGTCGAGCGCACTGAGCACATCGAGTTCCGTCTCCGCACATAAGGCCGCATTGAGAAACCTGTTGTCAGAGACGAAGCCCCATGCCTCAGTCTCATAAAAAGACGACAGAGCGGAAACCCGTCCCACCCTGTCGTCTATATGTTTCACGGCCTCGAGCAAAAGAGCCTGCCTGTCGCCCAGATTGGAGCCGAGACCGATATAAAGTTTTTCCATAACAGAAAGCCCGTCAATCGTTCAGTATCAGCATGGCATCGCCATAAGTGCCGAACTTGTAGTCTTCTTTCAATGCCACATCGTAGGCTTCCATGACGAAATCGTATCCGCCGAAAGCCGTCACGAGCATGAGCAGCGTAGACATGGGCAACTGGAAATTGGCAATCATGCTGTCGGCAACGGAAAATTCGTATGGCGGGAAGATGAACTTGTTGGTCCATCCTTCAAACGGCTTCAAGTTGCCGTCGGTGCCTGCGGCCGTCTCGATGGCTCTCATCACGGTAGTGCCCACCGCACAGACACGATGGCCGCCCTCTTTCGACTTGTTGACTATATCGGCAGCCTCGTCTTCCACAAACATCTGTTCGGAGTCTACCTTATGCTTGGTCAGGTCTTCCACATCGATGTCGCGGAAGTTGCCAAGCCCCGCATGGAGAGTAATGAAAGCAAAGTTCACGCCTTTTATCTCAAGCCTTTTCATCAGTTCCCTGCTGAAATGCAATCCTGCGGTAGGAGCAGTGACCGCACCTTCGTTTTTCGCGAATATGGTCTGAAACCTTTCTTCGTCTTCCTCCGTAGGCCGGCGGTTGATGAAATTGGGCAACGGCGGTTCGCCGAGTGCGTAGAGAGCCTGCTTGAACTCATCGTGCGGTCCGTCATAAAGGAACCTCAATGTGCGGCCTCTCGATGTGGTATTGTCTATGACTTCGGCCACCATAGACTCGTCTTCGCCGAAATAGAGCTTGTTGCCTATCCTTATCTTCCTGGCCGGGTCTACAAGCACATCCCACAGACGCAACTTTTCATTCAATTCACGCAAGAGGAAAACTTCTATCCTCGCTCCGGTCTTTTCCTTATTGCCGAAAAGCCTTGCCGGAAACACTTTGGTGTCATTGAAGATGAATACGTCCTGATCGTCAAAATAGTCGAGCACATCCTTGAATATGCGGTGCTCTATGGTATGGCTTTTCTTATGCAACACCATGAGACGCGCCTCATCGCGATATTTCGAGGGATAAAGCGCAATCTTCTCCTCCGGAAGTTTGAATTTGAATTGTGAAAGCTTCATACTCTTAACTTGTTTTTATTTCTATTTCCATATTTTTCAAATCGTCTATGAACGCATCGGGAGAGACGCAATCCTCCACTCTCACGTCGCCCACACGGGTACGCCTCAGGGCTGTGAGGTGCGCCCCGCTATGCAACGCCGCGCCTATGTCGCGCGCCAAAGCCCGGATGTATGTGCCCTTGCTGCACACCACCCTTATGGTTATGTCGGGCAGATTGCAAGAGAGCAGTTCTATCTCGTCTATGACAAGCGTCTTGGGCTTCAGTTCCACTTCCCGCCCCTTGCGCGCCAGTTCATAAGCTCTCACGCCATCTACCATGCACGCAGAGAAAGCAGGAGGCACCTGCTCGATAGTGCCGACAAAGGTGGCGAGCGTTTCCCTGACAAGGTCTTCGGTGATGTGCTCCACCGGGTAGTATGCGTCTATCTCTTTCTCCAGATCGAATGACGGGGTAGTAGCTCCCACCCTGATGTCTGCCACATATTCTTTGGTGGCATACTGGAACTCCTCTATCCGCTTGGTGGCCTTGCCCGTGCATACTATCATCACTCCTGTGGCAAGAGGGTCAAGGGTGCCGGCATGGCCTACCTTCAGTTTCTTCACGCCCAACTTGCGGCACAGATGCCATCTGATGCGCCCCACCACATCGAAAGATGTCAAGCGCAAAGGTTTGTCTATGTAAAGCACCTCGCCTGTGATAAAATCCATAAGCTATGCCATCTCCAATGTATGACCGGTCAAAAGAAGCACCAGGATGATACCTCCCACAACAATACGGTACCAGCCGAACGCCTTGAAGCCGTACTTCGTGACAAAACTGATAAAAAACTTGATGGCCAGCATAGCCACCACAAAAGCCACCGCATTGCCTATGAGCAAAGCAGAAAGGTTGTCTGCCACAATCTGCATACCTCCTTCGCTAAACAGTTTGTACATCTTGTAAACCGTAGCCCCCAACATGGTCGGCACTGCCAGGAAAAACGAAAACTCCGCCGCCGCTTTACGTGTCAGCCGCTGAGCCATACCCCCCACAATCGTTGCCATGGAACGCGAAACTCCCGGTATCATCGAAATACACTGGAACATACCGATCCAAAAAGCCCGTTTCTCGGTCAACCGCGTATCCTCACTCCCTTTATTGAAAATGCGGTCGCAAAACAACATGAACACACCGCCCAATACAAGCATAATGGCTACTACCAGCACACTCTCCAGCATGGCATCTATCAGATCGCTGAACAACAGGCCCAGCACCGCAGCAGGCAGGAACGCAACCAACAGTTTCCAATAGAAATCATAGCGATGCAAAAAGCGTCGGAATCCAGAAACTCCTTTGGGAAGCGGTTCATGATTGAGGCGGAAAAAACGTTTCCAATAGAGTACTACCACAGAAAGAATGGCGCCAAACTGGATAATAAACGTAAACGCTTTCACAAACTCCGTACTTTCCACTCCCAGCACATTCTGAGCAATGATCATATGGCCTGTGGACGATACCGGCAGAAATTCGGTCAGTCCCTCCACAATGGCGATTACAATCGCCTCGAACGCAGTCAAATCTCCATTGCCGGCATAAAGGAATCCGACCGGCCCCTGCATCAGTCCCAAAATAAGAGCCTCAATCCAATTCATCGGTATTTAAGTTTTTAGAATTTTCACCACTTTCTTTTTTTCTCTCCGAAGGGCTGTATATCACCCCCACAATCATAAAGATGAAACCAAGAAAAGACATGACTGGAGCCACTGTTATGCAACGTGTGCTGAACATGTCTTCCGAGAAATGCGTCTCGGTGGTCGGTGTGCTGATCATCAAAAGGAAACCGATGACTACCACCGCCATCCCGACTGCAATCATAATGAAATTAGTCTTGCTGAAAGCCAAGTTTCTTTTATTATCCATAGTACGAACTTTTTATTTTCCCTAAATCAAATGTAATACAAATCCCCCGCTTTCATCCTCAGATACCTGTTGATGGAGAAATACGAGCAAAGGAACGTTATGATCACTCCGCAAAGCAACACAAACAATGACACGGCAGCCAAAAGGCGAGGCGTGACAATGCCGGCAAGCTCGGGCTGGTAATCGAGCAGCATCGCTGCCGCGCCGCACAGCATGGCATCGGATACGACTGCCGAAACAACCCCCACCATCACCTGACGCATCACAAACGGCCTGCGTATGAAGCCCCAGCTCGCCCCCACAAGTTTCATGGTGTGTATGGTGAACCGTTTGGCATAGATGGAAAGCCGTATGGTATTGTTTATCAATCCCAATGAAATCAGCGAAAGGATTACTGCAAGACACAGCAGAAACAGGCTTATCTTGCTGATATTGCTGTTGACCATGTCTATAAGGTCTTTCTGATACACCAGTTCGTCTATATCATTGCTTTGGCTCAAAGAGTTTTCTATCACGGAGATGCTGTCGCTGTTGGCATAAGCGGCATTCAGTTTGATTTCTATGGAGGCGGAGAAAGGATTTTCTCCGATAAAGTCGGAAGGATCGGTGCCAAGCTCCTCGACCGTTTCTTTCAAAGCCTGCTCCTTAGATATATATACCGCCGACTTCACATAAGCCTCTTTCTCGAAAGCCGACTTCATCTGCAAAGCTGCCGTATCGTTGACATCATCGCTCAATATGACGGAAAAGGTCAGGTTTTCCCTGACATAGGCAGAAAGGTTGCGTGCAGACAATACAAAGAATGCTGTCATGCCAAGCAGCAGCAACACGAGAGTGATGCTGATGCACGATGTGACAGACTGCATCACAGCCCTCAGGACCGAACTTTTCTGCTGTGTCTTCCTCATCTGTTTTTCTCCAAAATAAATATCAGTGAACTGCTTTTCTTCTTGTCGGACAACGATTTGAACCACGCCGAAAGTCCCACAAGCAGACCTTTCATGAAATAGAACCTGCTCCCTTTATACTCTTCGGAAAGCATAGAGACATAAAAGCCGTCGAAAGGCATTGGCTTTATGCTCCGCACACGGAAGCCGTGCATCCCGGCCATGCGTTTCAACGTGTCGGTGGCAAAATGCCATAAATGTCTCGGCACGTCATACGCCGCCCACGCATTGCCATAATGAGAAGCATCGGCAGATTCCCTGTTAGGAACCGCTATTATAAGTTTGCCGTCATCTTTCAACAGGTAGCCCAGACGCTCAAACACCTTGCCTGGTTCAGACAAATGTTCAAGCACATGCCACAAAGTGATACAGTCGAAACGCGCCTTGCCGAAACGCTCGGAGTAAAGAGATTCCTCAACGGAGATGCCGAACGTGTCAAGTACAAAACGGCGTGCTTTCTCATTGATTTCAACAGCCTCGACATTCCAGCCCGCAGCTTTCATCGTAGCCGGGAAATATCCGGTGCCGGTACCGACATCAAGAATATCGGCGTTGCTTTTCCGGCCTGTCTCCCTGCACACCAAACGGTATTTTTGCGCCAGCATATACTTCCTTATGCGGTGATAGAGCTTATTGACTATGCCACGCCGGGTATTGCTGTGGGATATATATTCAGGTGCATCATAATATCTGCCCATGTCATTTTCCTGAGGCAGATCTCCGGTAAAGCGAAAGCCGCACGACTTACAGCGGCAAATCGGGAAAGACTCGCCGCTGACCATATAATCTTCGCACAGCATCTCCTCTTCCGTATCGGGAGACGAGCATAAAGGACACTCACACGTATTATTCACTTCTGTATAATCCACCATTGAAAAACTAGGGAAACAACATTTACCCCAAATTTTTGCAAAGAAACAAATTTCCCGCCAACCGCTATATTGATTTTAACAAACATTAGCAAGTTAATGCAGACTATGCCGCACAACGATGCGATAAAATAAAGCATTTAACGGGAAGAAATGACAGCCTTGATGGGATAATGATCGGATGCTTCGATGTCGCTGCCTACACGGCAAGACTTTACACTCCACTTTTCATCGACAAGTATATTGTCTATCCTGAAATAAAAATAGTCTCTGTTGTATGACACACCCAACCCACGGCCTTTTTCAGAATAGGCATCCAGCATGCCTCTGTCCAAGACATGATGTGCGGCCGACAACGGACCGTCATTGAAATCGCCGCACACTATCATGCGGCAACCGGCAAACTTGTCCATCATGCCGCGTATGTCTTTTGCCTGCCCGAGCCTCACGGCTGCGGCAGAAGAGAATTTACGTATCAGGTTCTTGGCATTGCCGCCATTGCCATCCGCCTCAGGGTTGTTGAGTATTTTCTTATATAAATCCTTGTCTTCGCCGGTCATGCCATTGCTTTCAAGGTGGCAATTGAACACTACCAAAGAATCTCCGTCCATATCAAGAAAGAACACAGCCGCACCATTGTTGACCCGTGTCGCGGTCTCGACTTTCTCCGCGCCCAAAATAGGGAAACGCGAATAACATGCCACATCCGTTTGCCCGCCGGCCCCTCTAAACCTGACAACTTCATTATATGGATACCGGCACAGACTGTTGAACTTCTTTCGCAACTCGGCATCAGCAGGGAACTCCTGCATACAAAGGATGTCGGCATCAGCCAAATAAGCCATGAGCGGGTCATCTTCTTTCAGATGCTCTTTCAACTCTCCGAATGTCATGACATTGTAAGACAGCACAGTCACATCGCCTTTCCCCCTCTCCTGAGAAGCCAGGCTCAACGGACACGAATGGCGGAAAGCCCCCCAGGTGGACACAATGGCAAAAAACGGAATCAGCCCCCATACGCTTTTGCGCAGCAACCATATAAGCAGACAAAAGGCATTTAATATGAAAAACGGCATGTACACAAGTCCCAAAGCCGACAGATAAGGAAACTCTTCGGGAGAAAGCATATAACTGTAAGCAGACACCGCCATAAACGATGCTACCACCAGATTGCATCCGGCCAAAACCCAATCGAACAATTTACCTACTATCATGGACTTCACCTCCTGCTTGAGTCAAACAATGTTTTTTTTTCCTCATCGGTCAATCCTTCATAACCGTTGCTTTTTATCTTGTCGAGAATGCGGTCTATTTCCTCATCATGCTTCTTGCGCTTTGCATTGAAATCATAATCAGCCTGTCTGCCAGAAGCTGCTTTCTGCCCGGCAAATTTGTATTTACGCCTATTCGGCTTACGTTTTAAGTCTACTCTCGGAATCTTGAGTGAACAAAAGAAATCGCACACAACATTAATCCATGCTGTATAGTCACGCCCACGCTCCAGTCCCCGCGCAAACAGCCAACCGGCCAAAGCACCGCCTACATGCGCAAACTGTTCGCCCACGTTCCCGCCGGCCATCGCCACCACAAGCACGACCAATACGATCACCACCGTACGCAGACGCGCTTCGCCAAAAAGGAAAAGACGCAAGCGCATCTCAGGCATGCGGACGGCAGCAGCCACCGCCACAGCCAATATCGAGGCGGAAGAGCCGACCAGATAAAGACCGGTGTTGTCGGGGAAAAGCAACCCGGCAAGCAGATACATAGCCCCGCCTACAAGCCCGCCAAGCACATACATTCCCCGAAAATGACGCACCGTAAAGGCATAGACAAACAAATCGGCCATCCACCAGAGCATCACCATATTGAAAAAAAGATGCCATATATCCACATGCAGGAACATGTAGGTAATCAATGTCCATGGGCGGGACAGGAACAGAATCGGATCGGACGGCAGTTTCACCCAGTCTACCGCATATCCGACACCCCCCAATATCAACGCCGTTGCTACAAGGAAGAAGCCTGCATTTATGTATATCAGAATCTTTTTCAACGCAACTCTCCTTTTCTCTTCCAATACAGCAATATGAAGAAACCGAACAGCATGCCTCCGAGATGGGCAAAATGAGCAACATTGTCGGCTGCATTATTGCTGATGCCAAGCACGAGTTCTAACACCGCATAACCTATGACAAACCATTTAGCCCTAACCGGAAACGGTATGGGAAAGATGAACATACGTTCATCGGGAAACATCATGCCGAAAGCCAGCAATATGCCGAATACCGCACCCGAAGCTCCGACTGTGGTCATGAAGTTAAGATATTGGGACATGGGTATGACTAAGCCACTACCCATATTTACTCCGTCATAATCCGAAAGAACCGTATAATAATGTATGAGTTGAACTATCTCCTGCACAAAACCAGCTCCAAGCCCGCAGACTACATAATAAAACAGGAAACGCTTGCCGCCCCATACGTTTTCCAAGATGCGTCCGAACATCCATACGGCAAACATATTGAAGAATATGTGGCTGAAATTGGCATGCATGAACATGTAGGTAAACAACTGGGCGGCATTGAAGTCATCGGCAAGAACAAAATGCAGAGCCAACCATTTGTCGAGGTCTATGCCATAGCGTGCGGCCACAATCATTCCGAAATAGACCAGTACATTTATTATAAGTATGTTTTTTACTACAGGAGGAAAATTATCCATAAAAACGTCTTTATATATTTTGAGATTGTACAAAGTGCAACCGCCTCATAACATTGCGGATGCAAATACCGTGCAAAGTTATCTATTTTTTCAGCCTGAAGCAGACTGATGTTGTTAAAAACGGTTATAAACAAGAGACATACACCTTTAAGCCATAAAACCAGGCCTATAAACACAAAAAATGCATGTGGAAAATGCCGCCCGGCACATTCCACATGCATTTCATTTACAAACCATAATGTCAGAATCTGCTGCTGCCATCGAAACAATGAGTGCAGACTTTGCACTTCGGCAGCCCGATAGCCTTGACCAGCATTTCCACCGTATTGAATTTCAAGGAAGTCAGCCCGAGACGTTCCTTTATGATATTGACCATCCTGTTGTATTCCGGAGTACCCACAGTGGAATACTTGTCCAGATTTTTGCTGTCATCGCCTTCCAGTTCCTTTATTATGCGGCGTGTGATAAGCTCCATTGCACTCTTGGAAGAAGTAAAGCCGACAAATTCACAAGGGTAGACCAACGGCGGACAAGCTATGCGGATGTGCACCTCTTTCGCTCCGTAATCATAAAGGATCTTCACATTGTCGCGCAACTGGGTGCCGCGCACAATCGAATCATCACAGAAAAGCAGGCGTTTGCCATCGAGCATCGCGCGGTTGGGTATCAGTTTCATCTTGGCCACGAGCGAACGCATGTTTTGGTTGCTCGGCATAAAACTTCTCGGCCAGGTAGGAGTGTATTTCGCTATAGCCCTATGATAAGGCACCCCTTTGCCTTCGGCATAACCGAGAGCCATACCTACGCCCGAATCGGGTATGCCGCAAGCACAATCCACCTCCGAATCATCTTCCATGCCCATCTGCATACCGCAACGGAAACGGACTTCCTCCACATTTCTGTTTTCATAACACGAAGTCGGGAAACCGTAATATACCCACAGGAAAGAGCAGATCTGCATGTCAGCATTAGGCTTTCTTATGCTTTCTATCCCATCTGCGCGCATACGCACGATTTCTCCCGGCCCGAGATATTTATATATGTCATAGTCGAGATTGGGAAAACTGCTCGACTCGCTTGTAGCCGCAAACGCTCCGTTTTTACGTCCTATCACAATAGGAGTACGTCCCAATTTGTCGCGGGCCGCGATAATGCTGCCATCATCTGTAAGCAGAAGCATGGAGCATGAGCCTTTTATTTTGTTATACACATTTTCTATACCCTCTTTGAAGTCGCGTCCTTCCGTGATAAGCAAAGCTATGAGTTCGGTCTGATTGGTGTCGCCGGAACTAAGCTCGGCAAAATGCCTGTTCTTGGCAAGCAATTCCGCCTCCAATTCTTTCAGGTTTACCACCTTAGCCACCGTGACGATGGCAAAACGCCCCAAATGTGAATTGAACACTATGGGCTGTGCATCAGTATCGCTTATTATGCCTATGCCCGAATTTCCCTCAAATTTCGGCAAGTCCGACTCAAATTTCGACCTGAAATAATCGTTTTCAAGATTGTGGATAGAACGGATAAAACCTCTATCCTTGCTGAATGTGGCCAATCCGCCGCGTCTGGTACCGAGGTGAGAATTATAATCCGTGCCATAAAACAAGTCGGTGATGCAACTTGAGTCTGACACTGTACCAAAGAAACCTCCCATATAAAAATCTGTATTAAAAAGAAAAATATGCCGCGAAATTACTGCTTTTTTCCGAAAGACAATCCGGCAAGCGCAACAAACTTGCCGGACTATTACAAAAAAACTTCCCGCAATCTGCCAGTCAGAACACGGGAAGCCTTATCTTAATAAACGAAGCAGGTCAATCTATCAGATCGAATCCGCAATAAGGCACCAACGCTTTAGGTATGCGGATGCCCTCAGGAGTCTGGTTGTTTTCAAGAAGAGCAGCCACGATGCGCGGCAGAGCGAGTGCAGAACCGTTCAGCGTGTGACACAGCTCCGTCTTCTTCGTCTCGGCATTGCGGTAACGGCATTTCAGCCTGTTGGCCTGATAAGTATCGAAATTGGAAACGGAACTAACCTCAAGCCAACGCTTCTGAGCCTCTGAATAGACCTCAAAGTCAAAGCACAATGCAGCGGTAAAACTCATGTCGCCGCCGCAAAGACGGAGAATCCTGTAAGGCAACTCCAGTTTCTGCAACAAGCCTTCCACATGGTCGAGCATTTCCTTGTGCGACTGTGCCGAATGTTCCGGTTTGTCTATACGCACAAGCTCCACTTTGGAGAACTCATGCAGACGGTTCAACCCGCGCACATCCTTACCATACGAACCGGCCTCGCGGCGGAAACATTGCGTATATGCGCAGTTCTTTACGGGCAGTTCCTTTTCATCCAGTATCACATCGCGGTATATGTTGGTCACCGGGACTTCGGCCGTCGGTATCAGGTAAAGATCGTCAAGCTCGCAATGATACATTTGGGCCTCCTTGTCGGGCAACTGCCCCGTGCCATAGCCCGAAGCGGCATTCACCACTGTGGGAGGCATTATCTCGGTATAGCCTGCATCGCGTGCCTCATCGAGGAAAAAGTTTATCAAGGCACGTTGCAGACGCGCCCCTTTGCCTTTGTAGACAGGGAATCCGGCTCCGGTTATCTTCACGCCCAAGTCGAAATCTATCAAATCATATTTTTTGGCAAGCTCCCAATGCGGCAGGGCGTTTTCCGGCAGTTTCGTTTCCATACCTCCCATTTTCTCCACCACATTGTCATCAGCCGTCAGACCTTCGGGCACACTGTCATAAGGCACATTGGGAATGGTGTAGAGCAGATTGCGCATATCTTCAGCAGCCTTGTCCATCTCCGCCTGCAACGTCTTGCAAGTCTCCTTTATTTCAGCCACACGAGCCTTAGCCTGTTCAGCCTCGTCTTTCTTCCCCTCTTTCATCAGCATGCCGATGCTTTTCGATATGGAGTTGACTTCCGCCAGGTTGCCATCAAGCAGAGCCTGAGTGCTGCGGCGTTTGTCGTTCAAAGCCACAACCTCTGCCACAGTCTCTTTTGCATTTGCAAAATGTTTTTTCTCCAATCCCTTGATTACCTCATCGGTCTTTTCCGTTATAAGTTTAAGTGTAAGCATGATTTTCAGTCTTTTTTAACGGCTGCAAATATACAATATTATCTCGGAAATCAGAAAGAAAATATCAACCCCAATCCGCCGCCGGTAGCTACGAACGACAATTCGCCAAAAGGCAAGAAACAATCACCGGATAAAAACATTCACTTTTTTAGTGAATCAAGTCAGAAAAAGCATTATCTTTGCATAAACATACAAAGGCATTATGTTAATAGAGTTCGACAAGGAATACCTGCGTGAATTATTCGAACAGGGACGGACGAGCGACAAGCAACACCGCTACCAGCCGGAAATAATAAGAGGTTACACGAAATGTGTGATGTTCCTAAAACGCGCGAACAACACGGAACAACTTTATGCAATAAATTCCCTGCATTATGAAGTACTGCGAGGAGATAAAAGTGGCATTTCATCAGTAAGGATAAACCGGCAATACCGTCTGGAATTTACCGTAAGAGACATCATGGGCGAACAAATCGTAACAGTGTGCCGCCTGTTGGATATAAGCAATCACTACAAATGACCCTCGAAATGAAAACTGAAAGAAAAATTTACAGGCCTGACGAATTGCAACCGTCAGAACCGATTCATCCGGGCGAAATGCTCAAAGACGAACTGGAAGCACGCGGCATTTCCCAGAAGAAATTCGCAAACCTGATCGGCATGCCTTACACTGCATTCAACGAAATTGTCAACGGCAAACGTCCTATAACTACCGACACGGCATTGAAGATAGAGGCGGCAACAGGAATAGCGGCAGACATCTGGCGCGACCTGCAATCAGACTACGACATGCAGATGGCACGGCGCAACAACAAACTCGCCTCCATGCTCGACAATATACGTAAAGCAGCAGCAATGCTTTGACAAAGAAAGAGGCAGGCAATAGTGTGCATGATTGCCTGCCTCTTTCATACAATATCATTATTCCGGAAATCAGAAAGAAAATCTCAGTCCCAATCCGCCGCCGGTAGCCACGAACGACAATTCGCGGGCGGTCTCCCTGCCGCGCAGGACTTTATCATTGTAATCGTAGGTTATAGCCTTGAGGTCTTTGTTGCACTTCCAACACATAAGGGCGGTTCCTGTCGCACCGGTAGTGACGAACAGAAGTCCACCAAAAAACATACTGCCGTCTTCAGGTCCTGCCAAACCTCCATAAGTCCACAGAGCCAAAGCCGGAACAAGAGATGCCACAAACGGTGTCCACGACAGTTTTCTCCACCGCAAAGCATCCTTATATCTGAAATACAGATTCGGTTCAGAGACAAACAGCGACTGCAACTCCTTGCGGTCAAGTCTTTCCGTCCCCAAATACAAACGTCCTTTCGATACGCGAAGCAAACTGTCATCAGCAGTACCGTAACTTTCAGTTGTCGCCACCGATGTCTCTGCGGAAAACTCCGTAGCCTGCTGTGCCGACACATTCAAGCATGCAAACAGCATGACCACAATAAGAACAATGTTTTTCATTCTATCTGATTATCTATTGTTTCCAATAGTTGCAAATATACAATTATATTTCAAAAAGACATAAAAATAAATCGCCCCCTTGCAGCCCAAGAATCCGCAAGAGGGCAACCACTAAATATTTTTAATTCTATTATTGTCTCGTAAACGTACCGATATTCCTATTATTGGATTTATTTGTCACTTCCATAACCAGTCCGGAAGGGTGGCGGGGATGTGCGCCATCTTCGCCCGGGATGTACGCCATCTTGCCCGAGTATCGGCTCGATCCCGGGCAAAGACCGAGCCGATACCTGAGGCGGGTGTCAGGAAACATGACAATAAACAATTAAGGACGGAATCCGCATCTGCACGAATCCCGCCCTTAATGTCACACAACCAATTGACAGACAGCCTTATCTAAAAAAGTCACTGCACTGTGATATCCTCCGAAGACGAATGCGCCGAATATTCGGGAGCATACATAGACTGAAGCACGGCAACGCCCGATGAATAAACACCCGGTCGCGACACGCTGTATTCGTTTTCTATGACATAACGCCCTGCCGGCAGGCTGTCGAAATAATATATCACGCAGTCATCCTTGTTTTCCACATAGCACCCGACACCGCTCATGAACCTGTAGCCTGAAAGCTGCTCCAGTTTTTCGGCACAACCGGGAGCAGCATCTTTCAATGCGACAAAATCAGTAGGTTCCGACACATCCGCTACGAGCCTGGAAACTATGATGTCGCCTGCCGACACTTTTTCGCCGGCCAATGGATACAGTTTCACCGCCGAGCCTTCAGTGCGTTTCACAAACATCTGTTTTTCCACACCGAGTCCCTCTCCCGCCGATTGCAGACGGCTCATCGGTATTTCATATTTGGCATAAACGTTGACCCAAGCCTGCGCATTGCCCGACTTGGCCACTGTAATGTCTTTGACACGCCGTTCTTCGGCCACATCGATCTGCTGCCGGCCATAGCCTGCCAAGTTGCCCGCCGCGACATCGCCAGCGCGGCTGTCTGCGATTTTCTTGCGTCCCATCTTTACTACTATGCCTCCCTCGTCATGCAACACATCATTGCCATAGGCAAGCAAGGCATGCACCGCATCTGCCGAAGACAACGGGTCTCCCCAATCGGCACGCTTCTTGCGGGTTATGAGCCACGACTTCAAGGCCTCAAGCTCATCGCCCGGACAGCCCATTGCATGATACGCCTCTATAGCTGCAACCTGCTCGCGCAAGGCTGTGCTGCCTGCCGTTTCCGCCGATTTGAAATGCAGGTTGCCATATTCATCACGAAGTTCATACTCCTTCAACGAAGTGAAAAACCTCTCCGCGCTTTCCGTCATGCCATTGGCCATAAGAATCTTGACTGACATGGCTTTTTCCGCGACAGAGAAGCCCGGCAAAGACGTTGATGACAGTTTCCGCATATATTTATCATAGGCCTCCACGCAATGCACCGGCACATCGGTCTCCGCCAAAGCACACACATACAGGTCTTGCAGCACAGCCTTGTTCATGGGGATGTCCTCAAAACGCTTCCCCCCGTATTCCCATTCCCGCCTGTAAATGCTCTGTATATCGGAATAGATGAAATCCATCAGCCTGTCAAACAGACGCTGCTCGCCATCCGACAAACGACCGGTGAGAGACTCAATCCTGGCCAGCTCCATAGCGACAAACCTTGTGACATAAGCATTGGAGCCACCTCCCTTGAACCATGACAACGCTCCGGACCCGAGTTGCATACCGCTCAGACGTTCCAGCAAATAAGCATTGGAGGCATCCATTCTGTTCACATCGAGAAACATGGCCATGTTCCGTTTCTGTTCCTCATCGGAAACCGCATCGAGCATCCAAGGAGAGTTTTCCAACAATATGTTTTTCAAATCCTCGTTTTTCGACAACGAGCTTTTCAGATCTTCCGCCTCCGGATACGCTTTCCACATTTCTACCGCACTTTTCAGAGCATCATTGCTTTGCAAAAGATACTCTCCTATGCGATTGGCATACAAGGCCGCAGCAAGCGATATGGCATTGCTGTTGTCATTGACATCGTCTGCCGCACACAGCGACTGGACGGCATACCACACAGGACTGGCTGCCGTCTCAAGTACAAGGCTTCGGTGCGTCGCATCCGCATCATTCCTGTTGAACAGTGATGACATATCTATCACCGCCGGTTCGTCACCACTTATCACTTCGGTCTTAGTCTCCACCACAACCATCCTGTCTGACAACACAGGTATATACCGCTGCTCTCCATCGGAGAAATTCCTGCCGGAAGCCACAATCCGGCAAACCACCAGTTCCGCATCAGGCACATCAAACTCAAAACGGACAGTAGCAGTACCTTTCTCTTTTACTGAGAACGGTAGCTTCCTGCTGAACAATTCTTTCTCCGATACCGACTCCAAAAGCTGCAACGTCATATAGCCTTCAACCGGACGTTCCATGTCATTGATCACGGCCGGAGTGATACAAACCTTATCTCCCCTACGGAAAAACCTCGGCATGTCGGGCATAAGCATAAACTCCTTGCTCGTAACGACAGACGTATCCGCCATGCAGTGCAGCATATCGCGCGTATGCGACAATGCGCCAAATCGCCACTCGGTCAGGCTCTCCGGCACTGTGAAACTGATGCTTACGCTACCGTTTTCATCCGTACGCAGCATGGGATAGAAAAAAGCCGTCTCGCTGAAATCCGAGCGCAAAGCATCGTATGCCACATGTTCTACCGATTGTTCTTCAAGAACCGCATCCTCCGCCAACTTCATGCTGCCGACTTCTTCGCTGGTCGCCTCCATTGCAGTTTCGCCTGCGACATTCGTTACCGCCGATTTCATTACAGGGACGGATACGCCATCGAGCATAGCCCTGTTGAACAGGCCGAAACGCCGCATAGTCAAGCCATAGGACATGAAATTTCTAAACCGGTCGAAAGATGTGTCGCCACACATTCCGGAAGCGGGTGCGAAATAGAGGTTCAATGACCGCGTATATTTCCAAAGCCTGTTCCATGAAGTATGTTTCAGATATTTGTCAAAATAAATGCTGAAATGATTGTCACTCTTATATATCTCATCGAGCGATGCGTCATACAGGTATGCAAGTACTTCAGCATCTGCCGGCCTGCCCGACGCATCAACAAGCGTAAACTTCCATGTTTCTTCCTGTCCCGGCTGTAAACGGTCTCTGAACACATCCCATCTCCAGGTCAGTCTCATGTCCGGTTCAGTCAAAGCATAATTAAGCAGATGGTCATAACGCTGTCCATGACGCTGGGAAACGACGCTCACGCTTATGCCGTTGCCATACTCCGCCTTATAAGGAATGGAAATGAGACGCATCTCATTGTTCAGGGTTATCCTGCGCGTCTCCCTTATGCCATATTCATCGCAAATATCCATTATCACATATTCATTGCTTTCTGCCGTTGCCACAAGAAATTCAGCAGACAAAGAGCCATTGACTTCACTATTCAGCTGCTTCACCCATAAAGGAGCATCGACAGGAGACAAAATGTCGGTTCTGTCAAACAATGCCACAATGCTTTCCGACTTTATGGACTCATCATCGGCCGCAACCACCGTGAGACGATAGCTGCCTGAAGCAAGAGTGCGGCAATCGACCGTCACTTTATCATTGGCACGGACAATGCCTTGCAACACTTCCTGCCCCGTGCGCATATCCGTGAGGCTGTAGCGTAAAACCACATCCTGCGGAGAACCATCCGCATTGACCACAACAGGAGTAAATTGCAACCCGTTTGCTTTCTCCACCTCAGCATCGGCCGTACACGAAAGGAAGAAAGGCTTGTCTGATGCCGACACTGCAATGCTCTGCTCCTGAGTCTCGCCGTTCATGGCCGTCACAGAGGCTTTGACCTCATATCTTAATATACGGTTGTCTCCCGGCATCAGATCATCGCCGGCCGCCTTGACACAAATGTCAAAGCATCCCTCCGCATCGGTTTCCACAGTGCCGGAAGCAACCACCCGGCTACTATACCAACGCTCGTATGAATAATTTTTCCAGATAGGTTGCAAGATTATTTCGTAACGCACCCTACCCTGTTGCACAGGAGATCCGTTGAACATCAGGGCACGTCCCGGCACAACAACAGAATCGCCTATAAGGAACCGGCCGTCGGGCTTTTCCATCTCCACATAAAAAGCCGGACGCTTGTATTCCTCTACCGATATGATGCGCATGCCACCAGAGGTACTTATATAATATGTGCCGCCGGGGCATTCCTCCGGAAGGACGAACTCAACGAAAAATGAGCCGAACGAATTAGTGACATAATCTTTCTCAAGCCTAACACCGGCGCCGGAGCGGCTCGTCAACGAGACTTCCCCCTTTACTCCTTCGCAGACATCAGCGCTATTATCCTGACGCACGTCATATACAATGCCTTTCACATATACTTTCTGTCCGGGACGGTATATGCCCCTGTCGGTAAACAGACTTATCTGACGATTTTGCGTAGCCGGGCTTGACGGTTCATACCTGGAAGCATAATCAAACAGATATGACACATCATCACCTTTCCTTACACTGAATACCGCACCGTTTCTTCTGATGAAAGGACATGCGAAAACACCGTTTTCATCAGTAACCGCCTTGTCAGAAAGTACCCTATATTTTCTTTCACCATAATCATATTCATAGAAAAGGACATCGGCACCAGCCACAGGCTGGCCGCTTTCTGAATCCAATATCATATATTCATTGTCTTTCGCCGCATTAGTCCTGTAAAGGTGCGTAAATCCTGATGAGACGACATATTCTGGTTTGAAGTCCGGATTGTATTCCTCACTTTGTGCGACAAAAGCCCACAAGCCGGCTGGCAAAGGCGGCAGGACGAAAGCCGTATCCCGCTCTTCGTAATCAGCAGGAGGCACAAGTTCAAACTCCAGCGTAGTATAAGAAGAGAACAACCGGCCCAAAGCTTCCTTATCGAAAGCTAAGTACCACAAGTCCAACGCACTGACAGATTCCTTTGCCTTATATACAGACAACTTCACACAATGAGCATTCCTGTGCGAGACAAACAACGTATCGCTCTTGCCGGGATAAACTTGCGAAGCTACGGTAACTCTTACCTGCGGCTGCAATATCCTGCTCCTCAAACTTTCCAGCATAGGGCGGCAGACCGATTCAGGATAGTCAGCCAAAGCCCGCTCCACACAATCCAAAGCCTGCCGTTTCTTGCCTTCCTCATAAAACAGCCACCTGTCTGCTTTCTTGAAGCACAGATACGGCAACACTTTTTCCGCATCAGGATGCGAAGCCGCAATGGAATCGAGCAAGGCGACATAATCATATCCGCTCCTGAAATACCTGTCAATAAAAGCACACGCCGCCATAGCCTGCGAATCGGCATCACCTGCCAGGCGGCACACTTCTGTCAGACGTGAATAAAAGTTCACCGTCATGGCAGCAAAGTCATACTCTCCAAGACCGGTGAGACCTTCATCCAACAGACGTTGCAAACCATCATAATCCTTAATCCTGCTCAAATCCGATTGAGGCCACAAATCGCCATAAGCCCCTCCCAAGTCACGAAGCATATCTGCCGATGCCTCCGTCACGAGCGATGCCATATTGTGTCCGGTCAGTTCCCCAAAGCCTCCGCTCTCCGCTATTATGCCGTAATCGTCGGCCGTACATGAATGCAGCTTATTCATATTGTCATAGACTGTCCGCAGATTTCCCAATATCCTGTCAAGGAACATTTCTTCCGTCCATTCTTCCACAGGTTCGTCAAAGCTTTTCTTTCCGGCTACGGCTGTGGAATTCCACACTGTGGCCGCCATCTGTTCCTTGTAACAATAAGCCACAGCGTAGGCTATACATGCGGCATCCGCATCTCCGGCAGATGAAAGCCATGCCTCCAGCCTGCCTATTTCATCGGAAAACTCCACATCTTCTCCGCGCAGGTTTGCATTGCGCACACGGTTGAAAAAGGCTTTCATAAACCATTGCGCATTGTGCTCCTCTGCCGCTTTCGCCTCTATCTGCCTGAGAACGGCCATCGCGCTTTCGGGCATATCGTCTTTTTTCATATATTTATCGGCTTCAGCCCACAAGTCATCGTAAGTCTGGGCGCAAGCCCCTGCCGACAAGAATAAAGATAAAACCCAAATCGCCGGCAGTAATAAAAGTCTCTTATCCATAAGCTTGAATATTTACAGAAACGACATTGATTTCATAAAGATAACTCGCAAGGACACAAAACAATGCACGCCTCCGCCTATTTTTAAACATATTTAATCCAAAACCTCGCATAAAGGCATAAAAACCTCCGGAAATGCCGCAACATTTCCGGAGGCAACTTATCAGCTATAAAAACTTACCGGCTATTACAGATTCAAAGAGTCTGCGACAGCTTTCACCTTTTCTTCTGCTTTTTCATTTACCGCATCATATTCGCTTCTGTCCTTGAGCACGCCTTTCACCTCTACATAGAACTTTATTTTCGGCTCAGTGCCCGAAGGCCTTACCGAAACCTTAGTGCCATCTTCGGTGAAATACTGCAATACGTTGGACGTGGCCGGCATATCTATATCGCTCACATTGCCTTTGCCATCGGTCTGCTTCAGCGAAGCATAGTCTTTTGCCAGGATTACCGGCGAGCCTGCTATTTCCTTAGGAGGATTCTTACGGAAGTTCTCCATCATGGCTTTTATCTCTTCAGCTCCGCTCTTTCCGGGCTTCGTGATGCTGATGCTCTTTTCCTTAGAGAAGCCGTACTCTATATAGATGTCCTGCAAAAGCTCGAACAATGTCTTACCGTTGTCCTTAGCCCAAGCAGCCACTTCAGCTATGAGACAGCAAGCCGAAACCGCGTCTTTGTCTCTCACGAAATCTTCTGCCAAGAAGCCGTAGCTTTCCTCGCCGCCGCCGATGTATTTCTTCTTGCCTTCATTCAGGCGGATTTCCCTTGCAATCCATTTGAAACCTGTGTAGCAGTCAAACATCTCTATATTGTTTCTCTCGGCAATGGTCTTTATCAGCTCCGTTGTCACGATAGTCTTCACCACAAACTCACGGCCTGTCATCTTGCCCAGTTTAGTATACTGTGTGATGATGTAATAAAGGAACATGAGGCAAGTCTGGTTACCGTTGATAAGCACCCACTCTCCCCTGCCGTTCTTGCAAGCAATGCCCACGCGGTCGGCATCCGGGTCGGAAGCCATCACCAGCTCTGCACCTATTTCTTTAGCCAGCTTCACAGCCAGAGTCAAAGCCTCAGCATTTTCAGGATTGGGAGAAACTACCGTAGGGAAGTTTCCGTCTTTCACCATCTGCTCCTTTACAGTGTTGACATCTTCAAATCCCCATGATTTCAGCGCACGCGGAATGAGCATCATGCCCGTGCCGTGAATAGGGGTATAGACTATCTTGAGGTCTTTGTGTCTCTTTATCACTTCAGGATCGATGGATACGCTCTTGAGCTGCTCAAGATATGCGCTGTCCACATTCTCGCCAATGATTTCTATCAGAGCCTTGTTGCCCTCAAACTTGATGTCGGCGGCAGAAGTTATCTTGTTCACCTCATCGATGATGCCCTTGTCATGCGGCGGAAGCACCTGCGCCCCATCGTCCCAATAGGCCTTGTAGCCGTTATACTCTTTCGGGTTGTGCGAAGCGGTAAGGATTATGCCGCTCTGACATCCCAGATGGCGTATGGCAAACGACATCTCCGGCGTCGGCCTCATGTCGTCAAACAGATAAACCTTTATGCCGTTGGCAGAAAAAATATTGGCAGATATTTCAGCAAACAGACGGCTGTTGTTGCGGCAGTCATGGCCTATCACAACGGAGATCTGCTTCATATCCTTGAAGTTCTTATTCAGATAATTTGACAAGCCTTGCGTGGCAGCTCCCACCGTATAGACGTTCATCCTGTTGGAACCGACTCCCATTATACCTCTCAAGCCTCCGGTACCGAATTCAAGATCCTTATAAAAAGCCTCTATCAGTTCCGTCTTATCCTCATTGTCGAGCATTCTTCTCACTTCTGCCTGAGTCTTCTCGTCATAAGCGGGAGAAAGCCATTTCTCCGCTTTGGCTATGACAGTTTTCAATAAATCCTGGTTTTCCATATTATTATTGTATTTGTTTGTTATGGTTACAAATCTATATCTTAAAAACTGAATTGCAAAATATTTGACACATTTTCAATCATTCCGCAGGGATTTTATACCTGTCGCCCGTAGTCTTTATGACCTGTCTGAGATAGTCTTTGGTGTATTCGGCTCTCACGAAAGGCGCCAGTTTGCCATATTCGTTGACTTCAAATTCCATGCCGTCGGTCTTCAGTATAAGGCCGTCGTTGAATTTCACGATAAGGAATTCACCCAGTTTCTTCCAGTTGTCTATAGCCACATCGGCCATAGCTTCCGTGTAATCGGTCAGATACTTTTTCGCGCTGTCGCGGTCTGTGTCAAACAACTGCTTAGCCCTCTCCTCTATGGCCGTCTGGTTGTTGGCAAACAGCCCTTCAAGTTTCTGACGGCATTTCAGTATTTCGGGGAACATCAGGCTGTATCTCTGGTACACCATGTTGGCCACCCAGTTGTATATCCAGAAACCGTTGTCCCACGAGAACTTCGTATAGCTTGCATCCCTGTCCGAATAGCAGTAAGGCACACGGTCGGTGCAGCAATACACCGGTGTATATACACACATGTTGGCATCGTCCAGTCCGAACCAGAGCACACCACCTATGGCATCGGGCAGCTCCGCCCTCATCTGAGCCACGAAAGTAAATCCCGACTGATAGGTAGACGTGGGCCTTTCGTTGAAATATTTCACTCCGTCCACCTCATATTCCAGATTGGAAAACCTGTAAGGGGAAGCATAAGGGCCGGCTCCCAAGTCTTTTGTCATGTCGAGCGGAGTTCCTTCGAAGTGGTCGCGCATGGCATCCTGCACATCCTGACGGCTGAGCTTCCTGTCGGGCTTGAAATACAGCGGCATCGGCTCGTCCGACTCACCTTCTATATAAGATATGTATGGGGCTGCATCGGTCACAAACTTGTTGTAGAAGCTCCACACGCGCGCTTCACAATAGCGCACTGCGCCGAAATCGGCGGGAGCGTATGCTTTGGAGAAACTGAACTCACTGTTCTTGCCGGAGAAATAGCCTTTTTCCCTTGCAAACGAAATCACATCGGGAGAATACATGCAATTGTTCTTGTCGTTCAAGTCGAAACGGTGTATCCTCGAATGGTTGGCATGAGCTGCTATGCAGTCATCGGGAATCCTCACTGCCACCCACACTGCGCCTTTCACGCCGGGGCCCTTGCCTATCATCTCCATTATCCAGGCTTCGTTCGGATCGGCAATGGAGAAAGATTCTCCCGAGCTGTAATAGCCATATTCCTTCACCAGATCGGTCATCACCTTTATGGCCTCGCGCGCCGTCCTCGCCCTCTGCAAAGTAATGTAGATGAGGCTTCCGTAGTCGAGTATGCCTGTAGTATCGACCAGTTCGGGACGCCCACCGAACGTAGTCTCGGCTATGGCGAGCTGATACTCGTTGATGTTCCCTATCACATTGTACGTCACAGGTGCCTGTTCTATCTCGCCAAGATACTTGCCCGTATCCCATTCGTGCACGGGGAGCATGGTACCCTTATCCCACTTGCCGGCAGGATAATGAGCCAGGAATCCGAACATGCCGTAAGAGTCGGCCGAATAAGACACGAACACAGAACCGTCTGTGGAAGCGTTTTTTCCCACGATGAAATTGGTGCAAGCCACCGCAGGGAATGCATACGCCAGCATTAAGAGCAAAATTAAAGTCAGTTTTTTCATTGATTCTTTTCCGTTTTTTTGATTTGTCACAAAAATAAGGATTAAAATCCGAATACGCCTTGTTTTTCACCGTTAAATTCTCGTCCCGACACCCCCGCCCGGCATGTACGCCATCTTCGGCAAAGATGTACGCCATCCCGACCGATGATGTGCGCCATCTTCACCCGATACCGAGCCGATCCCCGGCAGAGCCGTAAAAAGGCCTTGAGAGATAGCCTGCAAGCATTTCCACTCCTTTTTTATACGAATGCAAGGAAAGAATGAATTAAATGTAGTATATTTGCAGCGAATTTTTATTAATTGAAACGAAGTGAAAGATTTAATTACTCCTGACTATATTTTCGAGTCAAGCTGGGAGGTTTGCAACAAAGTCGGCGGTATCTACACAGTACTTTCCACCAGAGCCAAAACTTTGCAAGAACAATTCCGCGATAAGGTTTTCTTCATAGGTCCCGACATACATGCAGGCAATGACAATCCGCTGTTTGCCGAATCCGGTGAGCTGTTCCGCACATGGCGGCTCAAAGCACAGGCGGAAGAAGGCCTGAAAGTAAGAATCGGCCGCTGGGACGTGCCGGGCAACCCGATTGCAATCCTTGTGGACTTCCAAGATTTCTATAAAGATAAAAATGAAATATACGCCAAAGCATGGGAATATTTCGGCATAGACTCACTGCACGCCTATGGCGACTACGACGAGGCCTCGATGTTCTCATACGCAGCAGGCAAAGTGGCCGAGAGCTTTTACAGGCATTACCTGAACGAACCCGGCAGCAACGTGGTGTATCAGGCGCACGAATGGATGACGGGCATGGGGGCTTTGTTCCTGAAAAGGAACGTGCCGGAAATAGCCGTCATATTCACCACCCATGCCACCACCATCGGCCGATCCATAGCCGGCAACGGCAAGCCGCTCTACGACTATATGTTCGCCTATGACGGCGACCAGATGGCCTGCGAGCTGAACGTGCAGTCCAAGCACTCTACGGAAAAACAGACGGCAGCCATGTGCGACTGTTTCACCACAGTGAGCGAGATTACAGCCAGAGAATGCGCCAAGCTGCTCTACAAGGCACCCGATGTCATATTGCCAAACGGATTTGAAAACGACTTCGTGCCCAAAAGGAGCAAACTCTATTACGCCAGACAGAGGAGCAGGAAACTGCTGCTCAACGTGGCGGAAAAACTGCTCGGCCGCACATTCGACAAGGACACGCTGCTACTGTCCATAGGGGGACGGTATGAAGTCAAAAACAAAGGCATAGACGTATTCATCGACATGGTCTCGCACATCAACCGCAAGACCAAAGCAAAACTGGAGAAAGAAGCCATAGCATTCATGTTCGTGCCGGCATGGGTCAACAGCCCGCGCCAAGACCTGCTGGACAGGCTCAACAGCAAAGAGAAACCCGAATCGCCGCTGGAACAACCGTTCATCACACACTGGCTGAACAACATGAACGAAGACCAGGCGCTGAACATGATAAGGCAAAAAGGCATCGCCAACGGAGCGGCAGACAAGATGAAGATTATCTTCGTGCCATGCTATCTGGACGGCAGGGACGGCATATTCAACAGGACATACTATGAACTGCTTTCGGGCATGGACCTCAACATCTACCCGTCATACTACGAACCATGGGGATACACCCCGCTCGAAAGCGCGGCTTTCAAAGTACCCACCATAACGACCGACCTGGCCGGATTCGGACTCTGGATAAAGAGCGAGAAATCGGGAGACGACATAAAAGACGGAATAAGAGTGGTACACCGCACAGACGGCAACTACAATGACGCAGTGGACGAAATAAGCGAAATCATAATAAAATATTCCAACTTCACCGATGAAGAGAAGAGAAAGGCACACATCAATGCAGCCATGCATGTGGACGAAGCATTGTGGTGCAAATTCATCGAACACTATTACAAAGCATACGACTATGCTTTAAGGAACAACAGAACTAAAAGTAAATAAATAATCAGTTAAAAAGATTGCTATGAAATTAAATGCGAGTAATGTTAACATCCCCGTATGGAAGGAAATTACGGTAAAGTCCAACTTGCCCAAAGAGCTTGAAAAACTTGAAGAACTGGCTCGTAACATCTGGTGGGCATGGAATTATGAAGCAAGGGAAATGTTTCAGCTTCTCGACAAGCGCATTTGGGAAGAGGTTTCCCACAATCCGGTATTGCTGCTGGAAAGGCTGAGCTACGACCGATTGGAAGAAATAGCCGGCAACGCCGAAATAATGAAAAAAATAGACAAAGTATATAACGACTTCAGAACCTATATGGACGTAAAGCCCGACAGCAAACGCCCGTCAGTGGCTTACTTCTGTATGGAATACGGTCTGACACACGTGCTGAAAATCTACTCCGGAGGTCTGGGCATCCTGGCCGGCGACTACATGAAAGAAGCATCAGACAGCAATGTGGACATGTGCGGCATAGGCTTCCTGTACAGATACGGATATTTCACACAGACACTTTCGATGGACGGCCAGCAGGTGGCCAACTACGAAGCGCAGAACTTCGGCTCGCTGCCCATAGAACAGGTGATGAACGAAGACCGCACACCGCTCATAGTCAATGTGCCATACCTCGACTATTTCGTCCATGCCTATGTATGGAAAGTCAACGTGGGACGCATCTCGCTCTACCTGCTCGACACCGACAATGAAATGAACAGCCAGTTCGACCGCTCCATCACGCACCAGCTCTATGGCGGAGACTGGGAAAACCGACTGAAGCAGGAGATACTGCTCGGCATAGGAGGTATGCTGACACTCAAAGCTCTTGGCATAAAGAAAGACATCTATCACTGCAATGAAGGACATGCAGCCCTCATCAATGTGCAAAGACTGTGCGAATATGTGGAAAGCGGCATGACTTTCAACCAGGCTCTCGAAGTGGTAAGGGCATCTTCGCTCTACACCGTACACACACCGGTGCCGGCCGGACACGACTATTTCGATGAAGGGCTGCTCGGCAAATACATGGGAGGCTATCCGCAAAGGATGGGACTGACTTGGGACGAGTTCGTAGACATGGGAAGAAACAATCCGGGAGACAAAAACGAAAAATTCTGCCTCTCCATCTTCGCTTGCAACACCTGCCAGGAAGTCAACGGAGTAAGCAAACTGCACGGCAAAGTCTCTCAAAGGATGTTCTCGCCCATCTGGAAAGGATACTTCCCCGAAGAAAACCACGTGGGCTACGTGACCAACGGAGTACACTTCCCCACATGGACAGCTACGGAATGGAGAAAGCTCTACGACACATACTTTGACAAAAAATTCCTGAAAGACCAGTCGAACGAAAGCATCTGGCACGCCATACAGAATGTGCCCGACAGCGAAATATGGTCTACCAGACAACAGCTCAAGCACAAACTCGTGGAATACATCAGAGAGCAGTTCAAGGAAAACTGGCTGAAAAACCACAAAGACCCGTCGAAGATAGTTTCAATCCTCGACAAAATCAATCCTAACGCACTCATGATAGGATTCGCACGCCGTTTCGCCACATACAAACGCGCACACCTGCTGTTCACCGATCTGGACAGACTGTCGAAGATAGTAAACAATCCCGACTACCCCATACAGTTCATATTCTCAGGCAAGGCACACCCCAATGACGGTGCCGGACAGGGACTGATAAAGAGAATCTACGAGATTTCAAACAGGCCGGAGTTCTTGGGCAAAATCATATTCCTGGAAAACTATGACATGCGTCTGGCAAGACGTCTCATATCGGGTGTGGACATCTGGCTCAACACTCCGACCAGGCCGCTCGAAGCATCGGGAACATCAGGCGAAAAGGCTTTGATGAACGGCGTTGTCAACTTCTCCGTACTCGACGGATGGTGGTATGAAGGCTACCGCAAGGGAGCCGGATGGGCATTGACAGACAAAAGGACATACGACAAACAGGAGTTCCAGGACCAGCTCGATGCAGCCACAATCTATGAAATACTGGAAAATGAGATTATCCCGCTGTACTACACGCGCAACGAAAAAGGCTGCCCGGAAGCATGGGTACACTGCATAAAGAATTCCATTAACCAGATAGCTCCCCACTACACCATGAAACGTCAGTTGGACGACTATTATGACAAATTCTACAACAAGATGGGAGCAAGATACAAAGACCTTGTTGCCAACAACTTTGAAAATGCCAAGAAGATAGCCGCATGGAAAGAGGAAGTAGCATCAAAATGGAACGAAATCACAGTGCTGTCTTCCAACATAAACGGACAATGGTCGAAAACAGAGCTTGAAGCAGGAAAAGAATATGACCTCAGCATCGTTATAGATGAAAAAGGACTGAACAACGCTCTGGGCGTGGAAGTGGTATGCACCAAAGCCGACAACAACGGCAACAACAGCATCTACTCCGTTCAGGAAATGGAACTCGTAAAACAGGAAGGAAGCATCTACACGTTTGCTTCAAAATATACAATGGCAAATTCAGGAAGTTTCAAAGTCGCATTCCGCATATTCCCGAAAAACGAGATGCTGCCGCACAGACAGGATTTCTGTTACGTGAAATGGTATAACAACAATTAAGTCCAATACGAATCATGCCCGAAAGAGTAATGACGTTTGAAAAAAGCGTCGTTACTCTTTTGTTTTACAAACATTTTCCCATACACCGATGAAAGCTATTTACACTATTTTACTGCTGTGCGTATCAAACATTTTCATGACATTCGCATGGTACGGACACCTGAAACTACAGGAGACGAAGATTTCAGAAAACTGGCCATTGTGGGCAGTAATCCTGTTTTCGTGGAGCATAGCGCTGTTTGAATACAGTTTCCAAGTTCCGGCCAACAGGATAGGATTCATTGAAAACGGAGGGCCTTTCACCCTGATGCAACTCAAGGTCATACAGGAAGTTATCACCCTCATCATATTTACCGTGTTCGCCACAGTAATGTTCAAAGGAGAGGCCCTGCACTGGAATCACATAGCCGCCTTTATATGTCTGGTGCTCGCAGTATATTTCGTATTTATGAAATAACAAGACATAAGGCTACAAAAAGATATGGGCTGTAAGCGCAAACCGCACTTACAGCCCATGTTCCACACCAAACCTTAATCAATCCACTACAAGTTTTTCAGTCACAAGCCTGTTCCCTGTTTTTACGGAAACCACATACAGGCCTTTCGGCAATCCGCTCAGACTTATCTCACTTGCATCCGAATAACTTCCCATGAAAGTACCATCTACGGCATAGACCGTCATATAATCATAATCGCAAAGCATTCGTACAGTATTATCGTTGTAGACAAACATCCTGCCCTCGCTTACATCGTTCACCCCGATGTTACCGTTCCACAACTTGATGGAATAGAGTTCGTAAGATGTAACGACTGTACCGGATATTGCAGACAACGGTCCATCGGCAAGCACACCTATATAATATATGCCATCGGCCGGCACCGTAATCTTGCCTGTTGCCGTCTCTTTGTTTTCCGACACTACACTGCCTACTGCCATCTCTGTAGTGAAAGCCTGAGGCAAATTCTTATCAGCCAGATAAACACCAATCTTGATTCTGTCTTTGTCTTCATCAGTCAAATCGTCTATATTGTCTACCATGATGCGATAGTCGAGACTCGCATTTATCACCTCACCGCCTTTCAGCTTGAATGCAGGCAACACTATGAGTCCGGGCAACTCGGTCGGTATATCACTATAGAAGTAGCTGGTCCTGGAAGCTGTCAGACATTCTTCCCAATCCACTCCCTTGCCATATTGCCATTTCACAAAGTTATCAGCAGGATTGTATCTGTAGCAATCTTCTATGTTTTCCACAAAATCAGACTGGTACAAGCCGAGTTCCAATCCATCCGTCACAGGAGATTCAAGCGTAATCATATCTATGTAAAGAGTACCCCAAGTAGAAGCAGTCGTACATTTTATACCTATATAATAGTTTCCGCTCTCTGTTATTTCGACTTGCTGCAACACTTTTTCATAAGCTTTTGTCGCTACCACGACTTTATCAGCCGAATATACAGGCAGCGTCATAGCCTCCGGAGTTTGTTCCTTGCCAAGATAGATGGAGAAATTCTGCCCGTAACGTTCCGCATCGGTCATGTTCATAAACGTGCGGTAGAAGAAACTGAAATCATACGTCCCGGCAGGAATCTCAATACATCCGGAGTATGCCCAATCGCCATCAGCTCCGGCAGCTCCCGTGTGATAAAGTCCGCCTTTCCCGTTGTATGACGACTGGCTGGTCGACATGTTTGCCGCAATCACCCAACCACCATCCACATGCCATTGGTTGCGCCGTTCTTCCAATTCAAAATCTTCTTCATAAGGCAGTTGCGCATTGGCATACACCGTAAATCCGGGCAAAGCCCAACTATTATTGAAAGTATCGACATCTTCAGGATCTGTCACATTTACCGTCACCATATATGTGCCAGGAGCCGATACATCGACTTTCTTTTTGAATGTATACTCCAACGACTTGCCGGGAGCAATATCTCCGGTCACGATTTCCTCCACAGGGCTGCCACCGTTAACTGAATATGCCACCTTTATGTCATGGCGCGTCGTCACACCATGATTGCCTATTTCCACTGTCACCTCATTTTCTTTCTGATTGAAACCGGATACCGAAGAATTGGATGCAGAAATAATGACAAGATCTTCTTCCCTGTCAAAACGCACGTCATCAAGGATTATGTCATGCCCCATTCCATCATTATAAAATGCGAGATAATATGTGCCGTCGGCAGGTATCTCCACAAAAGCATAGCCCTGCTTATAATTGTACACATTGGCATCAGTCAATGTCACGGCAGTGACAGGTTCGCCCTCAATGATTCTTTCAGGATTGTCGGTAGAGGACAGATAAACTTTTATGTTACATCCGACATCGCCCGAACCAGAACTCATGCGTGTGGTATAATAGAAAGATATACGCGCATTACCTTTCGATGCTTTGATTGCAGGAGAAATGAGCCAGTCATCGTGTTCCATTCCAGCAGCGGAATTCATATAAGCTGCATGAGTGCCGTCTTTCGCATAATTGACATTACCGTCCACAACCTGTTCGATGGTCCAATACAATATATCTCCTCCGGCGTTGTACGTAATCCAGTCTGCATTAGATTCGTTTGCCTCAAAACTTGCGGAGAATGGGAAATCATACGCTTCGTATGACTGTATGGCATGCATAATCGTATCATTTCCCCGATTCGGATCTATATTCAAGTCTGCCCACACTTTCAACTCATGCCTGCCCAAAACACTCAGGTCAAGGTTGCCGCTTGAGAAAGAATGTTCAACCACCGCACCGGGAGTCATAGGACCGATAGTCTCTCTTACGACATCTCCTCCATCAAGCTGGAAACATACAGGGACATTCTCAAGTATCCTGGAACTCAGATTTTTGAAGGATGCACTCACCGTCACGCCCGATTTCGCCAGCGTTGCATTCATTACAGGAGAGTCTATCGACACTATTTCAACATCATCGGAGGCTTCCGAAATATTTATATTGTTAAGATAGAACGAACCGACATAATCAGAAGAAGGCGTTATGGCCAATACATATACATCATCCTCCGGAACAACAATCGTCATAGCTTCATTGGTATATCCTTCAGCAGCAGGCAGTCCCGTAGAGCCTGCGAGATGCTCATATTTACCCGGTTCTGTGACAAGATATACATTCAGTTCCACAGCCGAAAGAGCCATATAATCGAAGCTCAGTTTTACGATACCTTCAGGCAACAAAATGCAATCGGACAGCAAATAACTTTCTATGCCGGCATTATATACCCAACCTTTCATATTATCGTCATTGTAATATTGCCAGCCGAGAGTATACATGCCCATTTTCTTCGTGGCACTGCTGCAGAAAACAGTGGCCGCATTATCATCTGTCATAATAAACGGAAAGATTATTTCATCACCTATTTCAACTTTCGACGCAATGGTATCATTATCATGGTTGCTGTCGGTCAAGGCTTCTGCCCAGACTTTCACCTCGTGCGTGCTACCGCTTGTAAGCAAAGCCTCAGTCGAGAACGTGTAAGTTACGCTTACTCCGCCCTCAATCGGAGTGTCGACCGTTTCCGTCACAGGCTCTCCACCATCTATTGAATAACTGACCGTATAGGAGTGACAGTCGAAACCCTTGTTGAGAATTACGGCTGTAACCGGCTGCTCGGTAGCACAACTCGGTACCGGATTGGTCACAGCCGTAACCTGCAAATCAGACACCCTGTCTTTATTTACCACGATATTGTCCATATACAAAGCGTTAGTCAAAAGCGGACTGTCACCGGTATTGCCATAATCGTGAAAAGCAATATATACCTGCTTGCCAGCAAATGCATCCAGGCTGAGACTGTAATTGCTCCAATTCCAGACTTTTTCCGGTGTCAATGACAACAGCACTTGTGTAAAATCATCCGGTTCCGCACCTGTAACGGATACAGCTACTTCAAACTTCACTTTATTGGCAGCATCCACATAGGCATTCCCATTGTATGCAGAATTGCATCCCATCATAAAATTGAGCACATCTCCGCTTTCCACGGTCAAGGCAGGTGAAATCAGCCACTGATCCGGAGATTCTGATTCTTTTTTATATCCTGTGGTAGACACCACAGCAAACTCTCCGCCCGACTTAAAGCCGGAGATAGTACGCGACAGGTCATTTTCCTCTGCATACGCCACCACTTCCCACTTGTAACTGTCATTGGTGTTTATCACTTTCCAATCATCAGAAAAGGCTCCGCTTTCAAAAGACTCATTCAGTCCTTGCCCGAATGAGGTAACGGCAAATGCGCCTAACAATAATGTAAATAAACTTTTCATAAGCCTGCTTTTTTGAGTTGTTAATGTTTTCCGCAAATAAAACGATAACAGGCTACAGCAAACAAATTTTATGCCCTCATTTGTATACGATATCCGCACAGACAGCTTGCTACAACAGTACTGCATCAAGCCATAACACACTAATATAAAACTTATTGCATTGCATTACGCCAGCAACAGGACATATTTATAATTCCGAGTTTTTTGTATGTCCGTGCTATTAATTATCTTTGTCACATCAACAAAAACCTGACATTAATACCGGAATATGAATAAATACAGTCTGATTATTTTCATGATTATTTGTTTTTGCAGCCTGAAGGCTTCGCCTCCTGACGAGCAATACCGCAAAATATTGTCGGAAACATCTGTCACGGCAAACGCAGCATCGCTACCTTCGGATATCAGACAACAAGCCGATTCCCTGAAAGGACTTCAGGCATCCGTCAAAAATATCATTGCAACAGAAAGCACCGTCCTGGCACTATGCTCTGCGCTATATGACAATGCCCTGTATCACGACATTATCAATTACGTGTCATACTGCCGGCCCCTGCTCGAAAGCATAATGCCCGATGACAAACAGGCGCAATCCATATATGTGGACATCCTAAACCATTGCGGCATGGCATACGGCGAAGTAAATCTGGGTGACTTGAGCGTCAGAATATTTGAAAAAGCACTGAGAATGGCAGACGACATCGGCAATGCAGACAAAAAAGCAGTACTGTACAACAACATCGGAAGCATTTACTTGAGCAAAGCCATGTACGAGAAAGCAGACACGCTTTTCATCAAAGCCGCACAGATAAACGAAGCGGGCAAAGCCCGGAAACGACTGTTTATCAACTACAATAACTTGTCAGTATCGGCAGCCGAGAGAAGCCAATACAACAAAGCTTTGGAATATGCTTTCCTCGCCATGCATCAACTCGACACGAAGAAAGACATGGACAAGCGGATGCTGCTGCAACGCAACATTGCCGAAATATACCTCAAAAACGAAGAGCCGTCATTAGCTCTCCGCAACCTGAGAGAAGTAATAGAATACCAGGAAAAAAATGAAAAGACCAAATATCTGGCCGACTCATACAGCACAATGGCACACATCTTCCAAAACGACAAAGATTCGTTTTCCATATACATGCATAAAGCGGAAAATGCAGCACAGGAATCGAACAGCATCATGGAAAAACCGTCAATACTTCTCGAATTGGGCCGCTATTACAGCAAAAAAAACGAATATAAGACAGCATGCCGATACTTTGAAGACTATGCAGCCATAAAAGATTCGATACTCGACATGGAAATGCAAGCACACATAAAGGGACTGTCGGGCGTGTATGAAAAGGAAATCATACAGGCGTATCAGATAGAAAGTCTAGAAAACACAGCATCGGCTGCAAAACTTCATGCACGAATCACAATATTTATTTCCATCTTCCTAATAACAGCACTGTTGATCACGGCAATCATACTCCAGAGAAGAAAACAAAAGAAATATTACCTCAAAGCCAGACAAAAACTAAAAGAGAAACTGGACATAATATCAAGCCTTGAAAATGAAAAGCACAAATACATAGATCTGCTCGAAGAGAAAGAAGAACATCTCAATATAAACGAAAAGAAAAGGACAGTACTGGCCCTGCAAGCACTGCGCACCCACGAATTCACAGAATCGCTGACAGAAAAATTGAAACAGCTGCTACTCAGACTAAACATCCGCGACACAAGCACAAACAAGGCTTTACGCGAAGTACTGTTTGACCTCAACCGGATGGAAAATGACAGTTCACTGAAAGAATTCGTCAATTCGTTTGAAAACATCAACACCAATTTCTACAAAACTCTGTCAGAACACTACCCCACGCTAACCGCACGCGAACTGCGCATGTGCGCATTGCTCAAACTCGGAATGTCGAGCAAGGAGATAGCCGACATCACATTTCGCGAAGTGCGCAGCGTGGAAGCCGTACGCAACCGCCTGCGCAAGAAGCTGGCACTGGAGCAATCGGACAACCTGGCGGAATTCCTTAAACAATTTTAAAGCAGAGTAAAACCAAGCATCAGCTTTTTATGAGTACTTTTGCGGAGAAAACATAACAGACATATAATGGACAAGACCATATACAGCAAAGACAGCATAGAATTCGTGACAGTGGCAACCGAATTTTGCGCTTATCTCGAACGCGCGGAAACACTCGGACGCAAAGAATTCACAGGCACATTGCTTAAACTGCTCCCGCTGCTTTATCTGAAAGCCACAATGCTTCCGGCCGTAGACGAAGACTTCGACAGCGAACCTGAAACATTTGTCACCGAAGACAGCTATGAGATACTGCGCATGAACATATCTTCCATAATGGGAGAGTTGGACGACTATCTGGAAGTCTTTGAAAAAGACATGGTCTACAGCGAGCAACCCATATTGGCCACCGTCTCTGAAAACATGGCCGACATATATCAAGACGTGCGCGACTTCATTTTCGCCTTTCAAGTCGGACATGAAGACGCCATGCGTCAGGCTTTGAAGACTTGCCGTGACAATTTTGAAACCTATTGGGGACAAAAGCTCGTCAACGTACTGAGAGCACTGCACAATGTATATTACAACAATCCGACGGACGATGAAGACGACTGCCATGAAGACGGCTGTTGCCACAACCATTGAAAACGGATTCACACAAACAGCGGATGATTTTCACTAAAGACAAAATAACCAAAGAAGAAATCAACGAAATGCCGGTAGAGTCTTTCGGCGGCACCATCAACATGGTAGAGACTGAAGCCGATGCCGACAAAGCGCTCAAGACAATATCAGAATACGACATAGTAGGCATAGACACAGAGACACGCCCATCATTCAAAAAAGGACAGACCAACAAAGTATCATTGCTACAAATATCCACAGAAGACACTTGCTGGCTGTTCAGACTCAACAAGATAGGATATCCTGACTCTCTCGTCCGCTTTTTTGAAGACAGCAGGATACTGAAAATAGGACTGTCGCTAAAAGACGACTTCAGATCGCTGCACAAATGCATGGGATTCAATCCTGAAGGATACATCGAACTGCAAAACTTCGCCGGCAACTTCGGCATAACAGAAAAAAGCCTGCAAAAGATATACGCCATAATCTTCGGGAAGAAAATATCAAAATCACAAAGGCTGACAAACTGGAATGCCACACAACTGACTGAAAGGCAAAAGACATACGCCGCCACCGATGCATGGGCATGCCTGAAAATATATGAAAAACTGACAGGTGAAGACGAAAGCCCGGCAAAATCCGGAAAGACTAACATTGAAACAACAAACGAATAACAATGTATCATAAGATTTTTTTAAAGAAAGGAAAGGATGAATCACTCAGACGCTTTCATCCGTGGATATTTTCAGGAGCCATCAGAAACATTGAAGGCAACGTGGAAGAAGGCGACATAGTGGAAGTATACACACACGAAAACGAATACATAGCCACAGGACACTACCAGATAGGAAGCATAGCCGTGCGCGTGCTGACGTTTGAAAAAACCGTCATCGACAAGGCATTCTATCGCGACAAACTACAGACAGCCTACCGCGTCAGGGAGGCGGCAGGCATAGCCAACCGTCCCGGCAACAACACATTCAGACTCGTGCACGGAGAAGGAGACAACCTGCCGGGACTGGTCATAGACATCTATGGCAAGACCGCAGTAATGCAGGCACACTCCATAGGAATGCACAAGGCAAGACATATCATTGCCGAGACACTGCTCGAAATCATGGGAGCCACAATAGAAAACATATACTACAAATCGGAAACCACACTGCCATTCAAGGCAAACCTGGATGACGACAACGAATT
>DVIH01000006.1 GCA_018711405.1 Candidatus Avibacteroides excrementipullorum | reverse complement strand
CGAGCGGGTATTTTTGTGAGAACCCGCAGCTAACGTTGCAGGAACTGGCCGATGAGCTGAACACCAACAGGACCACGCTGTCTGCATATATAAATAAGGAGTTGGGGACGACTTTCTATGACTTGATAAACCGGGTGAGGTTGGAATATGCCGAGAGCCTGCTGAGAGATGCGTCTCTGAAGCTGACGCAAGACGAACTCGCGGCGAAAGCCGGATTCAACTCGCTCTCGACTTTCCTGCGGGCTTTCAGGAAAAAGTATGAAATGTCGCCCAACGAATACAGAGCCAGGAATGTACAGTGACCTTGCATCGGGAAACTGCGGTGCGCGGGGCATCTTGCCCGATGCCGCAGAGAGGCATGACATGCGCCGGAATGTGAAACAGATGGGCGGAGATAATCCGTTTTCTCCGATTTTTTTATTTCTTTGCAACATAAAAGATGTTTTTTCACGTTATAGATTATGGCTTGCCGGAGAAACGGAGCCGTGACTGTGAATTGTAATTTGAATGCGGTGCTTATGAAAATAACCGGACATATATGCGGACGCTTGGCTGTGGTGATGCTTGCGGTGTCTTTCTTTTGCGTTGAAGTCTCCGGACAGAACGGGGGGAAATCCATGCAGTTTCTCAACATCCCTGTTTCCGCCCGTGCTGCCGCCCTTGGGGGAGAAAACATTAGCATAGTGGAGGATGACTACACTCTGGCCTCGCAGAACCCGGCATTGCTGGCATGTGTGTCGGACAAAAATATAAGCCTGAACTACATGAATTATATAAAAGGAGTGAATATCGCGAATGCCGGATACTCCTCTTTCATCAACGACCGCTTGGGCTGGGCCGTGTCGGCCACTTATATGGATTACGGGAAGATGACCAAAGCCGATGTGGCCGGTATAAAGGCCGGTACGTTCGGAGCCAAAGACATGTCGTTCAATGCAACCTTCGCCTATGAGTTCAATGACTATTGGAGCGGCGGAGTGGCAGGCAAGGTGATATATTCGCATTATGATTCGTTCTCTTCTTTCGGCATGGGCATCGATTTGGGGTTGAACTATTACAACGAATCGAACGATTTTTCCCTGTCATTGACTGCGCGCAACATGGGAGGGCAGATAGTCTCGTTCAGCGGCAAGCGGGAAGCCATGCCGTTCAACCTGCTGCTCGGCTTCAGCAAAAGGCTGGCGCATGCCCCCTTGCGCGTGTCGGTCACTATGCAAGACCTGACCAACTGGGAAACCTCTGCGGCAAGTCAGGCCGATGGCAAGAAAGAAAAAGGCCTGACCAAATTGCTCAACCACTTTGTCATAGGCCTTGATTTCCTCCCCACGAAGAATGTATATGTGGCGTTGGGATATAATCTGAAACGTGCGAATGAGATGAAAATCAACGGCTCAGGGCATATGGCGGGATTTTCGGCAGGCGCGGGTGTCAGTATCAGGTCGTTTAAGGTAGGCGCGTCTTACGCACGCTATCACGTGGCAGGTTCTTCGCTTCTTGTGAATCTGGCTTTGGCTCTTCGCTGACGTGTCCGGGCAGGGATTCCTGTGTTAAAAAAATAAAAACTGACATCATGCCTAAAAAAAAGGAAGCATAAGGGTTATACATTGAAATAAAACTCTTATATTTGCCCTACTAATACATTTGTATATAAATATAAATAAAAACAAATATTCGATTATGGAAGAGAAAAACTGGCTTAGAGAGAAGAAATCTCCTAAGGCGAACCTTGAAAACAAGAAGTTTACATGGCTTTTGATAGGCTTTGTAATCGTTCTTTCGATCCTCTTCGTAGCTTTTGAATGGTCGCAGCGCGATCTGAAGATTGATATGTCGCAGGCTATTCAGGATGTGGTGTTTGAAGAGGAGATTCCGTTGACAATGCAAGAGGAAAAACCTACACCGCCGCCTCCGCAGCAGCAGGAGCCTCAGAAAGTCGAGGAAATTCTTAATATCGTGAAGAACGATGCAAACGTTGAGGAAAGCGTTATCAGCTCTTCAGAGGAAACCGGTGAAGTCATCGAAATCAAACAGGTGGCTCCCGTTATAGAAGAAGAGGAAATCGTGGAGGAAGAAATATTCCAGGTGGTGGAAGAAATGCCTGAACCTCCCGGAGGTATGGCCGGCCTGATGCAATATCTCGGCAGGAACATCAAGTATCCTGCAATAGCACAGGAGAACGGCATACAGGGACGTGTGGTAGTGCAGTTCGTGGTAGAGAAAGACGGAAGCATTGCAAATCCGGTTGTGGTGAAGAGTGTAGACCCGTCGCTCGACAAGGAGGCTATCCGCGTCATCTCGACTATGCCCAAATGGAAACCCGGTAAGCAGCGCGGTAAAGCTGTGCGCGTGAAATACACGGTGCCGGTGACATTCAGATTGCAATAATGCCAAAATAAATAGTGTGGGAGACTGTTCCGGAAAGGAACAGCCTCCTTTTGTTTTCTTATGGGGACTGTCCCGTCTCCTGACCGATAAAAATATTTAATCAAATAAACTTATTTCGATGTTTACAGTAGAACAGTTGGTGGAAAAAATTTCCGTTGCTGAACAACAAATGGATTACGTGCGCCATCCGGAAGGACTGTATAAACCTATTAGGTATATCCTCTCCGAAGGCGGCAAGAGAATCCGTCCTTTGCTGGTGCTGATGGCCTACAACCTGTTTAAAGACGATGTGGACGATGCCATGAGCCTGGCTTTGGGACTGGAATTGTATCACAACCATACTCTCATGCATGACGATGTCATGGACAATGCCGATATGCGCAGGAACAAACCTACGGTGCATAAGGTGTGGAACGAGAACACGGCGATACTTTCTGGTGATGCCATGTTGTTGCTCGCATGCAAGTATGTGTCGCGCGTGCCTGAAAAATATGCAGGCGATATTATGTCGCTTTTCCTTGAAACGGCGCTTGAAATATGCGAAGGACAACAGCTCGATATGGAATTTGAAAGAAGAAATGATGTCTCTGCTGAAGAATATATAGAAATGATCCGTCTCAAGACGGCCGTGCTTCTGGCTTGCTCGCTTAAAGGTGGAGCCATGCTCGGCGGAGTGTCGGCTGATGATGCCGAGAAGATATACAATTTCGGGCTGTATATGGGGCTGACATTTCAGTTGCAGGATGATTTGCTTGATGTGTATGGCGATCCTGCCGTATTCGGCAAAAACATAGGGGGCGACATACTTTGCGACAAGAAGACTTTCCTGCTGATAAAAGCCGAAGAACTCGCAATGGGGCAACAGCGTGAAATACTCGATAAGTACATAGGCAATCAGAATTGCGATCGTGAAGAGAAGATAAAGGCTGTCATTTCCGTCTATAATGCCCTCAATGTGAGGGGACTGTGCGAGGAACGCATGGAGCAGTATTTTGAGAGAGGCATGGAGGCTTTGGATGAGATGTCTGTGCCTGCTGCCAAGAAGACTGTGCTCAAAGAGTTTGCCATATCGTTGTTGCATCGCAACCTGTAGCCTTTCCGATGGAAAAAATCATCGACACTCATTCGCATATTTACCTGCCGGAATTTGCGTCCGACCTGGACGATGTCGTGGCTCGCGCCGCAGATGCCGGCGTGGGGAAACTGTTGCTTCCTAATATAGATTCATCTACTGCTGCCGATGTGCTGGCCTGTTGCGACAGGTTTCCTGCATATTGTTTGCCTATGATGGGGCTGCATCCCACCTCCGTCAAGGAAAATTATCGGGAAGAACTGGCTTTTGTCGAAAAAACTTTGGACGAAAATCCCGGACGTTTTGTTGCTGTGGGGGAAGTGGGGTTGGATTTGTATTGGGACACGACTTTTGCGGAGCAGCAGAAAGAGGCGTTAGAGCGTCAGATCCGTATGGCGATAGATAGGGACTTGCCGTTGTCGATTCATTGCAGGGATGCTTTTCCTGAGTTGTTCGATGTGCTTTTCAAATTTCGGGGGCAGGATAAGTTTCGCGGGGTCATACATAGCTTTTCCGGGACGCATGACGATGCCTTGCGTCTGCTCAGTCTCGACACATTCATGTTTGGCGTCAACGGCACTGTGACATTCAGGAAATCCGGATTGCCCGCAGTGCTGCGTTCGTGTGTGCCGGCCGGCCGTGTCTTGCTTGAAACCGATTGCCCTTATCTTGCTCCGGTGCCTTATCGGGGGCGGAGGAATGAGAGTGCGTATGTGGTCTGTGTGCTCAGAAAACTTGCAGAGGTTTACGATTTACCCGAAGATGTCATGGCTCGGCAGACTACGGAAAACGCTTTGGCTCTGTTTGGCAGGCTTTGAAAATCACCTGCTTTCTTCGAGGTGTGCAATATTTTCAGGCCAATATTGCTGCTGTGTCAAAAATATTTACTAATATTGCAGTCCGAATCGGGAAGACCTGATTGGAAAGGTGCTCGAGTGGTTGAAGAGGCACGCCTGGAAAGCGTGTATACGTCAAAAGCGTATCACGGGTTCGAATCCCGTCCTTTCCGCATGGAGACGGCAGATTTTTGTTCTGTCGTCTTTTTTTATATCTTTGTCTGAACTATTATTTGTTGGTTTTATGTCTTTTTTCAGAGTGCTTTTGGCTATAATATTTCCGCCGTTGTCTGTACTCGACAGGGGATGCGGTTCGGTGCTTATCGTGTTTTTGCTTACGTTGGCAGGCTGGGTGCCAGGAGTTATAGCGGCTTTGGTCATTTTGAATCGTCCGAATGACGTGCAATGATAATCTTTTTCATCGATTAAAAACGGTAAGAACATTATGAAATTCATCTCATGGAATGTGAACGGACTTCGAGCTTGTGTGGATAAAGGTTTCGCCGATACTTTTCGCAGGCTTGACGCCGACTTTTTCTGTTTGCAGGAAACCAAGCTGCAAGAAGGACAATTGGACCTTTCTTTCGATGGTTACGATGCGTATTGGAATTATGCTGAAAAGAAAGGATATTCGGGCACTGCCATCTTTTCAAGGCATAAGCCATTGTCGGTGTCTTATGGCATAGGTGTTGTGGAACACGACAACGAGGGGCGTGTCATAACCCTTGAAATGCCCGGCTTTTATCTTGTTACGGTCTATACCCCCAATTCACAAGACGGCTTGAAGCGTCTGGACTACAGGATGAATTGGGAGGATGCCTTTTTGACTTATATTAAAGCGTTGGATGCGGTGAAGCCGGTGGTGGTGTGCGGAGATCTAAATGTGGCGCATAAGGAAATAGACTTGAAAAACCCGAAGAGCAACAGGCGCAATGCGGGGTTCACCGATGAGGAGCGCGAGAAGTTTTCTGCTTTTCTCGGTGCCGGATTCATAGATTCTTTCCGCTATTTCTATCCTGATGCGGAGGGTGCTTATTCATGGTGGTCATACCGCTTCAAGGCGCGTGAGAAGAATGCCGGGTGGCGTATCGATTATTTCTTGGTGTCGGAATCTCTGAAAGGCAGGCTCGCCGGAGCTTCTATCCATACCGATGTGTACGGGTCGGACCATTGCCCTGTGGAGGTGGATATAGACTTGTGAGACGGGGCGGGGGAGGTCAGAAGATGAGTTCCCCTATGCCCTGACGGATTATTTCCGCCTCATCTGAGAGGCAGTTTACCACAGTAGACGGTGTGATGTTGCCGTATCCGCCGTCTATAACTATGTCTACGGTTTTTCTCATCTTTTCTTCTATCAGTTCCGGGTCGGTGCAATATTCCGTAGGGTCGTTTTCATCGTGCAGCGACATGGTGAGTATGGGGTTGCCCAGTTCTTCGGCCAGTGCGAGGGCTATGTTGTTGTCGGGAATCCTTATGCCCACTTCCTTTCTGTTTTTGTATATTTTCGGCAGGTTGCTCCCAGTGGGCAATATGAAAGTGTACGGGCCCGGCAAATTCTTTTTCATCAGTTTGAATACGCTGTTGCTCATCTTCGCATATTTGCTCACTTCCGCGAGGTCGCGGCATATTATCGACAGGTCGCTTTTCTGAGGGTTTATGTTTTTCATCTTGCAGATTCTTTCCACCGCTCTCACGTTGAGCGCATCACATCCTATGGCATATACCGAGTCGGTGGGGTAGACCATAAGTCCGCCGTCTTTCAGTATGCCTGCCACGCGGGCTATGTCTTTGATGTTCGGCTTGTCGTTGTAAATCCTTATGAGCATGTTCTATATATGTCTTTATTGCAGTTCTGCTGCAACCCGCATTGCAAAGGTAAGCTTTTTATTCTTATTATTTTAACTTTACGGCATGTATGTTAAGGGATTGCTGTAAATTAAAAGGCAAAAAGATTTGCAATTTAAGATTATTTCATACCTTTGCAATTGACCTGCTAGCCCAAGAGTGGGGTAGAGGGTTATATTTTTTTGGAAAGACGTTACCTGACGTTTGTCTTCCGGTTCCGAATCTCGCAAATTTTGAACCTACGGGAAGATAAAGCAATGGGAGCGTCCACATTGAGGTGTTATATCTTGACACTGCGTCCTCATTGACTTTTCGTCGTGCAGGCGTGTGTTCTGTATATATACTTCTCGGCGTGGGCTAGCTGCATTGCTTATCCTTGTAGGTGGGCAATGCGAGAGCCTGGAATCGGGATAAGCAAGGGTACAGACACCTACGCCTTTTTTGTTTTTTGCCTATTCTGGGGATGTCTGTAGGCTTAAATTTAATGATTATGAAAAAACTTGTTCTATTGTTTCTTTCGGCATTTTTTGTTGCCGGACATTGCATGCAGTCCGCTCTTGCCCAAGAGAGCCGAAAGGAACTGGTGAAGATGACATCTTCCGAAATCAATCGCAAGGCTACGAAAGCTGCGCGTTCTGAAGCTAAAAGTCTTAAAAAAGAAGGTTGGAAAGTTACTCCCGGAGCGCTTCCGCTCGACAGGCAGCTTGACAGATCTTACATGATGCAGTATGAGTTTGACGAAGTCACCTTGATGCCGAAATACGTCATGGGAGAGGCCATGAGCGTGGGTGCTACTTATGATGCAGCCAAGATGCAGGCGTTGGAACTTGCCAGGCAAAATCTGGCAGGAAGCATTCAGGCTGAGGTGGCTTCTATGGCGGTCAATGATGTGTCTAACGACCAATTGTCTGCGGAGCAGGCCGAGAGCATAACCAGAACTGTGTCGGGCTCGCAGAGCAGGATAGCTCAAAATCTGAAACGTACCATGACTGTAGTGGAAGCATATCGCACATTGCCAAATAGGAATAAGGAGGTGCTGGTCAGGATAGCTTACAGCATGGAGGCTGCTATGGAGACGGTGAAAGATGCAGTCCGTCAGGAAATGCAGGAGAAAGGTGAGGAACTGCATGGCGAGCTTGACGCATTCTTTAATCAGAAATTCGGACAGCAATAATGAGATTCGCAGTTTTTGTCGCGTTCCTATCGGTTGCTGTGCTTTGTCATGCCCAGCGCACGGCTACGGTGTCGGCCGAATACACTTATTATGCCCCTGATAACCTCACTTTGGAACAGGCCAAGCAGAAAGCGGTGCAGCGGGCCATGCTCGAAGCCATTGCTGCGGAGTTCGGTACCCTTGTGCAGCAGATGAGTACCACGAGCGTAACCAACGCAGACGGAAAATCTTTTGTCGGGTACAGTTCGTTGGGCAGTTCTGATGTTCGCGGGGAGTGGATAAGGACCATCGGACAGCCGGAGTTTGATATGGATTATCGTGACGGGCAACTGATTATCAATGTGAAAATTAAAGGCGAAGCAAGGGAGATAGACTACATGAAGCCGCAGTTTGTGACTCGGATTCTCCGCAACGGCACGAAAGAAAATTACGAGTCGGAGGAGTTTCGCGATGGAGACTATCTGTATATGTCGGTCGTTTCTCCGGTGTCGGGCTATGCTGCCATTTTCTGCAAGGATGATTCCGTGCGGTGCCTGTTGCCCGATGTGGAGGCTGCCGAAGGAGTGCAGCGCATAGAGGCTGGGCAGCGCCGGCTGTTCTTTACAGAGCGGGGCAAACGGTTGCAGATAGGATATAACGGTACGGATGAGGTGAATGCGGTGTATTTCATGTTTTCGCCCAACCCCATAATACGCCCGTTGTCCAAGCGTGTGGACGATGGCGGGTTGCCTGTATTTTCCGATGAGGAGTTTGCACGTTGGTTGGCCGATATGCGCAATCATGACAGAAAACTGCAAGTGGAAGTGAAATACATTTATATAAGAGATTTATGAGACAGTTGAAGATTTTATTATTAACCCTCGTGCTTGCCATGACTTGCGGTGTAGCTTCAGCGCAGAAAGGTATGCAGGGTGTGGGCGGAAACGTGGGCTGTGAGTTTGAAATGTCTGGTTCAATGGGAACCTATGATATCTTTCCGATTGTAGATCTTAAGTATCAGTATAATGCAAGTAATTATTATAGGTTGGAACCTTTCTTTTCTTATGGTTTTATTAGTGGTCATCAAGAGATACAGACAGGGTTGAATAATCATCTTTTTATATCTAAGGTCAGACGTTGCAGACCGTATTTTGTCGCCGGATTTGGTTTTGGCTTTTTAAAAAGAAATGGTGGCTTTGAATTTTCTCAGTTTTGTGATGGCTATATTTGGGACATTATTGATGATAGACCTAATTATTACGATGGTGTTAAGTGTATAGAAAACGTTAAATCAATAAGTGAAAAAGGTTTTTATTGGCGTGGCGGACTTGGGCTTGATTGCAGGTTCTCGCATACATAGTCGGGGCAGCTTGAACTTTGTGGTGATGGACTTATTGCTTCCAAGAGCAAAATATCTATTCAGAAACATTGATTATGTGGATATTCCCGAGACGGTACTCTCCATAGGCGATTATGCGTTTTTCCATTCTTCCTTGCGCGAGGTGACAGTGCCTGGCAGCGTGTTGAGCATAGGCGACAGGGCTTTTGCGCGTTGCGATAAGTTGAAGCGGCTGGAACTTCCGCAAGACATTGCTCTGGGCGACAGGGTCTACAGTGACGGCCGCAAGGACCTGGTGCTGAATACATACGTCAATCTCGCCCAAACGGAAAAGAAAAAAGAAGACAAGCCGGTCATAATCACTTCGGACATAGACCAGAACATTCCTACTACGACCTTGCGTGCCGAGAATACGTTTGCCATAATCATAGCGAATGAGAATTACCAGCATGACCCGGAGGTGGATTTCGCCTTGCGTGACGGACGCACTTTCCGCACATATTGCCGGCAGGTGCTGGGTCTGCCCGATGAAAACATACGCATGCAGGAGAATGCCACTCTCAACAATATGAGGGCGTTGGTCAATTGGATAGCAAATGTGGCTGAGGCATACGGCGGCGATGCCCGGATACTGTTTTATTATTCCGGTCACGGTGTGCCGGATGAAGACGGCAACACCAATCTGCTGCCTGTGGACGGTACGGCCAAAGACCCGTCTACCGGATACAGCCTGCGTGCTCTTTATGCGGAGCTGGGCGGACTCGATGCGCACAATGTGTGCGTGTTTCTCGATGCCTGCTTCAGCGGGAAGCAAAGAAATGACGACATGCTTGTGGCGGCGCGAGGCATGAGACGCGCCAAAGAAGAGATGCCCAAAGGCAACATGGTGGTGTTCTCTGCATCAAAAGAAGATGAGACCGCCCATGCATATCCGGAGAAAGGACACGGATTGTTCACCTACTTCCTGTGCAAGAAACTGCAAGAGACAAAGGGTGAGGTCACGCTCGGCGAGCTGGCCGACTATATAGAAGATAATGTGCTGAAGCGTTCGGTGGTTTCGTTGAATATGACACAGACACCGGTGACGAGTTCCTCGCCTGCGCTCAGCGGCAGTTGGAGAGATTTGGATTTGAGATAATGAACCAAAAAAATAAAGAAGATGAAGAAAATATTGTCAAAACTGACTGTTTTTATTATCCTGCTTTCGGCATTCTCTTGCTCGAAAGTGGAGCTGTATGAACCTTGGGATGAATTTCTGGAAGGTCTGGAATCGGCATCGGGAGGCGGAGAAGACAGCGTGCGGAGGCTTGGCGTGGAGACTGTCGATGTGGGTACTAACACGGTAAGGCTGAAAGGCACTATAAGTGCGGATGTTGCGGAAGAGTATGAGAGCTACGGCTTCTTCTGCTATGAAAATGTCTCGTTTAATGCTCCGGTTTGCGATTATGATGCCATTATGGAGGGCGTGATATTCTATGACAGTGACAATGTGGATTTGGCGGGCGGCACTGCTACGGTGCTTATAGACGGTCTGGAACCAGGAACGGAATATGTGTGCTGTTTTTGCGCGTATGACAGGTATGGAAATTATGAAAGTTCGTCTAAGCTGATTTTCACTACGGCCTATTATTGATGTCTTGGCGGACTTGAAAAAGAATCGTCTTGCCCGGCAGCCTTACCTCTGCCCGCAAGACGATTCTTTTTTTGCATGTACACCTTATATAATAAGGCTTCCTCTGTATTTATCCGTATATGATGTGTCCGTCCTTGTCCTTGTATTCGTCCAGGCTCTTGCTGTATTGGTTCATGGCGCGGAGGCTCATGCCCATGCTCGAGAAGCCGCCGTCGTGATAGAGGTTTTGCATGGTCACCTTGCGGGTGAAGTCTGAGAACATCATCACGCAGTAGTCGGCGCATTCGTCGGCAGTGGCGTTGCCCAGCGGACTCATCTTGTTGGCGAAGTCCATCAGGTTGTTCATGCCTTTCACCCCGCTTCCGGCTGTGGTCATGGTGGGCGACTGCGATATGGTGTTGACCCTGACATTCTTCTCGCGGCCGTAGATGTAGCCGAAGCTCCTTGCTATGGACTCGAGCAGGCTTTTGGCATCGGCCATGTCGTTGTAGCCGAAGAAAGTCCTTTGTGCGGCCACGTATGACAGCGCCACTATGGAGCCGTATTCGGCTATTGCGTCCATCTTCTTGGCGGTCTGCATCATTTTGTGGAACGAGACGGCCGAGATGTCAAGCGTCTTCGACAGCATGTCGTAGTCCAGGTCATCGTATGTGCGCTTCTTTCTCACGTTGGGGCTCATGC
>DVIH01000065.1 GCA_018711405.1 Candidatus Avibacteroides excrementipullorum | reverse complement strand
CGGATGCAAAAGTACACCGACTTTACCGAATACGCAAACTTTTATCAAAGTTTTTTTAAAGTTTTTTTCCAGGACTTCACGAACAGACTGAAAAACAAATCTTTAAGAATGCAGACTTTCACCACGCCCGGGATGTGCGCCATCCTTAACCGACACCGAGCCGATCTTTGCACGGCATGTGCGCCATCTTTGCCCGGGATGGCGCACATCCCCGGCGAGGTATGAAAAGGGGCGGAGGCAATCACTCTTCAGACAGCAGCCTCTCCATTTCCTCTGCGGTAAGTTTCAACTTAAACTCTCCCTGATAAGCCAAAGATATGCTCCCCGTCTCTTCTGATACTATTATTATTTTGGCATCGCTGCTTTGCGACATCCCCAAAGCTGCCCTATGTCGCAAGCCGAGTTCTTTCGGTATATCCGTATCGTGAGCGACAGGCAATATGCAGCCGGCAGCCTTAATCCTGTTACGGCTTACGACCATGGCGCCGTCATGCAGAGGGCTGTTTTTGAAAAATATATTTTCTATCAGCAACTGGTTTATATTGGCATCTATAGTCTCGCCTGTCTTCGTTATGTCATCGAGCGGAATATGCCTCTCCATCACGATCAAGGCGCCTACTTTCTTCTTGCTCATGTTCATGCAAGCCATGATGACCGGCATAAGCTCCTCATGCGACCCGGAATCTTTCTTGTTCCCCGTCAGCCAACGCACTATGCCTCGCGCGCCCTTGCGGGAGCCCAAAGTGAAAAGGAAATGCCGTATCTCGTCCTGAAACAGTATTATAATGCCAATGACACCCACATTGATCAACTTGTCCATTATGGAGCCGAGCAGACGCATCTCCAATACCTGTGAGACGATAACCCACAAAAGGACAAAAATCAATATGCCGGTAAATATATTAATAGAACCGGAGGATTTCATCAGTTTGTATATATAGTAAAGCAACAAACCGACAAGGACAATATCCAAAAAGTCTTTCAGTCCGAAATCAATAAACATCTCTATTCTCGTTTAATTTTGTTATAATAGTCACCACTTCCACAGCCTGCCTCACGTCGTGCACCCTGAGTATGTCTGCCCCTTTTTCCACAGCCACCGTATCCAACACCGTAGTCCCGTTCAAAACATCCTGCGGCGACACGCCCAGAAGACGGTATATCATGGATTTGCGCGACACGCCCACCAGCAACGGAAGCCCAAAGGCATCAAATTCCTCAAGATGCGCCAGCAGTCGGTAATTATGATCGATAGTTTTACCGAAACCGAAACCGGGATCAAGTATTATGTCATTCACGCCAAGCTCACGGAGCTGCTCCACCTTGCTTTCAAAGAAAGAAAACACCTCCCGGAACAAATCATCATAATGAGGATTCACCTGCATATCGGCCGGAGTACCCTGCATATGCATCAAGACATAGGGCACACGCAATTCGGCCACCGCCCGAAACATGTCCGCATCAGCATCGCCGGCCGATATGTCATTGATTATATCCGCACCGAACTCCGACACGCACATGCGCGCCACGTCAGCCCTGAACGTATCGACAGAGACCGGCACTTCATCGCCCAGTTCTCTCCTTATTATATTAAGCGCAAAAGACAAACGCTCCGACTCTTCCTCCGCCGAGACAGGCATTGCGCCCGGCCGTGTGGAGCAAGCCCCCACATCGATTATGTCTCCGCCCTGTTCCACTATTTCACGCGCCCTCTCCAATATGTCCTTTTCCGTAAGTTTACGACTGTCGCTGAAAAACGAATCAGAAGTCACATTGAGAATCCCCATCACACGCGGTCTGGCGAAATCCATCAATCTGCCACCGACATTAATGCTTAAATTCCTACCATTCATATTACAATATATCCTATCGCAAAAAATCTTCGCCCGCAAAAATACAAATAATAGCAACAACAATTATATTTGTAAAATAAATTATTGGAACAATATGAACACGGAAGAATTATACAATATATACCTGAAACACCCGCACATCTCAACCGATACGAGAAACTGCACGAAAGATTCCATCTTTTTCGCATTGAAAGGCGACAAGTTCAACGGCAATGCCTTTGCCGGACAAGCCTTAGAAAAAGGATGCGCTTACGCCGTAATAGACGAAAACGAATATGCAAAAGAAAATGACGAGAGATTTATAATAGTAGACAACGTGCTGCGGGCATTGCAGCAACTCGCGTCTTTCCACCGCAAACAGACAGGCATCCCCGTAATAGGGATTACCGGCACAAACGGGAAGACCACCACGAAAGAACTCATGGCAACCGTATTGTCGCAGTCATACAAGGTGCTATACACCAAAGGAAATCTGAACAATCACATAGGCGTGCCGCTCACACTGTTGCAACTGACAAAAGAACACGACATGGCGGTGATAGAAATGGGTGCAAGCCATCCGGGAGAAATAGCTCTTCTGGCAGAGATAGCCGACCCCGACTTCGGACTGATCACCAATGTAGGCAAAGCACACCTGCAAGGCTTCGGCTCTTTTGAAGGGGTTATCAAGACAAAAGGAGAACTATACGACTACCTTCGCAAGAAATACGGCAAAATATTCATCAACAAAGACAACCCGTATCTATGCGGCATTGCACAAGGACTGACACAAATAGGATATGGCACACAAGACGGCCTCTTCGTCTGCGGACAATTGACAGAAGCAGATCCGTTTATGTCACTCTCCTGGAAATACGGAAGCGACAACCGACAGACAACGGCACACACGCGACTGATCGGAGCATACAATCTGGAAAATGCGCTGGCCGCAATAGCGACCGGACATTTCTTCAACATAAAAGACGAGCAAATAAAGGAAGCATTAGAAAACTATACCCCGACCAACAGCAGATCGCAACTGAAAAAGACAGCAAGACATAACACCCTTATAATAGACGCATACAACGCCAACCCGACCAGTATGCTGGCCGCACTGAAAAACTTCGCATCCATAAAAGGAGAAAACAAAATGCTGATAATAGGTGACATGAAAGAACTGGGAGATGCAAGCAGACAGGAACATCAGAAAATAGTCGATTTCATAAAACTACAGCATTTCGATGAAGTAATCCTGGTGGGTGACAACTTCGCAGCAACCGAACATGAATACAAAACATTCAAAGATGCCGAGACACTCGCCGAAGCCTTGCGTGGCAACTGCCCCACAGACAGGCTCATATTGATAAAAGGCTCCAACTCGGTGCATCTGGACAGAATAGCCGACTTGCTTTAGCGTCATTTAGAACGTTTGCCCTTGAAAAAGTCTTTCATCAGGCCGGAGCATTCATCAGCCAGCACTCCTGCTGTCACCTGCGTCTTCGCATGCAATGCATCGGGAGCATAAACCGTATATCCGCGCTTCTCATCGGAAGCCCCATATACCACCCGCTCAATCTGCGACCAAGACAAAGCTCCGGCACACATCACGCACGGTTCCACCGTGACATACAAAGTACAACCTGAAAGATACTTGCCTCCGAGCCATCTTTCAGCCGCAGTCAATGCAAGCATCTCGGCATGAGCGGTAACGTCCACAAGCCTTTCGGTCATGTTATGGGCTTTGGCGATAATCATCCCACGACTCACCACCACAGCCCCTACAGGAATCTCCCCTTCCCTCAAAGCTTCTTCCGCTTCCGCAAGCGCCTTGCGCATATAATATTCATCGTCGAACACAGACTACCTCCTCATGTCATGCTCATCAAACAATGTAGGATAATCCTCCACCATATTCCTATAGATAAAATGCAATATGGTCTCCCTCGCCCACTTGGATTTGTTCAATATGCGGTTTTTCTCCAGATAATCATTTATTATACGCGCCTCCCTGTCATTGATCATCACGACCAGCCGCTTGCTGCGTCTGGCCGAAACCGTATCGGGCATCACTATTTTCCTTATTCTTTTCTTCATATCGGCAAAAACTTATCAAAGTTAACAACTTTACGGGTTTTATAATTACTTTAGCAAAAAAATATTCAA
>DVIH01000064.1 GCA_018711405.1 Candidatus Avibacteroides excrementipullorum | reverse complement strand
GTTGTATTATCTTAAATAAAACAAAAACACCCGACTTTACATTCTTGGGTGCAAAACTGGGTGTTTGTTTTGCAATCTGCTGATTTTCAGCGTTTGTTGCGGAGAGAGAGGTTCTATTCGGCAGTTTCTTCTTTAGGTGTCATCTCTCCCTGTATGTAGAGGGTGGTTACTTCGGGCGTGCCGTTGGTCCTGATTCTGATAGTCTTTTTGAAAAATCCCGGATATCTCCCCCTGCCGTTGTAGACTACTTTTATGGAACCTTTTTCTCCCGGCATGACGGGTTCTTTGGTGTATGACGGTGCAGTGCATCCGCATGCGGCTATGGCCTGGTGTATGACCAGAGGCTTGTCGCCTACATTGGTGAAGTTGAATACGCATGACACTTTCGGATTGGATTCTGAGAATTTGCCGAAGTCGTGTGTCTTTTCTTCAAATTTGATTTTCGGCCCTTTTTCGTTGCTTTCTTTGTCTGCCTGCGCATAAGAGACCATGCAGGTGAAAATCATGGCAAAAAGGAATAGTATTTTTTTCATTTTCAAATGTTTTTTGTTCTGTTAAGTATGCAAAAGTAGCATTAAATATGATAAGTGGTTTGTGCTGTTAATCATTTTTAATCATAAATTCATCGGTCAGCACAAGGCTGCTATTTTGGGGATAAAGATGATGCATCCTGCAATGGCTGCCGCCAGAGCTGTGAACAGTACTCCTCCTGCCGCCAGGTCTTTTATCAGTCCGGCTCTTTTGTCGAATCCCGGAGAGATGTAGTCGGTTATCATTTCTATGGCTGTGTTGAATGCTTCGGCTGCAAAGACGCTGCCGAAACACAGCACCACTGCCACCCATTCGCCCGCCGATATGTGCAGGGCGAAGCCTGCAATGGTCACTGCTATGGCTGCAAAGCAGTGTATCCATGCGTTGTGCTCTGTGGATATGAGATGCCTGATGCCGTTGATGGCATAGCCGAAGCTCTTTATCCTTGCCTTCAGTGAAAATCTTTTCTTGCCCATTTCTCTATATTCTGTTGACTTGCATTACTCCTTTTACTCCCTGTAGCTTTTTGATGAGCTGTTCGAGTTTGGCTTTGTCGTTGAGGTTGACCACCATGTTGCCGGAAAACATGTCGTCTTTGGACGATATGGATATGGAGCGCAGCAGCACGCCTTCTTCCTTGTTTATGATGCTCGTCATGTTGTTTATGATGCCTATGTCGTCATGCCCGGTGATGCGCAATGTGGTGTCATACCTGGATTCTTCCGATTTGCCGTCCCAGCGTGCTTTCAATATCCTGTATCCGAACTTTTCCGACAGTTCCGGTGCGTTGGGGCAATCGGTGCGGTGTATCTTTATGCCTCCGCTTGCGTTGACAAAAGCGAATATTTCGTCTCCGTAGATGGGGTTGCAGCATTTGGCGAGCTTGTATTCTATGCCTTTCAGGTTTTTGTCTATGACCAGTACGTCTTCTTTTATCCTTTTGTCTTTGGATGCGGGAGGTACTGTCATCACATAGTCTTCGGCTTTTTTGGCATTGCTGTCTTCTCCTGTTTCGGTCTCTTTTTTCAGTTGCAGCAGATATTTGTCTATGATGTCGTTCGACTGTATCTGTTCATCGGCAATGCTTTGGTAGAAGTCTTTCTCGTTTTTGAATCCCATTGAGACGATCAGCCGTGCGAGTGTGCTTTCGGAGAGCTCAATCTTTTTGTTCTTGAATTTCCTCAGCAACTCTTCACGTCCCAGTTGCGCCTGTCTGTTTTCCTCTTCTTTCAGCACCTGCCTTATCTTTGTCCTTGCCTTTGAGGTGACGACTATTTTCAGCCAGTCCCTTTTTGGCTTTTGCGAAGGGGAGGTTATGACCGACACCTGGTCGCCGCTTGTGAGTATCTGCCGTATGGGTACCACGCGGTCATTTACTTTAGCTCCGGTGCATTGGCATCCTATGCCGGTGTGTATGTTGAAAGCGAAGTCGAGTACTGTGGCTCCTTTCGGGAGTTTCACCAGGTCTCCTTTGGGTGTGAATATGAAGACCTCGTCTTCATAAAGGTCCATTTTGAACTGGTCCATGACTTTCATCTCGTTTTCGTCATTGGCTTCGAGCGTTTCCCGCACCGATTTCAGCCATTTGTCCAGTTCTCCTTCGTCCTTTATGCCTTTATATCTCCAGTGCGCCGCGACTCCTTTTTCGGCTATGCAGTCCATCCTTTCTGTCCTGATCTGTATCTCCACCCATTTGGCTTCAGGACCCATGACTGTGATGTGCAGAGATTCATATCCGTTGCTTTTGGGCACAGACAGCCAGTCTCTCAGCCTTTTCGGGTTGGGCTGATACATGTCTGTCACTATGGAGTAGGCCTGCCAGCATGTTTTTTTCTCGTCTTTGTATTCGCAGTCCAATATTATCCTTATGGCGAAGAGGTCGTAGATGTTTTCAAAAGGGATGTTCTGTTTCTGCATCTTTTTCCAGATGGAATGGATGGATTTTGTCCTGCCTTTGATGTGGAAATGCAGTCCCTCTTCTTTTAGTTTCTCTTCTATCGGGGCTATGAAGTTGGCGATGTATCTGTCTCTTTCCGCTTTGGTCTCGTTCAGCTTGTCTTTTATCTGGTAGTAGACATCATGGTAAAGGTATTTCACCGACAGGTCTTCCAGTTCCGATTTGATTTTATACAGACCCAATTTGTGGGCGAGGGGAGCATAAAGGTAGGCTGCTTCGTGCGACACTTTTTCTCTCTCCTCAGTCATTTCCGTGTCTCTGATCTGTCTCATTATGTTCACGCGGTCGGCTATGATGATGAGTATCACCCTCATGTCTTCCGCAAACGACAGCAGTAGGTTCTTAAAGTTCTCGCTTTCCACGATAGGGCTTTTGGAGTATATGTCGTTTATTTTCACCAGGCCTTTTATGATTCTTGCCACATCTTCTCCGAATGTCTGCGTCACGTTTTCCAGCGAATGGAATCCTGTTTTGACAAGTTCGTTCAGCAAGACAGCCATGACCGAAGTCCTTCTCAGTTCCATTTCTTCCGATACGATGCAGGCTACCTGCAACGAGCGCACCAGCGGGTGCATTCCGAAAATGTTGCGTCTGATAAGTCCCTGGCTGTCTGCTGCGGCAAAGTCTTCGCTTATGCGGTTCATGTCGTCCGGGCTGATTATGGGCGACGCCTTGTCTTGCAGCCTGCTCCACAAATCGTGCAGGAGTGCCGTTTCCTGTTCTGAAAAATATGTTTTTTCTTCCATAGCTTTGTTTATGTTTGGTAAAGGTATATTTTTTGACCATAATTAAGCGAATGTTGCTATTATTTTTTATACTTTTGAACATGATTTTGATGTTTTTATTTATATAATATTTCATAGCCATGAAAATAGATGAGAAGAACAGAAAACTGATAGAAGCGGCAGGCAAATCAGTAGAGAAAATCGAAGAAGAACTTAATTGTTTTGAACAAGGATTTCCTTTTTTGAAATTGGAGTGTGCGGCGTCTGTCGGCAACGGCATCATGCGTCCGGCAGACAGCGAAGTGAAGAATTACATAAAGATATGGGATGCTTGTCTCGATGAAGGCAAGAGCACCATTGTCAAGTTTGTCCCGGCTTCGGGAGCTGCGAGCAGGATGTTCAAGAACCTGTATGAGTTTTTGAAAGCAGATTATTCTGTTCCTGTGACCGACTTCGAGAAGGAGTTTTTCGGCAGCATAGGCGATTTCGCTTTCTATGCTTTGCTCGATGGAGCGTGTGCGGAGAAGCATGGCAAGGGCATCAGGCAACTCATGGATGAAGGCAACTACAAGGCGGTAGTGGAAATGCTGCTTGGCGAAAACGGACTGAACTACGGCGCGTTGCCCAAAGGTCTGTTGGCCTTTCACAAGTATGGCAAGTCTTTCCGCACCCCTCTGGAAGAACATCTGGCCGAAGGAGCCATGTATGCGGCAGACAAAAACGGCAATGTGAATGTGCATTTCACCGTATCGGGAGAGCATAGGGCATTGTTCAAGAGCCTGGCGGAAAAGGTGTTGCCGGCCTATGAAAAAGAATATAAGGTGAAATATGCAATCTCTTTCTCCGAGCAGAAACCCGCTACCGACACTATAGCCGTGGATGAGGACAACCGTCCTTTCATGGATGGCGACAAGATACTGTTCCGACCGGGCGGACACGGGGCCTTGATAGAGAACCTGAACGATATGAATGCCGACATAGTGTTTATAAAAAACATAGACAACGTGGTGCCCGACAGTCTGAAAGGCGATACTGTGGTTTACAAGAAACTTATTGCAGGTATACTGGTAGACTTCAAGCGCAAGGCCGATGACTGTGTGAGAGAGCTGGAAGACGGATGTCCTGCCCGCAGCAGGTTGGAAGAGATGCTCGCTTTCCTCGAAAAGGATTTGTGCTGCAAGAGCAGCGAAGCGAAAGGCCTGGACGATGCCGGTCTGAGAGACTACCTCATGCGCAAACTAAACCGGCCTATGCGTGTGTGCGGCATGGTGAAAAACGTGGGTGAGCCGGGAGGAGGCCCGTTCTTTGCCTATAATCCTGACGGTACGGTGTCTTTGCAGATTCTCGAAAGCTCGCAGATAGACATGAACGACCCGGAGAAGTGCCGCATGTTCAAGGAAGGCACACACTTCAATCCGGTAGACTTGGTCTGTGCCATAAGGGACTATAAAGGCAACAAGTTTGATTTGCCCGAATATGTGGACAAGAACACCGGTTTCATATCGAGCAAGTCGAAAGACGGCCGGAAGCTGAAAGCTCTGGAGTTGCCGGGACTGTGGAACGGCGCCATGAGCGACTGGAACACTGTGTTTGTGGAAGTGCCTCTTTCCACTTTCAATCCGGTCAAGACCGTGAATGACTTGCTGAGGCCTCAGCATCAGAACTGATAGAGACGGCGTGACATAGGGCGTGGCGCGAGATCGGGCAAGGTCTCACGCCACGTGTCGTTTTTGTCTGCGGCATTCTGCGCAAAGGCTGCTGAGGCAATTGTGGAGGCTGAAAAACAATGCCGGCAGAGATCGGCTCGATCATTGCCGGGTATGTGCGCCATCTTTGCCAGGTATGTGCGCCATCTTCGCCCGGGATGGCGTATATCTTTTTGGGGGTTGGTTGCGACTGTATTCCGGCCGTCAGAATTCAAATTTCACGTCCACTCCGAACTGGATTGGTCTGCCTTGCTGCACGAATCCGGCCTTGTCGGTCAGACTGTCTCCTATGGTCTCGAAGTAGAATGTGTAGTATTTGGCATTGAGCACGTTGGTGGCCCAGAAGTCGAGCGTCAGTTTTCTCATGTGCAGGGAGCAGGTAAGGTTGAGCGTGCCGTAAAAGTCTTGTGTCACATCGTTGGCTTCGGTATATCTTATCTTTCCCGCCGCGTTGTAGAAGGCCGATACAGACGTGTTGTCCAATATCCTGCCGTAGCACGGGATGGAGTATTCGCCGCCTATGCTCAGCGTGTGCATAGGTATCATGGGCACGAAATTGCCTGCATAGTCCAGCGTCGTGCCGTTCTCTTCCGTAGTGTATCTGGTGAATGTGGCGTGAGTGAATCCGTAGTTACCCGTCAGCGTCAGCCCGTTTGCAGGCCGTCCCGTGAATGAGAGTTCCACGCCTGTGCTTCTGCTCTTCCCGCTGTTTTCCGTTCTCCGTCCCATGCTGCCTTCTGCAAACTTTGATATCTGCTGGTTTCTGATGTCGATGTAAAATGCCGACAGTTCCAGATTCAGTTTCGCATCGGCCAGCGAGAGCCGTGTGCCTATCTCGTAGTTCCAGCTGTATTCCGGTTTGTATGCAATGAGGTCGTCTATGTTTTCGGCCTGCTGTTGGTGCATCATGTTTTGCATGCGATCTCTTATGATGTCTGAAAACATCTGTATGTTGTATCCGCCCGAGCGGTATCCGCGTGCCACCGAAGCGAACAGGTTGCAGTTGTCTCTCTCATACATGACGGCTGCTTTGGGCAACAGCTGGAAGTACGAGTAGTCGTCTTTGCCCGCAATCTCTATGGGGATGTTCATGGACTGTGCTCTGCCCATCATTTCCATGTCGGCGTTTATCAGTGTGCCTGTGGTGTGTGCAATGTCGGTCTTTTCATAGTCTATTCTTATGCCTGCGGTCAGCGACAGTCCTTCGGTGAAAAGGTTGTCGTATGATGCCTGCATGTAGGCTGCCGCTCCCAGCAGCGGGGTGGAGTAGTGTCCGTCTATCAGCATTTCGTTGTCTGTCAGTTTCACCTTGACTGGTGCGCCAGCAGCGGTCATGGCTTTGTCCATCATGTATTGTATCATGTCTATGCCGTCCTGCCGGAAGCATACTGGAGCTTCAGTGTCGAGCCATTGTTTGAAGATGAATGCTCCTGCCGTCCATCTGAAATTGCCGAACGTGTTGCTCTTTATGGTGAGGTCTTCGGTTATGGTGTGCTGCTTCTGTTTCTGCGAGAGCGTGTAGACGTGTCTTGGCGTGAAGTCCTGGTCCATGAACATGTGGTCGTCAAGATATTGGTAGCCTGTCGTCGAATTGAGTATGAATCTTTGTCCTATGTATTTTATGTTAAGCCCGGCATTACCCAGTTCCCGTTTGTAAAATCCCAATTCGTTTGCTGTGATGTCTCCCGTCTTGCGGCTTTCCTTGTCGAACGATGCGTATGCGTAACCGTCCTGGTCGTTGTGGTCGTAGCCGGCTGTGAAGTCTATATGCAGGTCTTTGAGAGGCCGCCACATGAGTCTGATTTTGCCTCCGGCGTTGAGCGACTTGTCGGCATATTCGTCCAGGTATGTGTTTTTGAACATCCCGCCCGAATAGTTGAAAAATCCCCCGACGGAATAAGCGAACTTGTCATTGATTTTTTCATCGTGTGTCAGCGATATGCCATATTTGTTTCTGCTGCCGATGCTCAGTCTCAGCTTGCTGCCTTGATAGGAAAATGGCGATACGGTGTTGATTTTTATGAGTCCTCCCATAGTGTTTCTGCCGTAGAGCGTGCCTTGCGGCCCGCGCAGTATGTCTATGCTCTCTATGTCGTACATGTTGAAGTCGAATGCCGATTTGTCTATGTACGGGATGTTGTCTACATACAGTCCTACGGCAGGCGAGTTGATTCTCGTGCCTATGCCCCTGATGTATATGGCTGATGTGAGGCGCGAACCGTATTCGGGTATGTAGAGGTTGGGGCTTATGCAGCTTATGTTTTTCAGCGATTCTATCCTGTTGTCTGCAAATTCATCGGCATTTATGGTGTTGAAGGATATGGGCAGGTCTTTGTATTCCTTGTGTTCCTTGCTCGATGCCATAATCACTACTTCATCTATTATGTGTGAGACTTTTATCGAGTCGGTCTCCGTCTCGTCCGCCATTATGGCTGTGGCGGGTATGGCTGCCAGCAAGGGCAGGATCAGAAGTCTTTTCATCTGTTTACTTGCGTAGAAATATTGTCTTTTTATTTTTTTCTGCAAAGAAAGGCAATATCTCCCGTTCCGACAATCCTCATTAATGAGGAAAAAATATCGGGGACGTGAGCGCCATGTCGGCAATTCACGTCCCCGATGGTTTCAATGTCTGCGTCGTTCAGGTCATTTCATCATGTCTATGGTTCTTTTTATGAACTTCGAAAGCTTTTCTCCTTTCAGCATATTGCTTTGCAGCAGTGCCAGGTCGATGAGTTGTCCTATCAGGCTGCATTGTTCGGAAAATCCTTTCAATGCTTTGTCCCTGTTGCTTTCGAGTTCCGATATTTTCTTTTCCGATTCCTTTATCGCCTCTTTGTTTTCCTCATATTTCTTTCTGAGTTCTGACGCATTGTCTCTTTCTTTCATCAGGTCGTCTATTATGGGGTTGACTTCTGCGGCGCACCTGTCTTTTTCTTCATCCATGATTTTCTTGACAAGAGGATGGCTTGCGTTTACAATCAGGTTGAACATGTCGGGCATTTCCCCGTAGAAGCTCATGCCTGCCTGAATGTTGGCCACGTCTTTCATCCTTCTCATATATTCGTTTCTTGTTATCATGACCGGTTGTTGCTCTTCGCCCATGTCTTGCACCGATACATCAAATTTGCATTTGTCGATGTTGGGCATTTCGAGATTGAACATGGTCGACATGATTTCCTTTTCTTCCGGTGTCAACTTTTCTTTTTCATCCTTTTCTTTCGGGATGAGGTTTTCTATGGTGTCGCTGTCCACGCGCACGAATCTCGATTTTTCGAGTTTCTGTTCCAGCATTTGCACTACCGGGATGTCAAGCTGTCCGTTCATGACAAGTACGCTGTATCCTTTCGCCTTTGCCGCTTCGATGAATCCGTACTGCTCCTCTTTATCGTTGGTGTAGAGGTATACCAATGCATCGTGCTTGTCGGTCTGGTTGTCTTTGATCAAGGTCTTGTATTCGTCCAGCGTGTAATATTTGTCTTCGGTGTCTTTTATGAGATAGAACTTTATGGCCTTGTCATAGAAGTCTTCTTGCGTGAGCAGACCGTAGTTGATAAACAGTTTGATGTCGTCCCACTTCTTCTCGAATTCGGCTCTTTCATTGTTGAAAATAGCTTGCAGGCGGTCAGCGACTTTCTTTGTGATATATGTGGATATTTTCTTTACGTTCGAGTCGCTTTGCAGGTATGACCTTGAGACATTCAGCGGGATGTCCGGCGAGTCTATGACTCCGTGCAGCAATGTGAGGAAGTCGGGCACGATGCCTTCCACGCTGTCTGTCACGAATACCTGGTTGCAATAGAGTTGTATCTTGTTGCGGGTCAACTCTATGTTGCTTCTGATTTTCGGGAAGTACAGTACTCCGGTGAGGTGGAACGGGAAGTCTACGTTGAGGTGTATCCAGAAGAGCGGTTCTTCTGACATGGGATATAGTTCGCTATAGAACTTCTTGTAGTCTTCATCTTTCAGTTCCGATGGCTTTTTGGTCCATATCGGTGTAGTATCGTTTATGAGATTGTCCTCTTCTGTCTCCGTCTCTTTCCCGTCTTTCCATTCGGTCTTCTTGCCGAATGCGATGGGGATGGGCAGGAATGCGCAATACTTTTTCAGGAGCGAACTTATCTTGTTTTTCTCGGCAAACTCCTTGCAGTCATCGGCCAGATGGAGCACGATGTCGGTACCTCTGTCATTCTTTTCCGCTTTGTCGATGGTGAATTCAGGATTTCCGTTGCATGTCCATTTTATAGGTTCTGCGTCTTCCTTGTAAGATCTGGTTATGATTTCCACTTTGTCGGCCACCATGAATGCCGAATAGAATCCCAGTCCGAAGTGTCCGATTATGGCATTTGCATTGTTCTTGTATTTTTCCATAAAGTCGGTGACACCCGAGAATGCTATCTGGTTGATGTATTTGTTGATTTCGTCTTCGGTCATGCCAAGTCCCCTGTCGGATATGGTGATGGTGCCTTTGTCCTTGTCGGCGGACACGTGTATGGTCAGGTCGCCCAATTCTCCTTTGAAATCTCCCACCGATGCGAGGGTTTTCAGTTTCTGGGTGGCATCGACTGCGTTGGATACCAGTTCTCTCAGGAATATGTCATGATCGCTGTACAAAAACTTTTTTATGATGGGGAATATGTTTTCCGTTGTTACCCCGATGTTACCTTTCTGCATATCTATGTGTGTTTTTTATTTGTTGTTTTTATCGGTATGTGAGCAAAATGGATACCAATCGCGGCAGGCATGCCAAAATGACATGCCTGTCGTGACGGTATGGCTTATGATATGTTTATTATTATTTCTTTATTCTCCGCATTGCTTGTGAGCGATATTGTCTTTTTGTCATCTTCCGCTTCGAGCAATGCCATAGAAATCTTGTCTTCTATCATATTCTGGATGGCTCTCTTTATCGGTCTTGCTCCGTATTGCACGTCATATCCTTTGGCTATGATCTGTTCTATGACATCGTTGCCATACTGCAAGGCATAGCCCATTTCCGCCATTCTTCTTTTCAGTTCCTGCATTTCGAGGTCTACTATCCTGTCAAGTGCAGCCTTGTCGAGCGAGTTGAATATGACTATCTCGTCCAGACGGTTCAGAAATTCCGGAGAGAAAGTCTTGTGCAGGGCTTTGTTTATGACTTCGTCTTTGTAAGACTGTCCTGAAGCGTTGCTGCTTGCGAATCCTATCTGCGACGGGAATTCCCTCAACTGCCTTGAGCCGGAGTTTGAAGTCATTATTATTATGGTGTTCTTGAAGTCTACTGTCCTTCCGTAACTGTCGGTGAGCCGTCCTTCGTCCATTATCTGCAACAGCACGTTGTAGACGTCAGCGTGGGCTTTCTCTATCTCGTCGAGCAGGATGATGGAGTAGGGCTTTTTCCTGACTTTCTCGGTCAGTTGTCCGCCTTCCTCATATCCCACATATCCCGGAGGCGCTCCCACCAGTCGTGACACATTGTATTTCTCGGTATATTCGCTCATGTCTATCCTTATGAGGGAGTCTTCCGAGCCGAACATGAACTTGGCCAGTTCTTTCACAAGATAGGTCTTGCCTACGCCGGTAGGACCCAGAAACATGAATACTCCTATCGGCTTCTTGGAGTTGCCTATGCCCACGCGGTTTCTTATGATAGATTTGGCCACTGTGCCTATTGCATTGTCCTGGCCTATTACTTTCTGTTTCAAGGCATCGCCCATGTGCAGCAATCTTGATTTTTCCGATTGTTGCAGTCTTTGCACCGGCACTCCCGACATTTCGGAGACAATCGTCTCTATGGTGTCGAGCGATACGGTCTGCCTGTTTTTCGACATTGACAGTTTCCATGCTTTTTTTATGGCATCCAGTTCCTGTTGCACTTCTTTGGCTTTGTCGCGGTAGTTTATGGCATGTTCGTAATCTTGTCTGGAGATGGCATCGTTTTTGGCTTTGTTAAGCTCATCGATGAGTTTCTCCTTGTCTTTTACCTCGTCTGGCACATGCATGTTCGATATGCGGCATCTTGAGCCTGCCTCATCGAGTATGTCGATGGCTTTGTCGGGGAATTGCCTGCCCGATATGTATTTGGCCGACAGGGTGACACATGCTTTAAGAGCTTCGGGCGTGTAGGTCACGTTGTGGAATTCTTCGTAGCGGTCTTTTATGTTCACTATAATCTGTTCGGTCTCCTCCATAGTGGTCTCTTCCACGAGTATCTTCTGGAATCGCCGTTCCAGTGCGCCGTCTTTTTCTATCACTTTCCTGTATTCCTCTATGGTGGTGGCTCCTATGCATTGGATTTCGCCTCTTGCCAGAGCCGGTTTCAGTATGTTGGCGGCATCCATCGAGCCTGCTGCCGAGCCTGAGCCTACTATGGTGTGCAACTCGTCAATGAACAGTATTATGTCTTTGTGCGATTTCAGCTCATCGGTCAGCGATTTGATTCTTTCTTCAAATTGTCCTCTGTATTTGGTGCCTGCCACCAGTGCGGCGAGGTCGAGCGACATGATTCTTTTGCCTTGCAATACCGGCGATACGGTGTGTTCGGCTATCCTCAGGGCAAGTCCTTCCACTATGGCCGATTTGCCTACTCCGGGTTCGCCTATGAGGACGGGATTGTTCTTTTTCCTGCGGCACAATATCTGCGCCACTCTTTGTATCTCCTTTTCCCTGCCTACCAGCGGGTCGAGTTTTCCTTCGGCGGCGGCTTTGGTCAGGTCGGTGCAATACTTGTCTACTGTAGGTGTGGAGGCATTGTCAGGTCTGGCGGTGCTTGTCGTCTTGTCTTCTTCCGCGAAGTTTTCGTCTTCATCGAACATGTTGTCTTCGCGGTCTATGCCCGATGATACCGAGTGCTGGCCCTGCTCTGTCTGAGGAGTCTTGTCGCCAACTTTCTTGAGGACTGCCATGACGGAAGAGTATGACACATTGTGCCTGTTGCATATCTCGGCCGTGATATTGTTGGTCCTTGCCAGAATGGAGAGCAGCAGATGTTCCGAGTCGGCTGTGTTGCTTCCCATTTCTTCGGCTATGCTGAGCGAGGCTTTGATTATTTCCGTTGCCTCTTCCGAAAAAGCTATGTTGGGATTGTATTTCATGCCGGGATCGGAGACTTGTTTCAGAAAGTCTTCTATCTCTGCTTTTATGGCATATATGTTGTCGGCCTGTTCAGACAGCAGCTTGTTTGCCAGGCAGTCTTTTTTTCTTATGATTCCGAGCAGCAGATGCGGGGGGATGACTCTGTCGTTTTGCAGTCTTCCGGCTTCTTCTTTGCTGTAGAATATTATTTCGGATATTTGTTTTGAAAATTCTGTTATCATCCTGTGTCTAAAATATTGAATTTACAGATGTCTGTTACAAAAAACATGCCATGACGGATTGCTGACACGTTGCAGAGCTTCGGCCGGTATGTCTTTTTTCGGAAAAAAGGCATCGGGCCGGGATGTGCGCCATCCCGGGCAAGGATCGAGCCGATACCTGATGAAGATGGCGCACATCCCGGGCGAAGATGGCGCACATCCTCATCGGGCCTGTCGGGCGGGAGATTTCGGCTGAATATAGGGGGATTTAAAAAAAGGCGTGGCGGGATGCGGATAAGCATTCGCCACGTCTTGAAAAGATGTTGTGTTGCGGGAGTTATCTGATTACGACTTTTGCAGTCTCCCTGTAGCTGCCGCCTTCTATAACGAGCAGGTATGTGCCGGCAGGCAGGTTGCCTGTCTCGATTTCAACCGTGCTGCCGTCAGCGGATTTCAGTTCTTTCATCACTGTGCCCTGCATGGATACGAGGCTGACTTTTTCGATGTCTGCCGCAGTGACATATATCGGTTCGCCCCTGTCTGCCATGCCCGGATAGATTCTGATGTCGGGCTGTACCGTCATGTCGGTTATGTCCGACTTGGCTCCGTATGCTTCCAGTTCTTTGAATTCCACTCCCATGTAGTCTTCTGTGGTGAACTGGAATTTGAGCGTGTATGCCTTGACCGGAGAGTCGAACGTGTATGCCAATTCCGTGTTCTGTGCGGAGTTGTCCACATTGGCCACTTCTGCCATTTCCGTATCTACGGCTTTGGCCAGCATTTTCATGCCTATGGCTGGGGCATATCCTCTGGCATCATCGCGTTCGCCCATGAGTGCCCTGACACGTACCACGTCTTTCTGTTCGCCCAATATGTATATCATTTCTATGACAGATTGTCCGTCGAATGTGAACGCGCTGTCGAATACAGTGCTTTCGTTGCCATCGCTGGCCGCCTTAGGATCGGTATTGGCATCGGCCGGATAGTCTCCGCCGGCTGCGTATGTCACTGTGGGTACGAGGTTGAACAGCAGGTTGGTCACTTCATCGCTCGACACTTCTACCGAGAATGCTGTGGAGTTGACATATTCGCCGTTAACGATGGATACCGTTATGTTGGCTTCGCCTATCTGCGACTGTGCCTGGAGGGTGAATCTTATCTTCGAGTTGGCGGCATCATCGGTCGTTTCGGTGACTTTCACAACGTTTTCGTTGTCTGAGGTCACTGTGGCTTCAAAGTTGTCTGCCTTGTCTCCGCCCAGATCGTATCCTATCTCAAACGTTGCCGATTCGTTGACCTTGAGCTGCTGGTCGGCCATGTTGTCTATGGACAACGGGCTTTCCGCTCCCCATATTTCAAATTCCCATACGCGGATGGTGATAGGTTTCTCGTTGTCGTATGGCACGAGTTTCACATATCTGCCTACCGAGCCTTTTATCCAGTCGGTGTGTTTGTTCTCATACGAGCGTCCCTGTTCGTCGAGCACTGTCGTCCAGTTTTTCAGGTCGTTGCTCAGTTCCACGCGGTAGCAGTCCAGATTGGGCATTCCTGCTTCGTTGGCAGAGCCTTCCACGAGGTAGAACTTGTATATCTGGTAGCTTTGTTTCAGGTCTACTATGACATAGTGTTCCTTGCTTCCGCCGGTGCACCATTTCTGGTGGACTGTGCATCCCGTTTTCTTGCCGTCGATGATGTTTTCCGGTCCTTCCTGATATACGCTGTTGCTGCAATCGTTGATGACGCCCTGCAATGCCACGTTTTCTATGGTCTTGGTGTTGTTCACTTCTATCAGGTTCTGCTCGTCTTTCGATGAAGTGCCTATGGCGTTGGTCACTTTCGCTCCTATGGAGTAGAAGCCTTCGTTGTCAAATCTCAGTGTTATGCTGTTGCCGCTTCTCGAAACTTCCGTTGCTCCCTGCGGCACTGTCCAGTCATAGGCGGTGGGGTTGTTGGTGCCTGTGGCCGTGAAGGTTACCTGTTCGCCTGCCTTGATGAGCGTCTGCGAAGCCTTGATGGTGATGACCGGTGCCGTCATGGCTGGGAATGTCTTGACTATCTGCACGGGGCTGCATTCGGTCATGTCTTTGGTGACTACCGCCACTTCGAGTTTGAGGCTTGTCTCGCTGCTGCCGTTTCTCTTGAATTTGTCTATGTAGAAGCCTTCGTCTCTGGTCTGTCCCACGAGGGTGCGCTGTCCGTTTCTCTCCATATATACATTGTAGTGGTGCACCTTGTCGCTTTGCGGGGCGTCCCATACCAGACGAATGTCGCTCACGTCTTCCTTCAGTTCGTTTTGTGTCATGAGATTCGACACCTTTAGGCTCTGGCTGTATCCGGAAGGTATTATGCCGAGCTGTCCGAGCGTGGTCTCATAGTTGCTCACGGTGGAGGATGTCTTGAAGTTGAGCGCGATTATCGAAACGGTCTTTCCTGCCAGCGATGAGAGGTCGATGTTGGAGACAGTCCATCCGTTGCTCTGTTCCGAAGCAGTAGCTTGGAAAGTCTGGAATGCGTTGCCGTTTTCCTTTATGCCGAGTTTCACTTCTATGGAGTTCTGCGAATTGGTCTTGTAGACGAGCTGGAACTTGTCGCCCGAGCTTATCTTCAGATTGGTCTTGTAGAGTCTTGTCAGATGGTCGGCGTTGGCTGTCATGTTGCCCGAAACGGTTACGCTTGTGCCGATGTTGTATGCGTCATCCCAGTTGAAAGTGAATGTAAGTTGGTCTGACGATGAGCTTTCCACCCACCAGCGCCATGTGGGGAGAATGTCTTGCATGCCTCTGTGATACCAGTCTTGCGTGCCTCTGTTCTCTCCGTTGACGAATCTGTGTTTGCCGAGTCCTGCGCTGAACGATGTGACGAAAGGCAGCGACTGTATGGTGCTGTGCTCCACTATGGCGTTGGCCAGTCCGGGCCATGTGCGTCCGTTGCGTCCCGATACGTCCGACGGGTCGTTGGCAACATTTGTCCAAAAGCGCGCTTCGTTTTTGAATACTGTGTTCATGGCATTGTATGCCGTAGTGCCGCAGTTGGTAGGCTGGTCGAGAAGGTTCTCCACTACTTTTTTCCAGATGCCTTCCTCAGGATTGAATATCTGTATGGAGGCAGCGTGGCCTGTGGCAGGGAAGCAGCTTTCGAAATAGCTGGCGTTGCCCTCTATGCCGCCTTGCGCCTGCTCCACTCCGAAGTAGGCTTTGCTGAAGAAGTCGTCTTTGGAGTATCCCGCACTGCTGTACTTGCTCCACTCGGATGCTATGGAGCTGGATGATGCCATGCCATAGTTGACCATGTATGACACATTGCTGTTGACATTTACGAGGTCCATAGGCGATGTGTATTTCGCGTCATACCATTGTATCTCCATGTCGTGGTTGCCATCTGCTTCGGCTACCTGGTAGAAATATTCTATGAATTTGTCCCATTTGCCGGTGGAGGTGACTGTCTCGGCATTGATGAACCATCCGTCGAAGCCGTAGTAGTCGGCTATCTGATAGAGTTTTTCCGCGTATGGATATTTGCCGCCCTCTTCGGTGAGCATCTGGTCTACCCATTCCGGACGTCCGCCGAACGAAGTGGGGGAGAAGAACACGATGCCCAGAACTTTTACTCCATTGAGGTGGCAGATGTCTGTGACAGGCGCTGTGGGCGGTATGACTACTCCTTCGCCCGATGAACCGCCCCACCACACGAGCATGTCCATGTATTGCCAGTAGGTGGGATTGTAGCCTATGAAGTTGTTGGCTCCCTGCGACGGGGTCATGCTGCAACTCGGGTTCATGGTGAGGCAGGCTGCAACATTGCCGTCTGCGAACTGGTTGGAGTTGGCTTTTACCACATCGTCTTCTATTCTCGGTTGCAGAGCTACCGTACTTTTGTTGAACTTGGCATCGGGGTCTGATTCTGGTGTCCAGTCCCTGACATAGTTCAAGTGCCAGCTGCCGCCGTATGGCTGCTGCGCGATGCCGGCCGTCAGACTCGCTGAAATGGCCAGCAGACATAAAATCTTCTTTAAATTCATTTGCTTGTATTTGTTTAGGTTGATTATCTGAAGTTGTTTGGATTGTTTCTCTCTCCGTTGCTATTGTTGGTGTCTTGCACGTCCCACCACAGTCTTGTGCCTTGCGTCACGTCCATAGGGCAGTTTCCGGCATTGTACTGCAATTCTTCCAGAGGATAGCTTATCCTTTTTATGAACTTGTTCATCGGCACGTCCGGCGACTGGTTGCCTATATGGTTGAGCAGACGCGGATAGTCTGTCCTCCTGAACTCTGCCCAGCCTTCGTTTCCGTTGGGGAACACGGCAAGCCATTTCTGGGTTATAATCTGCTCCAGCTGTGCTTCTTTGTCGCCCGATGTGAAAGGATTGGATTCTGTGCCGTTGTATATGTTGAGGCTCGCGATATATGTCTCTGCCAATGCCGAGAGGTGGTACCAGTTGAAAGACTCCCTGATGCCTTCTTTGAACAGCTCTTCGGCCGAACCTCCTGCTCCGTTCCAGTCTCTGAGGGCTGCTTCAGCCTGGAGGAACTTGCATTCCGCATATCCCAGCCACAGGTATTCGCGCGAGTAGCTGAACCAGTAGTCATCGGGCAAGGCTTTCTTGTCGGCCGTGTAGCATCTCAGCGGGGAGTATTCGTTGAACTCTCTTGTGACATTGTTGTCACCTATGCGGCATCCGGCGAAATCATTGCGCAGGTTTTCGCGTCCATTGTCCAATGCAGCTTTTGGTGTAGGACGATACCATGATATTTCGCATCTCGGATCGAGCTGGCTGCTGAGGTTTTTGTATGCCAGCTCCATGTCTTTCGACATTACAACGTCTGCATAGTTGTAGCTACAGTTCACTACTTCGTTTTCTTCTCCGCCGGCATTTTCTCCTCCCAATTCCACAGGAGCAAAGTTGGGCATGACGCGCATGCGGTCATCCTGCGACTGCATCAGTCCGTATTGGTTGGTGAGGGCGGCCTCGCCTTCCTGTTTTGCCCTTTCCGGGTCTACATTGGAGATTCTCAATGCGAGTCTCAGACGCAGTGTGTTGGCGAAGCGCAACCATTTCATTTCGTCTCCGCCGTAGCATTTGTCTTCATTCTCGGCAAAAGTGAAGTCGCACGCTCCCGGCACGATGCTGTCCACGGCCTGTTCGAGCATGCGGAATATAATGTCGTAGACTTCCTTTTGCGTGTTGTACGGACACTGTTCCGGTGCAGTCTCACCTCTCACGTACATGGCGAGAGGCATGTCGCCGTATGTATCGGTCATGGTCGAGGCGAGGAATGCATAGTATATGCGCGTGATGTAGAATGCGTTTTTATATCTTTCCCTGTCTACAAACCAGAAAGTGTTGACCAATGTCTTGTATTCGGAAGACCTGTCTTTGTAAAAATGATCCCAGCGTCTTGCCGACCAGTCTTGCGTGTAGACATAGTTGGGCGAGCTTGTCATGAACTGCGGATTATTGTTTGCGAAATATCCGGCATATATGTCATGTGTCACGTTTGTGGTACGCTGATAGTCGTTGACCAGTCCCTGATAGGTGAAACTCTTGAATGTGGCTCCCAGAGTAGAGACATTGCCGGCCAGTTCATTGAGAGTTTCCTGATCTATGCTGCTTGGCATATTTATATCGGCATATTTGTCTGATTGGTCTCCTGGTTCTTCAGGTTCTTCAGGTTTTTCCGTACCTGGCACATAGGGTCCTTGAAAAGGATTTTCGTTCATATCTATGAATCCTCTTGTGCATGAAGCCATGCACAGTGCGAAAGCAGATGCGGAAGCGTATGTTATGATATTTTTTATTTTCATGATTTATCCTTTGTTTAATTTGCGTGGTTATATTACAGACCTATGTTTATGGAGAATCCCAAAGTCCTCGAATAAGGCACAGATGTAAAGTCTATGGCCTGCGAGAACATGGATATGTCATATCCGCCTTCGGGGCTTGTACCCGGAGTGTGTTTCAACAGATAGCCGAGATTCCTGCCCACGAACGACAGCCTTAACGATGAAAGGTGGAGTTTGTTTATCCACTTGCTGGGGAAGTTGTATCCGAACGCAAGTTCTTTCAGTTTGATGTATGATGCATCGTAGACGAATTCTTCGGCCGGAGCGTTGTCTCCTCCTATGGATTTGTAATAAGTCTCGGCATCTATCCTTGTGGTGTTGGGGGTGCCGTCCTCGTTTACTCCCGGTATGAGTATGCCCTCCTCAGGACGGTATTCGGTGCGTTTTGCCATACCGAATTGTGTGGCTATGGACTCGGCCACTGATACTATCTCGCCACCGAACTTCATGTCGAACAGTACGGACAGGTAGAATCCCTTGTATGTGAACGACGGGGATACGGACATCAGCAGGTCGGGTTGTATGCTGCCTATGCACTTTCTGTTGGTGTCGGTCTGCGATGTGATTAGCGGCATGCCGTTTCTGACTACTATGTTTCCGTTGTCATCCCTTACGTAGAACTTGTTGGCATATATGTTTCCGAGTTTCTCGCCTTCAGCCGCGCCCACGTCCACAAGCATGTTCTCGCCTTTTGAGTTGAGGCTGACATATTTGGCATCGGCTGTCAGTTCTTTCACTGTCGAGACATTGTGCGCGAGGTTGACATCCAGGTTGAATTCAAAATCCTTAGTCCTGACCGGAGTGGTGTAGAGCATGAACTCCACGCCCTGGTTGAGTATCTTGCCTGCGTTGATGTATTTGTATGCGAATTCTCCCGACATGGGTACTGCCATGATCTGGTTTTTGGTCATGTTGTAATAATAAGTGAAGTCGAATCCGAGACGGTTGTTTAGGAACTTCATGTCGAGTCCGGCTTCGTATGCCGATGAAATCTCCGGTTTCAGATCGGGGTTGGCCTTTATGGTCGGTGCCGTGCTGACAGGGCCGTTTGTGCCCTGTGTCCATGTCAGGTAGTTGTACAGCCTGTATGGATCTGTGTCTTTTCCTACCTGTGCGGCTGATATGCGCACTTTGCCGAATGTGAGCCATGACGGCAGGTTGCCCCAAGTCTTGTCTATCATGTCGCTGAAGATGAAGCTCAGGTTGGCCGACGGGTAAAAGTATGAACAGTTTTTCACCGGCAGGGTGGATGACCAGTCATTTCTGGCCGTGAGGTCAAGTGCCAGATATTCGTTGTATGCCAGTTGCAACGAGCCGAATACCGAGCGTGTCATCCTTTCGGTCATGTCCTGTTCGGCAGAGTTTTGCCCCAAAGCCGAGTTGTGATACCATCTATCATTATTGGCCATGTTTTTCGACAGTCCGGTCAGTCCGTGTGTCTTTTGGTACATCACGTTTGCGCCGAGCGTATAGCCAATCCGGAATTTGTCGCCTATGTTGTTGTTTCCCACAAGCATGAATTCCAGGTTGTGCTCATAGAAGTTCTGTTCCTGTGTGGTATACGATTCGTTTTCCTGAGCCTCTATGCCGTTGGTCCTGTTTATGTCTGCTATGTTGGTGTGATAATAGTCGAACGCATATTTTCCGGTGGCATACAGCCATGGGGTGAAGTCTATCTTCACTGTGTGATATCCGAATGCCCTCCAGCGTTCGTCCATGTTGGAGTACTGGTAGTTGATGTAGTAGGGATTGAGAGTCTGTGGTCCCGGATTGACGTAATAGATATGTCTTTGGGTTTCGCTTCTGAACGTCTTCAGGTCGTTCAGAGGCACATTGTTGGGGATGTAGAGCAATTGGTACACTTCTCCGCCTTTGCCGTAGACCGGCCTGTCGGTGGCTTTTGTCCTGCTGAGCGACACTTTGGAGTCCATGCTCAGATATTTGTTCATCTTCATGCCGCCTCTCAGGTCTATGTTTATCTTGCTGAGACGTTCATCGTTGAACATGCCCCTGCTTTCGGTGCTTCCGAATGATGCGCGGTAGTTGGAGTTCTCGGTCGATTTTCCTATGGCCACGTTGTGGGTCTGCGAAAAACCTGTATCGAAATAGTCTTTGAGTTTGTTTCCATATTTTTTGTATTGCAGCGTCTGTTCCTGCAGCCATCCGGTATAATCATGTCCGTCGAGCAGACCTCCGAAACTGGCCTGGCTTGTCTCATCGAACACGCCCTGTGTGCCTTGTCCGTATTTGTCCTGCATGTCGAGCGTGGATGCCACGCTTGTCCATGTGAAGTTGCCCGAATAGGTCACTCCGAAACCTTTGTCTTTCACTCCTTTCTTGGTGGTGATGAGTATCACTCCGTTTCCGGCTCTTGAGCCGTAGAGGGCTGCGGCGTTAGGGCCTTTGAGTACTGATATGGATTCGATGTCATCGGGGTTTATGTCTACCGCACCTCCTCCTCTGTCCACTCCGCCGAAGAGCGATGCATCGGAGCTGCTGTTGTCGTTAAACGGTACCCCGTCTATTATCCACAGCGGCTGGTTGTTGTCTGTAAGTGATGAGTTGCCTCGCAGTGTTATCTTGGTGGAACCGCCCAGTCCTGTTCCTGCCGTGTTCATCTGGAGTCCTGCCACCTTGCCGCTCAGCATGCTTGTCACCGATGGATCTCCTGTGGCGTTGAGTTTCTCGCCCTTGATGTCCTGCACTGCATATCCCAGCATCTTTTTCTCACGTTTTATGCCGAGTGCGGTCACCACTACTTCGTCTATCTGCTGTGTGTCTTCCGACATTGATATGCTTAAGCTGGTCTCGCTGCCTACTCTTACCGTCACTTCCTTGTATCCTATGTATGAGAATACGAGTACCGATTCGCTGCCCGATACGCTGAGGGTGAAGTCACCGTCGAGTCCGGTAATTACTCCGTTGGCCGTGCCTTTCTCCAATACGTTTACTCCTATGAGCGGTTCGCCGTTGGAGTCGGTCACGATGCCCGTCACGACTATCTTGTCCTGCTGGGAAGTCATGAGGCTGATGTCGGCATGTCCGGCATGGCTGTCGGCCGCGCTGATTGTGCATGGCGACATGATGGCCATGCAGAATAACGCGGTTCCGCCCGATTTGAAAAGATGTGTAAAAAAAGAATTTCTCATAATTGTTATATATTAATTCTAAAAGCAAGAAAACATCATGCGGATGTTTCGGGGAGACATGCGCATGATTGCATATTCAAGATATTTATCTGCGCAAAGATATATATTATAAAAATTGGCAGCAAAGATATGCCGCTTTTATTCTCCAAAATGTTTCTGCCGCAGGCTTCTGAAGCCCCCGCCCGGGATGTGCGCCATCTTTGCCGGGTATGTACGCCATCTTCGCCCGGGATCGGCTCGATCCCGGGCAATGATCGAGCCGATCCCGGGCGCGCCTTTCCGTAGCCCGTGCAGCCGTTGTCAGGGAAATGTTTTACGCCATTGAAAAAATGTATGCTCAATTGGGAATGATTCATTACCTTTGCATACGGAAAACAGTATGTATTTGTTGTATAAAATTGGCTGATGATAGAAAAAATCATAGTACTTGAGGATGTGGATCCTGTTATATTTTACGGAGTAAACAACAGCAACATTCAGATAATAAAGGCTCTTTATCCAAAATTGAGAATCGTGGCACGCGGCAATGTGCTGAAAGTGCTCGGCGATGAAGAGGAGATGTGCTCTTTCGAGGAGAACATTGTGGCCATAGAGAAATATTGCGCCACCTACAACCAGCTGACCGAAGACAATGTGGTGGACATCATAAAGGGCAGGAGGCCGGGAGCGGAATACGGCGACAGCGTGATACTGTTCAACATCAACGGCAAGCCCATAGTGCCCCGCAACGATTCGCAGAAGAAACTCGTGTCGGCGTATGAGAAAAACGACATGCTCTTTTCCATAGGCCCTGCCGGCACAGGCAAGACATATCTGTCGATAGCTTTGGCCGTGAGAGCCTTGAAAAGCAAGACGGCGAAACGCATCATACTCTCGCGTCCGGCGGTGGAGGCAGGGGAGAAACTGGGATTTTTGCCCGGCGACATGAAAGACAAGATAGACCCTTATCTGCAACCGCTTTACGATGCCCTGCAAGACATGATTCCGGCCAACAAACTGAAAGAACTGACCGAGATGAACGTCATACAGATAGCTCCGCTGGCATTCATGAGGGGGCGCACGCTCAACGATGCAGTTGTCATACTGGACGAGGCGCAGAACACCACCCCGCAGCAGATAAAGATGTTTATGACAAGGATGGGCAGCAATGCCAAATTCATCATCAACGGAGACATAACGCAGGTGGATCTGCCGCCATCGCAGAAGTCGGGTCTCATACAGGCGCTGGGCATACTGAAAGACGTGAAAGGCATAGGCTTCGTGGAGTTTGACAAGAAAGACATAGTGCGGCACAAACTGGTGCAGCGCATAGTGGAAGCCTACAACAGGAGCAAAGACAACAATATCTAAATATAAATAGTGTGATTATGAACAGAGTATTAGTTAAAACAGATTTTAATTTCAAGGGACAGAAAAGCGTGTATCATGGCAAAGTCCGCGATGTATATGACATAAATGACGACAGACTGGTCATGGTTGCAACCGACAGGATTTCGGCTTTCGATGTGATATTGCCGAAAGGGATACCGTTCAAGGGACAGGTGCTCAACCAGATCGCAGCAAAATTTCTTGACGCTACGGCCGACATAGTGCCCAACTGGAAACTTGCCACTCCTGATCCGATGGTGACAGTGGGGCTGAAGTGCGAAGGCTTCAAGGTGGAAATGATAATACGCGGATACCTCACCGGCAGCGCATGGAGGGAATACAAAAACGGATGCCGCATGCTGTGCGGAGTGCCTCTGCCCGATGGAATGAAGGAAAACCAGAAATTCCCGAAACCGATAATCACCCCTACCACCAAAGCCGATGCCGGACATGACGAAAACATCTCGAAAGAGGAAATCATAGCAAAAGGCATAGTATCGAAAGAAGATTACGAACTGATGGAGAAATATACCTACGCACTGTTTGAACGCGGTTCGGAAATAGCACGCTCCAAAGGTCTGATACTGGTGGATACCAAATACGAATTCGGCAAAAGAGATGGCAAAGTCTATCTGATAGATGAAATACATACGCCCGACTCTTCGCGCTATTTCTATGCCGATGGATATGAAGAGAAGTTTGAAAAAGGAGAACCTCAGAAACAGCTGTCGAAAGAGTTCGTAAGGCAGTGGCTCATCGAACACAACTTCATGGGCCGTCAGGGAGACGTGATGCCCGAAATGACCGATGAATACACCGACAGCGTTTCGGCCAGATACATAGAACTCTATGAACACATCGTGGGCGAGAAGTTCGTGAAAGCTGCCGATGATGACCTCTATGCCCGTATAGAGAAAAACGTAAGTTCTTATCTGGAGAGTCTCTGATAATATAGGAACAGATAGTGCGGCGTTTGCCCATGACAGTGGGAGATGCCGCATTTCTTGTAAAGCATAGGTGTATATGAAGTATCTTCAGGACGGCGTGAAGCCTTACGGCGAGGGCGACAAGAAAGAACAGGTGGAAAACATGTTCGACCACATAGCTCCTGCCTACGATAGCATGAATCATCTGATGACAATGGGCATAGACAGACTGTGGAGAAACAGGGCCATAGGAAAACTCTCCGGCCGTAATGTCTCCACCATGCTTGATGTGGCATCGGGAACGGGAGATTTTGCCATAAACGCTTACAGGAAACTGAAACCCCGCAGCATCTTGTGCGTAGACATATCCGAAGGCATGATGAACGTGGGACGCGAAAAGGTAAAAAGTCTGGGACTTGAGAAACACATATCTTTCGAGAAGCAGGACTGCATGGCTCTGTCATTGCCCGATGATTCTTTCGATGCCATAACAGTGGCTTTTGGCATAAGAAATTTTACTGACCTCGAAAAAGGCTTGTCGGAAATGTACAGAGTGTTGAAACCCTGCGGGTGCGTTGTCATTCTGGAATTGAGCCGTCCTGAAATGTTCCTTGTCAGGCAGTTGTATGATTTCTATGCAAAGCATGTCATACCTTTCTTGGGCTCTGTCATGTCGCATGACAAAAAAGCGTATGAATATCTGCCCAAGTCGATAGCGGCGTTCCCGCAAAGCAGGGAAGTGACGGCACTGATGGGACGCATAGGATACCGGGATGCGGCTTTCAAGAAACTCACGTTCGGGGTATGCACCATGTATTACGCTTATAAGTGAATGAGATGAGACATTACGGGCTGTTGGGGTATCCGTTGGGACACTCTTTTTCCAAAGACTATTTCTCCGACAAGATAAGAGAAGAGGGAGTTTGCGATGTGTCTTTTGACTATTTCGAATACCCCACCATTGACGGCATACGCGATAGGTTGGATGCCTGCGGCGTTTCGGGCTTTACGGTGACTATCCCTTACAAAGAGAAGATTATCGCATACCTTGATGAAATGCATGATGAAGCGAGTCGGGTAGGAGCGGTAAATGTGGTCAGTGTGGACCGCACGGGCGATAAGACTAGATGGACAGGATTCAATACCGATGTCATAGGTTTTGAGTCTTCGTTTGCCCCTTTGCTGCCCGGTCGGACGGTAAAGCAGGCGCTTGTGCTTGGCAGCGGGGGAGCGGCCAAAGCTGTGTGCCATGTGTTGGACAAGCTTGGCATAGGACATGTTTCGGTATCGAGGAGGAAAAGCAGTGATGAATGCCTGACGTATGAGGATATGGATGAGAAAGTCATGGCAGAGCACAATATCATAATCAATGCCACTCCTGTGGGAATGTATCCTGATGCGGATGCCTGCCCGGACATTCCTTACCGGCTTATCGATGATTCATTTATATTATATGATTTGATATACAATCCAGCCATGACTCAATTCCTGAAGAAAGGAGCGGAGAGGGGAGCTTTGGTCAAGGGAGGCTTGGATATGCTTTACCGTCAGGCGGATGCAGCCTGGAACATTTGGATGAAAGGATGACGATATGAAGAAATTATTGAAGATTGCGGCAATAGTCGTGGCGGTGTTGGCTGCCGCCTTGCTTTCGGTGAGTTATTATATGCTGGACTATTCATTGAAGCCTGAAAACAGAGGAAAAGACCTGGACGGCTCATACGAATATATGTTTGCCGAATACCCTTTTCTGGAACAATGGATGGACAGTCTCGACAGGGAAGGAGCATTGAAAGATACTTTCATAATGAACAATGAGAACATGCGGATGCATGCTTATTACATAAGTTCGGCGACAGGCAGCAAAAGGACGGCCGTAATTGTGCACGGATACACCGACAATGCCATACGCATGTTTATGATAGGATATATGTACAACCATGATTTGGATTGCAATGTTCTTTTGCCCGATTTGCACTATTCTGGTCTCAGCGAAGGAGACTATTTCCGCATGGGATGGAAAGATCGTCTCGATGTGTTGCAATGGATGGATGTGGCCGATGGGATATTCGGCGATTCCACCCGTATGGTAGTGCACGGCATATCAATGGGAGCGGCTACGACCATGATGGTGTCGGGAGAGCAGCAAAAGGATTACGTGCGTTGTTTCGTAGAAGACTGCGGATATACGAGCGTATGGGATGAGTTCCGCAGTGAGCTGAAAGCCAGATTCGGGATGCCTGCTTTCCCGTTGTTGCATGTGGCCGACTGGATGTGCAAGAAAAAGTATGGTTGGAGTTTCCGGGAAGCATCTGCTTTGGAACAGGTGAGGAAGTGCAGCTATCCCATGCTGTTCATACACGGAGACAAAGATACTTTCGTGCCGACTTACATGGTGTATGACCTATACGATGCCAAGCCGCGTCCTAAGGAACTTTGGATAACGCCCGGCACCGGGCATGCCCTCTCATATAAGGATTATAAGGACGAATACACAAGAAAAGTCAGTGAGTTTATAGAACGGTACATGTGATGGAGAAAGATTGCGGCGTTAAGGAATATAAGATACTTTTTGTCTGTCTGGGAAATATATGCCGTTCACCGGCAGCGGAAGAAGTGATGCGTGTATTGCTCGCGAAGGAAGGTCTGGGCGATGCTGTCAAGGTGGATTCGGCGGGGTTGATTGCCTATCACGAAGGGGAGTTGCCCGACAGCCGGATGCGTATGCATGCATATCTCAGAGGTTACAGTCTCAGCCATAGGTCACGGCCGATAAGGAAGTCCGATTTCAAGGATTTCGACATGATAATAGGCATGGACAGCAATAATGTGGAGGATCTGACGGAATTGGCTCCCGATGATGAAAGCCGGAGCAGGGTATTCAAGATGACACGTTTCCTGCAAACGAAGAGAGCCGATAGCGTGCCCGATCCCTATTATGGTGGAACGGAAGGTTTCGAGCTTGTGCTCGATCTGCTGGAGGATTCATGTTCCGGACTGTTGGCTTTTGTCAGGCAACGGCTCTCCTGCCGTTGAGGTGTGTTCAGTCCTGTTGCTGTTCTTCATCGCTTTTGGGCCGGAATACGAATGCGGCATTGAGCAGCGATTCTCTCGTGTCGCCCAATTCATATATAGGCATGAGGTCGCGTTCCGTTATGGTGGAGTCGGGAGCGAAGCCGTTGGGGAAGAGTGATGCGTTGTCTTTGTCGCATATCTGTGCTACGGCCGGATGTATGGTGTACATGGTGTTGACCGGGCAGTTTATCTTGTCCAATATTACGTTTTTGCCGGCTGTGCCGCTGCCTATTATATAGACGTTCATATATGGTTTCAATCCGTTTATGATGGCTTCCGCCGCTCCCGATGTGGTGGCGCTTGTCAGTACGAACAGTTCGTCTTTGTTGATGCTGTATGCCGACAACTGTTCGGAGAACGTATACACGGTGTCCTTGTCTTTGTTGTTCCCGTTGTGGTTGATTATTGTGAATATCTGGTTTTTCTGCTGTTCGGGAGCTATCATGCTGCTGATGGCTGTAGCCTGCTTCATGTCTCCTTTGTCGCATGTGCGCAGGTCGAGGATTACACGGTTGCATTCCCTGCTCGCGATGAATGCCTTTTTCAGCGTTTCCATGTCATTATCGGTGAGGTTCAGGTTGTTCAGCACTACATACGAGTGCTTTCCGTTGCCTGTGTCGTATATGGTGTCCATGTGCAGGGCAGGCTCGGTGAAAATCTCGGAGGCGCCCACTGTCACGGCTTCAGTGGCAGTCCATGTCTCGTTGCCTGAGTCATCGAGATAGACTGAGTCGGCTACTTCGAGTTTCAGCTCTCCGCCTCTGTCAAGAAACGTGACGTTGTTATTGTTCAGTTTCATGTCGTTGGCTGCGATAACCCAAAGCCCTCTTTTCAGTCCGGCCTTGTATGCAGGGGAATTGTCGGCTACGGCGGTGATTTGCGCGAGGATTCTCGAACTTTCCGATTTCATGGAATATGTCCTGTATGCTATGCCGTATGATGCCGACAGGCTGTCTGCTTCGTTTCCCGTAGTGATGTACGAGAACTTGTCGGAAGCGTATATCAGGTTTTCAAAATACACGTCAGGTTCGGCGAAACGGTTGGCCGATTCTCTCAGTTCATTGTTCCATATGTACACGTCTTGCATCGTTTCTGCAATCCAGTCGTTGACATCGGTGCGGTATTTGAATTCAGTCTCGCGGTTTTCTGCGCATCCGGCCAGCAGGGAGACGGCAATCGCCAATATCACAAGTTGCTTCATCGCTTTTCTTTTTTGTTTTCTTCCTGCAAAAATACTTATATTTTGCTGATATATGCTTTCTCTGAAATTAAAAACAGGAGGAATGTGCGGCTGTCGGTGCTTGTGCGGAGTCAAGTGTCGCAAAATCAATGCGTTGCTGTGTTGCTCCGGCAGGCGTTGCACACCCCCGCCGGGGATCGGCTCGGTCTTGGCCGAAGATGGCGCACATCCCGGGCGAAGATATACGCCATCTTCGGGCAAGATGGCGCACATGGCGGAAAGGGTATTGGACAATCGTTTTTTATTATTACTTTTACGGTCTGAATGAAAAACTGACATGATGGCAGAACGAAAGATTGACATTGATATAAAGAAAGCGATACTGATAGATGCTTCCTATCTGGAATTTGTGTGCGGGGACATGAAGAAGCACTTTTCCTGCGTAAAGGATATGGCATCCCGCAAGGCGGATCTGTCATGCCTTGTCACCTACCTTGCGCTTGATGCGGGCATGGCAGGCAAGGATGCGATAGATGTCGTCATAGTGTATGACAGGCATTGCAGCCGGTTGTGCAATGTGTTGCCCGATGACCTGGACGGAACGGGTGTTGACCGCATCTCTTTCAAGGAAGACGGGGTGGGTGAGTTCTCTTTCATGACGGTGCAGCCGGAGGGTTTTGCCGAGCGGTCGGAACTCTATATGGAGACCCTCGATATCCTGCTGTCATCGGGAACGTTGGACAGCATTGCGCTGCTTGCCCATGAGGAAGAATACGGGCAGCAACTGGACGCTTTCTTTGCAGGCAAGGAAGAAGGGGAAAGGAAGATAGGCATAGTGCGTTTCGGCATGTTCGCCCCTGAAGACTGCGGCATGTTCCGCAAAGAGCTGCTGGCCTATCCTCTCATGAAAGTATTGGGCATAAACGCTTCCGATTTGAAAGATTGACACGGTTATGATACATGAGTTCCAATTGAGGGTCTTGCCCGAAGTGGCAGGCAGCGAGCAGGCATTGAAAGAGTATGTAAGCAACGAGTACGGCATAGATGCCGGGCAGATAAATGCCGTGAGGATACTGAAGCGCAGCATAGATGCCCGCCAGCGCGTGGTCTATGTCAATCTGAAGATACGTGTCTACCGCAACGAGCAGCCTGAAGGAGAGGAATACACTCCGGTGGCATACCGCGATGTGTCGGGCGGAAAGCAGGCTGTCATAGTCGGTGCCGGGCCGGGAGGACTGTTTGCCGCCCTCAGGCTGATAGAACTTGGCATACGCCCCATAGTGATAGAACGGGGCAAGAATGTGAGAGACAGGAAGAAAGACATAGCCAATATATCGCGCGAGCAGCGTGTGGACCCTGAGTCCAACTACAGTTTCGGCGAAGGCGGAGCAGGAGCATATTCCGACGGGAAACTTTACACCCGCAGCAAGAAACGCGGCAATGTGGACAAGATACTCAATGTGTTTTGCCAGCATGGAGCCAGCACGTCCATATTGTGCGATGTGCATCCGCACATAGGTACAGACAAGTTGCCGGCCGTGATAGAAAACATGCGCGGCACCATATTGTCGCATGGCGGCGAGGTGCATTTTGAGACTCGCATGGACAGGCTTGTCATTGACGGCGGCATCGTGACAGGCATCGAGACAAATACCGGGACTGTGTTTTCAGGGCCGGTCATACTGGCTACCGGCCATTCCGCACGCGATGTCTACAAATGGTTTTCCGACAATGACGTGCCGATAGAGGCCAAAGGCATTGCTGTGGGAGTAAGGCTGGAGCATCCGCAGCATCTCATCGACTGCATCCGTTATCACAGCCGCAAAGGCAGGGGCGAATGGCTCCCTCCTGCCGAATACAGTTTCGTCACTCAGGCGGACGGACGCGGGGTGTACAGCTTCTGCATGTGTCCGGGCGGTTTCGTGGTGCCTGCCGCTACAGATGCCGAACAGGTGGTTGTCAACGGCATGTCGCCGTCCAGCAGAGGTTCCAAATGGGCCAATTCGGGCATGGTGGTCGAGGTGAGACCGGAGGATCTGCCCGGTTATGCCGGGTTTGGAAAACTTGCCGTGATGGAGTTTCAGAAAGACCTGGAGCGCACTGCATGGTTGCAGGGAGGCATGTCGCAAGTGGCTCCCGCTCAAAGAATGGCCGATTTTGTCAACCGCAAGCTCAGTGCAGAGGTAAATGTCTCGTCATATACTCCGGGACTTGTGGCATCGCCATTGCATTTCTGGTTGCCCGATTTTGTTGCCGGCAGGCTGTCGCAGGCTTTTGTCAGATTCGGTAAAACATCGAAAGGGTTCCTTACCAACGAGGCCAACCTGATAGGAGTGGAGACCAGGACATCCTCTCCGGTGCGCATATTGCGCGATGCCGATACTTTGCAGCATGTGTCATTGCCGGGCTTGTTCCCCTGCGGCGAGGGAGCCGGTTATGCCGGCGGCATAGTGTCTGCCGCCATAGACGGGGAGAGGTGTGCGGAGATGTTGGCCGATTATATTCAGAAAATAAGATAATGATGTCAGCTATGAACTTGCCGGACGATTTCACAAGACAGATGTATGCCTTGCTGGGCGAAAACGAGTATAAGGCTTTTATGGAAGCTCTGGACGAGAATGCTCCTGTGTCGGTCCGTCTCAACAAATGGAAGGCCGGAACTTGTTCCGGCAGCAGACGGGTGGCTTGGTGCGACCATGCATATTATTTAGGCGAGCGGCCGTCTTTCACTTTCGACCCGTTGTTTCATGCCGGATGTTATTATGTGCAGGAGGCATCGTCCATGTTTGTCGGTTATGTCATACGGCAACTTGTGTCACGTCCCTCGCTCGTACTCGATTTGTGCGCCGCTCCTGGAGGCAAGACCACCGATGTGCTCGATGCCTTGCCGGAGGGAAGTTTTCTCGTGTCCAACGAAGTCATTAAAAGCAGGGCGCGCGTGCTTTCTGAGAATGTGACGAAATGGGGTGCGGCAAACGTGGCCGTGACAAACAGTTCGCCTGAAGACTTCGGCGGGTCGGGCATTATGTTCGATGTCGTTATAGTGGATGCGCCTTGTTCGGGCGAAGGCATGTTCCGTAAAGATGCCGCGTCTGTGGCGGAATGGAGTCCGGCTTCGGCGGATTATTGCAGCGGACGGCAAAAGAAAATCATAGCCGATGTGTGGGATTGCCTCAAGCCGGGCGGACTGCTCATATACAGCACGTGTACTTACAATATCAAGGAAAATGAAGATGTGGCCGACTGGATGGCAGAGGAGTTTGGTGCCGAACCGGTGGAGATATCAGTTGGGCCGGATTGGAACATAGGCGGGAATCTGAAACCTGGCAGTGCCGCAAACGTTTACAGATTTATGCCGCACAGGACCAAGGGCGAGGGATTCACCCTTTCAGCGGTGCGCAAAACCGGAGAACCTGTATCAGGGGGAAGCGTCCGTGTGCCGGGCAAGGGCAGGAAACGTGATTCGGGCAGCCGGGCGGTTCCAGGCATGGCACGCGATTGGTGCGTTGCTCCGGAGAGGCTCGATTTCTTTGTTTCCGGCAACAGTGTATATGCCATAGGGCGGGAGCATGCTCCGCTTGCGGCTGCTTTGCGCGAGAAGTTCAACGTGCTGCAACAAGGCATTTGCGTGGGTGAGCAGAAAGGGCGCGACCTGATTCCGGCGCAGTCTCTTGCCTTGAGCCGTCTGATTGACCGCAATGCTTTTGCCTGCGCGGAGTTGGACTACGATGATGCCGTCCGTTATTTGCGCAAGGAGGGATTGGTGCTCGATGACGGTGTGCCAGGCGGCTTCGTGCTTGTGACCTTTGAGGGGAAGCCTTTGGGCTTTGTGAAACATCTGGGGACACGTGCCAACAATCTTTACCCTGCCGAGTGGAAGATAAAGAGCGGCTTCGTGCCGTCGGAATATGTGCGCGTGTGCCGGTGAGCTTACGGCCTGTTGCGCTTACCGATGACGGCTGATATCCTGAATGTGGTGTAAAGTTCTATGAGCGTGGCTATGGCGAAGCAGCCTATCCACTCGTTGCCGGGACGGCCTGAAATCATCAGTCCTCCGGCAATGATGAATACGATTCCGGCAAATATCTGCTGGATGCACAGCCTTTTCAGTGTCTTGTCCTTTTCTTTCGGGTTGAAGTTTCTCATCTTCATGGCGGCCACCCCCACAGCTCCTATGATGTATATGTATGCGGATGCTTTCCAGTCAGTGATGTAGGTGCAGGCTCCTGCAAGCATGATGCATGCGAAGACGGCATATAGTATTTCGGGCATTTTCGGGTTTGTCATTTGAATATGTATATGTCTTCGTTTTCTTTCTTCATGAGATATTTCTCGCGTGCAATCTTCTCTATGGTCTCATCGCTGTTTTCGGTCAGTTCTTTCAGCAGCCTGGTGGTGTTTTCATATTCGCTGTTGTATCGTGCTATCTCGCTTTTCAGCGTACTGATTTCATACCTGTTCTTAGCTCTCAGTATAAGGTTGTTGTCATCGGTGAAGACGATGTTCACCCCGAAAGCGATAAGTATTATCGCATATTTGTGCTTCTTTATGAACTGCCATATCAGGCCCAGTCGTTTCATTGGCGTTGCGTTTGTGGTTTTGATGTGATGTCTGCAAAGGTAAGAATAATTTGTCATGATTGTCCCGGTGTGGAAAAAAACAATTAAATTTGCGTTTGACATTGTCTTTCTGCAATGTCTGTTTAAGGAAATAACATGGAAGGACATTACATAGTTTCAGCAAGGAAATATCGTCCGATGACGTTCGATGAGGTTGTCGGTCAGGATTCGTTGGTAAAGACATTGAAAAATGCGGTGCTGTCGGGCAAGATTGCCCATGCCTATCTGTTTTGCGGGCCGAGAGGAGTGGGCAAGACCACATGCGCGAGGATATTTGCCAAGACCATCAACTGCCTGCATCCGGTGAACGGGGAAGCGTGCGGCGAATGCGAGTCGTGCAGGTCGTTCAACGAGCAGAGATCGTATAACATACATGAGCTTGATGCAGCGTCAAACAATCTTGTGGACGACATAAGGATGCTCAATGAACAGGTAATGATTCCGCCGCAGACGGGGAAATACAAGGTGTTTATCATCGATGAGGTGCACATGCTTACCACATCTGCATTCAATGCATTCCTGAAGACGCTCGAGGAGCCGCCCGGATATGCCATATTCATCCTTGCCACCACCGAGAAGCACAAGATTCTGCCCACCATCATATCGCGCTGCCAGGTCTATGATTTCAAGAGGATGGAAGTGGCCGACATTGTGAACCACCTGGCCGATGTGGCACGCATGGAGCATGTGGAGTGCGAGCCGCAGGCCTTGCATGTCATAGCGATGAAGGCCGATGGAGGCATGCGCGATGCCCTTTCCATATTCGATCAGCTTGTGAGCTTCGGCAACGGACGGGTGACATACCGCGATGCCCTGACCAATCTCAATGTGCTCGACTACGATTATTATTTCAAGATAACTTCACACCTGCTTGCGCACGACTATGTGAATGCCCTTTTGCTCTATGACGATGTGCTTCGCAAGGGTTTTGACGGAGGCATGTTCATCGCGGGGCTTGCAGCGCATTTCCGCGACCTCCTTGTGGCGGGCAACGAGACTACGGTATCTCTCATGGACGCAGGCGAGGAGGTAAAGGCGAGATACAGGGAACAGGCGGCCAAATGCTCTTCCCGTTTCCTGCTGCGGGCCATGAAGTTGTGCAACGATTGCGACCTCAACTACAAGGGCAGCCGCAACAAACGGTTGCAGGTGGAGCTTACGCTCATCATGATAGCGCAGCAAGACGATGCCGATGACGATGTCGGGTCCGGGCGCGGCCCTGCGCAAAGACTGAAACCCATAGCCAATGACAAAAAACCTGCCGATGCCGGAGCCGCCGCTCCCGTGAGCCGGCAGGAGCAGCAGGTTGCGCCGCAGGCACAGCCGGAGCATAGGCCGCAGGCGGCTGCTGTGACGACGGCTGCCGCACCGACCGCCGTTAAGGCCGGAGCGAAAGACGATGGAACTGCGGCTCCCGTCATGAGCAGCAGGAAGATGGGCATATCCATAAAGAAAGCAGCTCGCAGCCTGTCGTATGCCGAAACGGCGGAGACGGCAGCAGGGCAGACGGTGGAAGATGTGCAGGAACCTCTTGCCGATGGCGGAGCCGCCGCAGTGGAAGATGTGACTGAAGAGGAGCTGAACATCTGTTGGCGTTCGTTTGCGCTCCAGCTTCCGGTGGAGGACAGCGCATTGAGCGGACGCATGAGAAACATGCACCTTGCCAAGCAGGGCAAGGCCTCGTTTGAGGTCACTGTAGACAACGAACTTGTCAGAGACAGCCTGCTTGACCGTCAGGAACACATCCTTGCTTTCATGCAGCGTCAATTGCACGTCAGCCCGCTCCTTATGACAATAAAAGTCAGCGATGTGGCGCAAAAGAAGATACCCGTCAGCCGCATGGAGAAATATGCTGAGATGTGCAAGACCAATGCGGCTTTGAAAGACTTCCAGCAGATGTTCGGGCTGGAGTTTGACTGACACCCCATATCACTTGACAAGTAGCGACAGACACCTCTGCCCGGGATGTGCGCCATCCCTGGCGAAGATGGCGTATATCTTTGCTCGGGATCGAGCCGATCATGGCCGAAGATGGCGTACATCCCCGGTAAAGGCGTGGAGGACTGCTGTAAAAGGATATAAAAGTCCCTTTCAAGAGGTTTTCTTTTGCGGAGCCGAATTGGTTTGAAAAAGAAATAAAGCGTATGTTCTCCTATCCATAAGTTGTGATTTGTTCTGTTGAAACCTTGCTTTTTGCTACCATTCTGCCATCTTATTCCGCACATATTGTCCGCTTTGCTTACGAATGCATCATTGTAAATATATTGTCACATATTTACGATAAATTAACTTTTATATTTCAAGAAAAGATGTATAGATTTTGTAACTTGGGAGCGAATATCTGTAAAAGGTTGTTGTTTAATTAAAAATTATAGGAGGTTTTGTTATGAAAAAGTTATTTTTTATATATATAGGATTATGCCTGTCATGCATTTCCGCTTTTGCGCGGTCGCAACAGGCTGATGGTAAACAGTCGACACCTTTGGAACTTTTGGAAAATATAGCGTGTGAGTATTTTGTAACTGTAACAAGAACATATCTTTCTGAAGATGAGACTAATATTAGTAAGTATTTCCTGTTGATTGAGAAGAACGATGAGCATGACTCCAACTTGAAATTCACTTTTGCGCATCATCGTAGAGGATATATAAAAGCTAATACGGAAGACGGTGTGAACTTTGAAATCATTGATTTTGACATTAAAAGCATTAATGCCTATGATATGCCTGTAGTTTACACTTCCGGTGATGGCATGATAAAAGAGGATTCCATTTTCATGAATTTCTCTCTGATAGACGTGTATGTGGAACCGTATCATAGAGATACCGTATTAGTTGAAATCAAAGGCAACAAAGTACTGCCACCACCGGATTTGACATCTATATTGGCTGAATATGATGTCGTGGAGGTAGACAAGGTGACCGGAGATTATGAAGGATATGGAGAGCGTCATGAATACGTATTGGAAATGGAAGAGAATGACGAGCCTGATTCCAATCTGAAATTCCGCTATACATGTCATGGCTATGATGCGTATGTGAAAGCTAAAACTAAAGACGGTGTGAATTTTGAAATATTTTCGCAAGAGATAGACGATGGCAACGGCATGACGGGTTACATATCGGGCAACGGCACGTTGAAAGGTGATTCCATATTTATGAACTTGACCATACGCAACCCGGATGTGGAGGGGACTTTGCAGGCCGAATGCAAAGGTGAAAGGAGACGTTCACCAGTGGACCTGAGCTTTCTTTTAGGTGAATATGATGTGGAGGAGACAGCCTTATACCCTTATTCCGGAGTGTTGCAAACTCATGAATATGTCTTGAAATTTGAGGAGAATTATGAACCCGGTTATAATTTGAAATTTGATTACTATGGCTACATAATAAAAGCGAACACGGAAGACGGCATACATTTTGAATTTTCACAAAACATAGGTGATGTTTATATGCCTGATATTTACTTGTCCGGTGACGGCAGGGTAGAGGGTGATTCCATCTTTATGAGTATCGTTGAAGTAAACCCGTATATAGACTCTTATGGTGATACGATAAATATTGAATGCAAAGGCAAGAGAATAACCTCGTCAGTGGCCTCTCAGCCTGTGCGTGAGAATGGCTTTGAGGTATATTTCGAGTCAGACGGGTGTACCATCTCCGTTGCGGGTGCAACAGGAGAGGACCGTTTGTCTCTGACCCTGACCGACATGAACGGGCGTTGCGTATTACCGGAGACGCGGTTGAGCGGCAACAGTGTGCCGGTGCCCGATCTGCCTCTCGGCGTGTATCTCTATGTGCTCTCATCCGATGGGCGCAAGGTGGCATCGGGGAAGATTGCCCGGCAGTAGTGGCTTGCAGACTAAAAACATAAAGTATAGGAGATGTGATTATGAGCAGAAAAATCAAAAAGTGGACAATGGCTACTGTGGCCGTTTCCTTGTTCGTACTGACAGGCGTGGCATTGAATATGGCTTCCTGCTCGACGGAAGAGCCGACGAAGGATGATCCGGCAAAAGAGGAATCTGCGACGACAGAACCCTCCGGAGAAGATACGTCCGAAGAGCAAACCCCTGACGGGAAACCGTCTGAAGAGGAACAACCATTGTCGGAAGCCTACATAGCGTCTTTGATGGATTCCGGATGTAAGGAAGAAGTCTTCGATAACTATGAAAGCAAGGCGTGGGACAATGAAACTCAAACGATGTTTTCAATATGCCTGGAGGGGAATGTGGCAAAGTGCAAGTTTGAAGATCTGATATATGCGTGCGATTTCCCGCCTGCCAATGTGGATCTGACTACGGAAGGCAATAACATCTATATAGTGGAATACCCTTCTTCCGATATGGCAGATTGTCTGTGTACTGCCGATGTGTCTTTCGACATCATGAACATTGAAAGCGGCGAGTACTGCCTGTATATCTATCGCGGAAATGAAAAGGGTGAGCATGGGGACAATCCCAGATTAAAACAGACCATAGTCCTTAAGCAGAACGAGGAAATCAGGATGCAATATCCGTTTTGATTCAGGCGATGTACATGAATATGTACCCCGAAGGCCGGATAAAAGGCTTTCGGGGTCTTTTTTGCCATGCGGGCTGCCTGCTTTCGGGAAAAGTTAGTATCTTTGCGTCCGAAATTGATAGATCCCGGTGAGGTTTGTAATTCGATCACCATTAAAAAAACAAGAATTATGCGTAATAAAGTATCAGTATTGTTCATGCTGATGTGCATACTGTTTACGGTATGTCTCATCGCAGCCAATTTGTTGGAGGCCAAAGTGGTGAATGTCTTGGGCCTGACATTCACGGCCGGTATGATAGTCTTTCCGGTGTCTTACATCATCAACGACTGTGTCACAGAGGTGTGGGGCTACAAGAAAGCGAGCATACTCATCTGGAGCGGTTTCGCCGCCAACTTTCTCGTTATTATTTTTGCCAAAGTCGCGGTTATGCTGCCCGCAGCATCGTTTTGGGAGGGAGAGGAGCATTTCAACTTCGTGTTCGGCCTTGCCCCGCGCATCGCGTTTGCCAGTCTGCTGGCATTCCTTACAGGCTCTTTTATCAATGCCTATGTCATGAGCCGCATGAAAGTGATGTCGCAAGGACGGCATTTCTCGCTTCGTGCCATTGTCTCGACCGTGCTGGGGGAGTGTGCGGATTCTATCGTGTTCTTTCCCATAGCTTTCGGGGGGCTTATGCCGGTGAGGGAGCTTGCCGTCATGATGCTGACACAGGTGGTGCTCAAGTCGCTCTACGAGGTAGTTATACTGCCGGTCACCGTGAGGGTGGTGAAAGCCGTGAAAAAGGTGGAAGGAAACGATGTCTACGACACGGGCATATCGTATAACATTTTCAAATTTTCCTGATAATCATGACACAGACAAACTGCGGAACCTCTGCTGTGGTGCTTTTCAGCGGGGGACAGGATTCGACCACATGTCTCTTTTGGGCTAAGGAGAGATATGCGAAAGTGTATGCCCTGTGTTTCAGATACGGGCAGAAACATGCAACGGAAATAGAAGCGGCCGGGAAGATAGCAAAAATGGCCGGGATCAAATTTCACATTCTCGACGCTTCTTTCATTTCTTCTTTATCATCATGCAATGCGCTTGTGAACAGCAGCATAGTGATGGACGAGAGTAAGCCCGAACAGGGACCTCCCAATACTTTCGTGCCGGGCAGGAATATGTTTTTCATAGGCATGGCTGCCGTGTTTGCATTCCATCATGATGCGGATGTCATAGTGACAGGCGTGTCGCAGACCGACTTCAGCGGCTATCCCGATTGCAGGGAGCCTTTCATCCTCTCCATGAACGAGACGCTGAACGAGGCGATGGACAGGCAATTCAGGATAGAGACCCCTCTGATGTATCTGGACAAGGCGCAGACCTGGGCGCTTGCCGACAGTCTGGGCGTGTTCGACCTGGTACGCACCGAGACCGTGACTTGCTATAACGGCGTGAAAGGCAGCGGATGCGGCCATTGTCCGGCGTGTCTGCTCAGAAACAGGGGACTGAAAACATATTTGAAACAACGTGACGTAAAAACAGAATGATATGGAAAATGCAGATGAAAAAGATATGTTGAAGTCGCTCGGGCACAAGACTGTCTACAGGAGCGACTATGCGCCCGAAGTGCTGGAGACTTTTCAAAACAAACATCCGGAACATGACTATTGGGTGAGGTTCAACTGTCCGGAGTTCACATCTCTGTGCCCCATAACAGGGCAGCCCGACTTTGCTGAAATCAGAATCTCATACATCCCGGCCGAAAGGATGGTGGAGAGTAAGAGCCTGAAACTCTATCTGTTCAGCTTCAGAAATCATGGTGCGTTTCATGAGGATTGCGTGAACATCATCATGAAAGACCTGATAAAGCTCATGCATCCTAAATATATAGAGGTGACAGGGCTGTTCACGCCGCGCGGCGGGATATCCATATATCCGTATGCCAATTATGGCATGCCCGGTACTGAATATGAGAAAATGGCGGCGAAAAGGCTTATGGAAAGGGAATGACATGACGGATGATGACACTCTGATATGAAAGGCAGGCTTTATGGCCTGTCTTTTTTGGTATATGATAGTATGGACAATCGGAAAAAATGTCAGTCGGGCGATATAAATCCTGTCAAAACGGAGAAAGCAGACGCACGATTGCAAATTCTGGCACGCACTTTGTATGAATATATGCGTAATCGCTTGCGGACTCGCTTCGCAGGGGATTGCAGAGATAACAAAACAGAATAATAACAAATAAAAACATACAATTATGGGAAAGATAATAGGTATAGACTTAGGAACAACCAACTCATGCGTAGCTGTGTTCGAAGGAAATGAACCTGTGGTTATAGCAAACAGCGAGGGTAAACGTACCACTCCATCGGTCGTTGCATTTGTGGACGGCGGTGAGAGAAAAGTGGGCGACCCGGCAAAACGTCAGGCCATCACCAACCCTAAACGGACGATATTCTCTATCAAGCGTTTTATGGGAGAAAATTGGGAGCAGGTGCAGAAAGAAATAGCACGTATGCCGTATAAGGTAGTAAGAGGTGACAACAACACTCCGAGAGTGGATATAGAAGGCAGGCTCTATACGCCGCAGGAAATATCGGCCATGATTCTGCAAAAGATGAAAAAGACTGCCGAAGACTATCTGGGCGAGGAAGTGACTCAGGCTGTCATCACAGTGCCGGCATACTTCTCCGACTCTCAGCGTCAGGCTACAAAAGAAGCAGGCGAAATAGCCGGATTGAAAGTGGAACGTATAGTCAACGAGCCTACAGCGGCAGCTCTTGCCTACGGTGTGGACAAGTCCAATAAAGACATGAAGATTGCAGTCTTCGACTTGGGTGGCGGTACGTTCGATATATCAATCCTCGATTTCGGCGGCGGCGTATTTGAAGTGCTTTCTACCAACGGCGATACGCATCTTGGCGGTGATGATTTCGACCAGGTCATAATAGACTGGCTGGCCGATGAGTT
>DVIH01000063.1 GCA_018711405.1 Candidatus Avibacteroides excrementipullorum | reverse complement strand
CTCATCGTCAGGTCGAGCGTAAAATCTCAACCTTGGTTTTTGATTATAGCAAATGAAATCTGACCATTTGGCATAATAATCTCTCATGATTATGCCAATGAGTATCATCACTGTGAATCTTTGTTGTCCATCTACTAAATCGTTACTTGATGTTGATGTTAACATTCCCACATAATAAGCCTTATTGTCACCTTGCTGCTCTTTGGCCGATGCAAGGTCATTCAGCAATTGTGCTATTTTTTCTTCATCCCATTCAAAAAGACGTTGATATAGTGGTATGGAATACGCAAATGAACTTATTGATTGAGGTGTGAATCTATAATTATTCATACAAATCAATTATTTATAAAGGTTTGCTATTATATCGATTTCTACATCAGAGATACACATGTGTAGACATTTATATAATCTATTTTGGTATCTTTTTTGTATATTTGTTTGTGCGGTGAACGGATCCGTTTCTCTGATACGTCTCAATAGTTCGGCTAAAAAGAATGTGGGTGATGTCGCCCTGTCTATCATCATAATGATTTCAGAATCAGATGCGTATTGTAATAATTTGCCAAAATTAGCTTTGCCGTTTTTGAATCGATGCAACGAAATATATTTTGCAACCAAGAGTAAAGCATCGGCAAGATATGTTTCTCCAAATTTAAGATAATAACCAAAAAGCAAGCTTTCTATAACATCGCGATACCACCAATGTGTTTCTGTATCAAGGCCGTGTATTGCTTTATATGATGATGTTTCAGTAAAAGATTTGAACTGTGAACGCATGGTTTCCACAAACCCAAAGAAATGCGTTCCACCTTGAATTGATTCGTTCCAATGAAAACGCTCACCAAAAGGGGGTATTTCTGGAATATAAGGTGCAGCTTCGTATTCTCTTTTCACACGATATTTTGTATTATTATCCCATGTGTTATTTCTTATCCAATGGCGTAAGCGATATATATAAATTGAAAGAGTACGTATATAGTCTTTTTCTGCATTAGATTCTGTATCTTCTGCTTTCAAAATCATCTTATCCCATTTTTTTGCCAAATGCATGGATTGTTCTTGGTTATCAGTGACAAAACGCAAATGGTGAGCTTTTAATAAATCAAAGTCTGATAATGCCTTGCCACGTGAATTCTCATTAGAAAAAAATGTGTATGCCAAATCTATTGATGAATCATTTAGAATCAACACATTAAATTCAATCCTGCTCCAAAGTTTTTCTGCGAGTTTACGACGGTTATTTCGGCGCACAGAAGTTAGCAAATTTCCTATAAAGAACTTATTGTATGCAATGTATTTTTCAGCTAAAAGAGATTGGTATTGTTGCTGTAGCAAGCTAATACCCTTTATGTGAAGTTCAGACAGGAAAAGAGATAAAGTCACTAATCTTTGCTGACCATCTATAATAGTACAACCGTCCGCGATAGCAGGTAGACCATATAAAGATAGCCGTCCAGATTCTTGGGCGGCTATTTCTGTGATGGTTTCCAGCGATCGGGAAGCAGGTCGCGGTACTTTTCAATCGGTGTGTTCGGAGGCCATGCGGCGCATCGATCGATGATGTCGCAGAAGTAATCGTAGACATTGACTCCGCACCGGTTGCAGGTGATGGCCAGCGAGTGGTACAGGGCGGCGGCTTCGGCTCCCGTGTGGGAGCCGATTGTCAGCCGTCGGCGTGTCAGGGATATGTAGCGGTTGACTCTTTCGACCTCGTTGTTGTCGAGCCGATAGGTCGGAGACTCAAAGATGCGCGGTATCTCGTGCCATTGTCTGAGCGCATGTTCGGTGGCGGCAAGCAACGGGTCATCAGGTGGCACACCGGTGCGGCCTTTGACGGCCATCAGTCTCATGTGGATTTTCTCAAGCATCACTCCGGAGTACCGTTGTCTCCATTTGAGATGATCTTCTTCCGTCCATTGGTCTTTGCCTATTTTGTGTTTATGCTCGAAGTGATATAAAAGTCCAAAGAGTTTAGCGATTTCCTGTGCCTGTGGATTGTCTTTAATGTCCAGGAACTTCCGCTTTATATGCTGGATGCACGGCAGTCGTCTTATTCCGGCCATCTCCCCGATACCGATGTTACGGTATCCTGAGTAATAATCGCACTGAAAGGCTCCCTTGAAGCCCTTGATATGTTGTTCGAAGACTTCTGCCGATCGTGAGCCGTCATCATAGAAGAAGTATACAAGACCTGTCGTCATGCCGACGAATACCCAGATGTAACCTTACTTGATTTTTCTTCCCGAGGGCGTGGCCACCTGCAGGCGAACTTTCTGATAGGTCTCGTCTCCACAGATATAGTTGTCCTCCACTATTGCCTTTCCGAGTGCCTTGTACAGATTCTCCAGCTGCACCTTTACCTTGCTGACGAGTTTCTGCGCCGTCCCCTTGTCGAGGTCGAAGCCGTGGGAACGGAAGTACCCGACGGCATTTTCAAGCGGCATGCAGTGGAGGTAGCGCAGCTCTGCCAGTCCGGCAATGAAAGATGAGGTATACTGTGAGTTCAGCAAAGGTGTCGCAGGCGCGGAGCCTTTGTATATCTTCTCGTCCTGCACGTATTTTCTTACCTTATAGATGATTTTCCTGAAGCGCATCGGCACCATGACGTAACGCACCACATCGCACTCGCCTATGAACGTCGCCGCCTCCGGCCTGAAGTCAGGACTGTCAGGCTCGACCACCACGGTCTCGACCTCGCATTCAGGATGCGTCTTCCTTTTGGCTCCGTTGTTGGTGCGTTTCTTTTCCGGTTTCTTTTCGGAAAAGTCGCCCGATGGAGGGGGAGTCGGCTTCGACTGTCTTTCCGACGGCGATTCCTGAAGACGCCGCATCGCCTGACGCGCAGCCTTCTGTTTGCTCAGTTCCTCGCCTTTGCCTTTTATGACATCCTCCAGAGAGGCTATCTGTTTTCGCAGTTCATCGACAGTGGCGGCCAGCTTCTCGTTGGCCAAAGTAAGAGTGTTGACAGAGGCAAGCGCCTCGTCGAGCTTTCCCTGAAGGAAGCCGACCTGACGCTGCAAAAACTCTATCAACTCGTTCTTATTCATGATGTAAAGTTACGAAAAATATCTGACATACGCAACTTTTCACATCATTTATTTTATTGATTATTAAATTATTATCTACTATTTAACGGCCATCCTGAAGCGATTCTCGACAGTCACCTTCACAGGCGTGAGGCCCCTCATCAACATATAGAAATCGTCCCACTGAAGCCTGCGGACGCCGTCATCGCCCTTTTTCAGCACTTCCCGGAAACGACCCTGCGACAACTTCTTTACATACATCAAAAATCCGTCACCGTCCCATTTTAACGCCTTCATCGTCTTGCGGTCCTTTGAGAAGAACACATAGACATCGCCCGAGGCCGGGGAATGTCCCCTCCATGACCATACCATCTGCGTCAGGCCGCGTATGCCGTAACGCATCGATACCGGCTGCTGGCATACCCACAGCCTCAATCCCTGCTCAAGCCCCCACATGTCCCGCCTCCTTTCCAATCTTCCTGACAAACTTTGCAATGACGGCCACATCAGTGTCCGCCGGAAAACTGACAGCGACATGACCGTTTACCTTTACCGTTATCATATTGCATCCTTCAGCCGGAAGGAAACCTGCCTCCTCGAAGATCACTTCCTCGAACGGAATCTCCTGACAGCTATGGCTTAACGTTCCCGCTCCCGCTGGCCCCTTAAATCCCGGAAGTCCAGCTACTCTCAGTTTATTGCGATATAGATAGCCATGCATCTGCTTGCGCGTTATGCCATACTGAAGGCAATATGCCTTGAAAGTTCCCGGTTGGCGTCCTTCCGCACAAAGACGTTTGAACTCTTCATAGATCTGAGAACAGATTTTTCCAACCGCGTGGTCCCCGGCACTCCTGCTGAACTGAAAACCTGAAAGAGTTTTCACATTTTGAAATTCATCTTTCAGTATGTGACGCATCAACGATTGCTCTACTCCATGAGCCTTACAGTAGGCATTGAATGACGAAGGCTGTTTCCCTTCGGCACAGAGTGTACGGAAGGATGCGAAAACCTGCCTGTATAGTTCCACTTTGTCCATAATTCAATTTTTACGGCAAAGTTAGAACTTATACAGGCAGGCTTCAATACGCTATTGCGGACGGTTGTACCTATAATATCATAGGAGTCTTTTTTCTTTTGAAGAATAATTGTTCCAAGACGATATTGTTCAGAATCTGATATTTCTTGAATATCATCCCATAGTGTACGGATTGTTTTTTCATCCCAACAATAAATTCTTTGATAATCAGGAATCACTAAATTAAGACTTAATAATTGCTGTAAAGTTAGCGTTTCCAAATAGACTTCTTCTTGACTATTGTTCAGTTCAACTGGGCATTTTTCAAATTGGCCGTCAATCTTTTCC
>DVIH01000062.1 GCA_018711405.1 Candidatus Avibacteroides excrementipullorum | reverse complement strand
TTGTCAGCATGTCATAGATCTCTTGTCTTTTTCTTGCCTCAAGCTCCCCTTCAGGAGCGAAAGCGGATGCAAAAGTACACCGACTTTACCGAATACGCAAACTTTTATCAGACTTTTTTTAAAGTTTTTTTCCAGGACTTCACGAACAGACTGAAAAACAAAACTTTAAGAATGCAGACTTTCACCACGCCCGGGATGTGCGCCATCTTTAACCGACACCGAGCCGATCTTTGCACGGCATGTGCGCCATCTTTGCCCGGGATGGCGCACATCCCCGGCAAGGTATGAAAAAGGCACTGAGCGAACAAAAGAAAAAGCCGGGAAAACCCGGCTTTTCTCAATGTTATATCTAATATTATATATTACCATACATCCACACGTTCTTCCACAGGTACGAACATCGGATCGTTTTCCGTAATTCCGAATGCATCATACCATGCCTGTATATGCGGGAGCGCTCCGTCTACGCGCCATTTTCCGAGAGCATGTACATCGCTCTTGGTCAGCAGGCGGATGTATTCATCGCGCATGTTGCTTGCCCAAAGGGTTGCATACGCAATGAAGAAACGCTGCTCAGGAGTGAATCCGAGTTTTACAGGAAGCGGAGAGTTTGCCGTTGCATTCTGGAATGCCTGGAAAGCAATCTTCAGACCTCCGTGATCGGCGATATTCTCACCCAAAGTAAGGGCACCGTTCGCATTCAGTCCGGGAAGCACTTCTATGCTGTCAAAGAAGTTGACCATGACCTGAGTACGTTCTTTGAAACGTGCTGCATCTTCTTCAGTCCACCAGTTGACGAGGTTGCCGTCTTTGTCGTACTGGCTGCCCTGATCATCGAATCCGTGAGTCATCTCATGTCCTATGACCACACCTATTGCACCATAATTGAAAGCATCATCGGCGTTCATGTCAAAGAACGGATATTGCAGGATGCCGGCGGGGAAACAGATTTCATTTGTTGTAGGATTATAGTATGCATTAACGGTCTGCGGAGTCATCATCCATTCAGTCTTGTCGACCGGTTTGCCGAGCTTAGAACACATATAGTCATACTCGAAGTTGACAGAACGGAGTATGTTTTCTGCATAAGAATCTTCCGCATTGATTTCCAAAGCCGAATAGTCTCTCCACTTATCAGGATATCCCACTTTCACATAGAAAGCATCCAGTTTCTCATGAGCTTTTTTCTTTGTCTCATCGCTCATCCAGCTCTGCATGTCTATGCGCTGGCCCAAAGAGATTTTGAGGTTGTTAACCAGTTCCACCATGCGTTCCTTAGCGGCAGCCGGGAAATATTTCTCCACATAGAGTTCGCCCACAGCTTCTCCGAGAGTTCCGTCAACGGCAGACACACAACGTTTCCAGCGCGGCGACTGTTCTTCCTTGCCGGAGAGCACGCGGCCATAGAAGTCGAACGATGTGTTGTAAACCTCATCGCTCAGATAGCTTGATGTGCCGTTCAGAAGATTCCACTGCAAATAATCGGCAACAACGGCCACAGGAGCTTCATTCATATATTTGATAGCGCCTTTGACGAAAGCTGTCTGTCCCACTGTGAGGTCCTTAATGTCTTTAATGCCGAATACGCCGAAATAAGCGTCCCAATCAAATCCTGCATAATCTTTCTTGAGCTGCGCATAAGTCATCTTGTTGTAGTTGGCATGAGGATCGCGCAACTCGGTGTTGCTCTTCGATATTTTGGCAAGCGCAGTTTCCACCGTCAGGACATTGTTCATCTTAGCCTCTGCGTTTTCAGGGGTTTCGCCTGCGAGCTGGAACATCTTGACCATAAACTTCTTATAGTTGTCCATGATGTCCATTGTCACAGAGTCGGTATCGATATAATATTCTTTCTGACCCAATGTCAGACCGCCCTGATAAACATCGATGATATTCGCCTTGCTGTTTTTCTGGTCCGCTCCGATATAGAATCCGAAGAAACCGCCCAGACCGTCTCTCTGCATTTTACCAAGCAGCGCAGCATATTCGCTCTTGTCTTTCAGGCCTGCAAGCATGTCATAATACTCCTTTATCGGCTTCATGCCATCGGCATTTCTCTTCACGCTGTCCATAGCCATGTTGTAGAGGTCGCCGATCTTCTGAGCCACAGTGCCCTGCTCATGCTTGTCTTTGGCTATCTCGGTGATAAGGTCTTGCAGTTGCTTGAGGTTGTTTTCACGCAACATGTCAAAAGTTCCGAAACTTGAATATTCACCTGTCAGCGGATGTGCTTTCATCCATCCTCCGCAGGCGTATTCATAAAATTCAGTACCGCACTTGGCTGTAGTATCCATGTTTGCCAGTCTTATTCCGGCTGTAGGATCTTCAGCCTGTTTTTGACCATTGCACGCAGCCAATGCTCCGAAAGCGCAGGCTACGATTGGATAATAAAAAAATCTTTTCATAAAATATTAATTAAATAGAACAATTTATTTTTCGCTTTTCAAATCCTCCGCCAAAGCCGACAGGCTCTCCCATTTCTCCACCAATTTGTCCAACTGCTTTTTCAGCTCCCCATGCTCTTGAAACAGGCTTACATCGGAAGCATTGTCGGGATGGCTCATCTTCTCTTCCACTTCGGCTATTTTCCCTTCGAGCGTCTCAATCTCTTTCTCGCAGTTTTCCACATCCTTTTCCGCCTTCTTCAGCTTGCGCGCCTGCTCCTTTTGCATCTCATACGACAGTTTGCCCGAAATGCCGGTGTCGCCCGCAGACGGCTGCGCAGCAGGCGTATCCTTTTTCTCCGCCACAGCTCCCAACATATTGAGGTTGTCTATTTTCTTCTTCTGCAAGAAATCATATATGCCGCCGAGATGCTCGCGCACCTTGCCGCCGCCAAACTCGTAGACCTTAGACACAAGACCGTCAAGGAACTCCCGGTCGTGCGACACAACTATGACAGTGCCGTCAAAATCTCTTATCGCACTCTTGAGCACATCTTTGGAACGCATGTCAAGATGGTTGGTCGGCTCATCGAGTATCAGCAGGTTGACAGGTTCGAGCAAAAGCCTTATCATGGCCAGACGGCTCCGCTCCCCGCCGGAGAGCACTTTCACTTTCTTGTCTATAGTCTCCCCGCCGAACATGAACGCGCCGAGTATGTCGCGGATCTTGGTGCGGATATCGCCCTGAGCCACCGAATCGACAGTGTCGAACACAGTCATATTCTCATCAAGCAGTTGCGCCTGGTTCTGCGCGAAATAGCCTATCATGACATTGTGCCCCAATGTGAGCCGCCCCGTATAATCAGCAATCTCGCCCATGATGCACTTCACCAGAGTGGATTTTCCCTCTCCGTTTTTGCCCACGAAAGCCACTTTCTCGCCCCTGCGTATGGTCATGTCCACATGACTGAACACAACGTGATCGCCATAGCTTTTGGCGAGGTCTTCGGCTATCAGCGGAAAGTTTCCCGAACGCAATGCGGGTGGAAATTTCAGACGGAGCATGGAGTTGTCTTCCTCGTCCACTTCTATTCGCTCTATCTTTTCGAGCTGCTTGATGCGGCTCTGCACCTGCACAGCCTTAGTGGCCTTATATCTGAAACGCTCTATGAACGCCTCAGTATCCTGTATCATCTTCTGCTGGTTTTCGTAAGCCCTGAGCTGCTGCTCCCTGCGCTCCTTGCGCAGGCGCACGAACTCATCGTAAGGCACCTTGTAGTCATATATCTTGCCGCACGATATCTCTATGGTGCGGGTAGTCACATTATTTATAAAGGCACGGTCGTGCGACACCACCATGACAGCATTGGCTCGGGTGGAAAGGAAAGACTCAAGCCACTGAATGCTCTCTATGTCGAGATGGTTGGTAGGCTCGTCCAGCAACAGCACGTCTGGCCGCCTGAGCAGCAGCTTGGCCAGTTCTATCCTCATCCTCCAGCCGCCGCTGAATTCGGAGGTAGGCCTGTAGAAATCGGAACGCATGAACCCCAGCCCCAACAGAGTCTTTTCTATCTCAGACTTGTAGTTGACTCCGCCCATCATGTCATAACGTTCGCTCTCGCGCACGAAACGTTCTATCAGCTGCTTGTATTCGTCCGATTCATAGTCGGTCCTTTCGGCCAGCAGATTGTTCAGCCGGTCTATCTCGTTTTTCAGGTCGGCAATGTGTTCAAAAGCCGATTCGGCCTCCTCCATGACCGTACCCGAGTCGCTCAGGTTCATGACCTGCGGCAGATAGCCCACCGAGACATCGCGAGGCACGCTCACATTGCCCGCTGTGGGCAGCTGCATCCCGGCCAGGATTTTCAGCAATGTAGACTTGCCCGCGCCGTTCTTGCCGACAAGGGCTATCCGGTCTTTTTTGTTTATCACAAAAGAGACATCAGAAAACAAAGGCGTGACGCCGAACTCTACTTTCAACTTCTCTACAGAAATCATCTATCCCTACCGGTATTGCTTAAATCAAACTGCAAAATTAGTTCTTTTCCATATACATGTAAAAACCGTATATTAATAAATATTAAATGCAGCAAATTAGCCGCACCATGCCGGATAAACAAAGACGGAAATACGACTGTTTGCTTACAATTAGACAAAAACAGGCGATAGCAAAAAAGGAAAGAGAGCAACCTCCAAAGCCATCCGGCTTTTGGGGCGCCCTCTCCCATAAACACCATAAAACAGTCTACACACAACAATAAAACTCACTCCTGCTTCACCTCTATCGTGGCGTACTGATAACCGGAAAAGGCAAATATTCTCAGCATTCGGGACTTGCCGCTTGTATTCGGCTCGACTGTCATAAAAACTGATTTGGAATTTTAAGTATAAACAAATGATGGATAAAATAATATAAATGTAGCTATGATTACCAAACATTTACTCATTTACTTATATTTTTTAGGACGGCCACCAACAGTCAGACCAAGAGTCATGCTCAAATTATGGAATCCTTTTCTGCTTATATTGAATTGGGCGGCAATGCGTAAATGATAAAATAATTCGACTCCAACGCGGGGAGAGAACAGCATCGAGAATCCATTATAAGGGAAATATTTATCCCCTACGACATCATTATAGGCAACGCCTATTGCGGCTCCAATGAAAGGATTGATTTTTGTACCTTGACGAAAATTATAATCTCCTGTTAAAGCAAGCGCTGATGTGCGATTATTTTGCCAACGATCATAACCGTCATTATAAAGATGTTCATAACCACGACACGCTGTTGACAAGTCAAGCATAAGACCGCAATCCCATGGTGTTCCATTGATATTATATCTACCCTCCAAACCTAATGACATACTTATCAGTGATTTACCTGTATGATAATCACCAA
>DVIH01000061.1 GCA_018711405.1 Candidatus Avibacteroides excrementipullorum | reverse complement strand
CGATGTAATCAGAAGGAGTTGCTGTACCAGAAAGGTCGTTGTTGTCCTTACCAAAGAATCTAATATCTTTCATAGTGGGATTTGTATCCCAACCCTCAAATCCAACAATCTTTACCGTGACTTTGCATAATCTATGTCTCAATTTTAGAGACAAAGCAGAAGAAGTAATTTGGGTATTCACATCGGTCGTCATCCAGTCAGACCTTCTATACAAATCTTCTGTGTTTTGGGACATACTACCATTTATATCAGCCATACCATTTATTTGATACCAAGTATCTTGCACATTTTCATACGTAAACCTTTCATGGGATGCATTGTCGGTATTGGGCCACCAGGCATTAACTGTGGCAGGCAGAGTCATTTCACCAAGTGCCGTATTATTCCAATTACCATTTTGGTAGGTCAAGGTATATTCAGTGGCAGTTCCGCCATAAGGCGTAATGCTCATCTTTATCTTGTCATTATCCTGCCACGACCAATCGTTGCCGTCATTCATCGTGGCACGGGCAATGTTCACCTGCACGGGCTGCTTGTCTCCCGTCTGCGTCAGCACACTGTCTTCCCCGTTGCACGCCGCGAAGAGAGGCAGCAGGGCAACCGGCGCAAAGATTTTTATCAGTTTCCTATGTCTTGTCATATCGTTTTAAGTAGTTTTAGTTCGTCATAAATTCAAATCCTGACAAGCCGGGAAACAAGCGTCCCGTCCTCCTCCATGCATGGAGAGGGGCGGGACGGGAAACTTTCTTCAAATGATAAAATTATTGCGGTTTTCCTTCAGTCAGCATGGCCGCCTTTTCATCGAAATCATCCGTGATGGCTTTAAGTCTCGGATTTCGTTTGTCAATGATAATGCAAATGAACATTCCTTCGCCTTCCACTTGCGCATGAGCCTTGCGGATGACAAAGCTGTCTTTGTCAACACATCGGTCGAACCAGGTAATGAAAAGCCTGTTCCGAGATTCCTCCCTGCCATCGCTTGTGTCACACAAATAAAGCATGACTTCGAGATTCGAGCGGAAGAATTCTTTGATAATGGCAAGAATGGTGGCTTCCACTTTGGGGTCGTGAGGACTGCGTGCCTCTTCTATCTTGCGGATGATGAGCTGATAGGTATTGCATCCGCCCAGCACGATATCTTCTCTGCTGAAGCTCACAATATAATGGATGCCTAAATCCGTTTGGAACATGAAGTCGCTCCCTGACAGGACCAAGTCATAAGGCGCATGTTCGAGTATGCGTTTCAAGGAAAAGTATATCATATCAATACGACTTTCCCCTTAATCCCCATGCGTTTCCATTCTTTGGCAGTCTGCTTCAAAGCCTGCTCTTTATGCTCTTTCGCCTTTTTGATGGCTTTAAGCAATTCTTCTTTAGTCATTTTTTCCATACAATCTGCTTTTGCAAGGGCAAATATAGGTATATTTTCCTGAAAAGCAAACAGATGCATATGAAAAGTTTCCCGTTTCCCAGTCTGTCAAAGAGCGTTTTTCTATATCATGCTTCCGGCTTGCACCGGAGAGTCATTCTTTACTGCGCGGTGAGGTCGTAGCTGCCGCCGTTGCCCCATTCGCCCGGCTCGATGCTGCCTACGGTCACTTCACCGCTCGTATCCACCGTGACATTATAAGTATAGCATTTTCCGCCTTCCAGGTATGTTCCTGCCGGCGGCGTATAATAACAGGTTACTCCGTCTATGGTCACGGCTATGAACTTCTTACCGCCAATTTCCTGTGGAATAAGCAACGCCTGATAGGTGGCGGCATATTCTCCCGCAGCGTTGACCTTAAGCGGTTTCACAAATCCGGTTTCCCCGTCTGTATCCGCACTGAATCCACTGAAATCACCAATAGAAGGAGCAAAACTTAAGAAGTACATACTGCCATACAGATATATGGGATTCCGGGCATCCCCCAATGTAACAATGGCTTCCCTGCCGTCTGCCATGATGCCCTCCCTTACTAAATTCACAACCACTTTTGCTGTAATATGGTAGAGTTCTATATCATATTGCCTGTTTGCATAAAGAACAACATTTATATCCGAACATAACCGGTCTGCTGCTTGGAAACCTGCTTCTGTCGATTGGTCATCATTTCCGCCCACAGACGTCAGGCTCTCGGCATAAGGATACCATGCCCACACAAAGAGATTGTCGTACGTATTCTGCCAATAATACGGATTCTCGGAAGTCATTGAACCATCTGCATCGATGACAGTATATCGGTAGGGGGTAGGTTTTGTCAAAGGGTCAAAACTTACTCCTACAGTCACTGATTCCGTCCCGTCTCCTTTCCAGGTTCCGTCGGGCGTGGCACGGGTCGCGACACCGTTATCTGCTATCGAAACATTCAGTCCCAACGGACATGAGCCTTCAGGCAAGGGTGTATTGTCCGTCATGCCATCTTGCGTGCAGGCTGTCACCAGTCCCATCGCCGACAAAAAGACAAAAATATATACAATGTTTATTTTCATATTGTGGCATTTACGTTTCCGCTATTTTCTACCTGAGCATTTTCCCAAGGTTCAATTCCGGCTTGTGTTATGCTCAGTCCTTCCTTTTTTATCGTCACGTTATAAGAGTACGAATAGCCGCTTTCCAGCCCATTCATGACATCTGCCATAGGAAGATTCAGTGTGGCCGTGAATGTCTGACCTCCCAATGCCACTTTGAGCGTTGCCTCATAACCTTCTTGAGGAAAGAGGATGAGCGAGGAAGATGTAATGCCTGTGGCATCCATAGTGAGGTCGGATGCTGCGCCTGTGGCATAAGCCGTTCCTGTCGCGGTGTCGAATGAGCCGGTCATGGACAGGCCTGACAAGGTGTATCCGCTTAAATCGGCCAAATCAACGCCTGGTCCGGCTATGAAATTCAGCACCAAGCGGCTCATGCGGTGGCTGAAGCTGAAATCCACCACACCGTCAGTCCTTACTCCGCCCGTGCCCGTGCCATAGAGGAAGTCTATCTTCCGCTGCGCAGTATTGGCACCTATGGTAACGTCGGTCGTTTCAGCCCCTTGCGGATAGTATGCGGTAAAGTCTACATCATCCGGAGTCTGAAACAAGATGGGACCTGATGCATCCTCTACCGCCCACAAGCCATTATGATGTACATAGCGGATGTCGGTATATCCTCCGCCGATAATGCCGATGGCATCGCCGTTTTCCCACGTCGTGTCGTATGCACGGGTCTTTACGCCTTCAATGCTCCCCGTGAAGCGGGCCAAGTCGCTTTCCTGCGTGCCGGGCACTTCTTCGTTGTTGCAAGCAGACAGGAACAACGCCGTTGCTGCTGCCAATAAGTAGAATTTGTTCCGTTTCATCTTTCTTTTCTTGTTTATCGTTATTATTATGGTTAAATATCAAGTTCATTCCGCATCCACTTCATAGCCGCCAAGGACATGCCAGCCTTTAATATGGCAACCGAATCCTGCCTCCGTCGGGGTCTCGGCTATGGTGCCGCCGAGTGTGAGCGGCTCTGCCTTGTCGGCGTTGAAGTCAGCGAGGGCTGCCGAGAGGTCGCTCTCAAGGCCGGTGGGCTGAGGGTTGCCATCGGAGTAGGT
>DVIH01000060.1 GCA_018711405.1 Candidatus Avibacteroides excrementipullorum | reverse complement strand
TGGATTGGATTATTTCCCTATATTTGCCCCCAAATAGCTGTCTTGCAGGAAAGTGGGACGGCGTGTTTAGGAATAGCTTCAATTTTATAAATTAAAAACATTATGTCTAAAGTTGCTTTGATAACCGGAATAACCGGACAGGACGGTTCTTTCCTGGCCGAGTTTTTGATTGAGAAAGGTTATGAGGTGCACGGCATCATGCGCCGTTCCTCGTCTTTCAACACCGGAAGAATAGAACATCTTTATCTCGATGAATGGGTGCGTGACATGAGAAACAAGCGTCTGGTCAATCTGCACTGGGGTGATATGACCGACTCCAGTTCGCTGATAAGAATCATACAGGAGGTGAGACCCGATGAGATATACAACCTTGCGGCGCAAAGCCATGTGAAGGTGTCATTCGATGTGCCGGAATATACGGCTGAGGCCGATGCGGTGGGTACGTTGAGGCTGCTCGAGGCGGTGAGGATTCTCGGCATGGAAAAAACGGCCAGGATTTACCAGGCATCGACATCGGAACTGTTCGGACTGGTGCAGGAGGTGCCTCAGCGCGAGACTACTCCTTTCTATCCGCGTTCGCCGTATGGCGTGGCCAAGCAATACGGCTTCTGGATTACGAAGAATTACCGTGAGAGCTACGGCATGTTTGCAGTGAACGGCATACTTTTCAACCACGAGTCGGAGCGCAGGGGCGAAACTTTCGTTACAAGAAAGATTACTCTGGCTGCTGCCCGCATAGCTCAGGGATGGCAGGACAAACTCTATCTCGGCAACCTGAATGCCTTGCGCGACTGGGGATATGCCAAAGACTATGTGGAGTGCATGTGGCTCATCTTGCAGAACAAGACTCCGGAAGATTTCGTCATTGCCACAGGCGAGATGCACAGTGTGAGGGAATTTTGCACGCTGGCTTTCCGCGAGGTAGGCATTGAACTGGAGTGGAGCGGCGAAGGCATTGCCGAGAAAGGCATCGACAAGGCTACAGGCCGTGTACTGGTGGAGGTAGACCCGAAATATTTCCGTCCGTCGGAGGTGGAACAGTTGCTCGGCGACCCCACGAAAGCGAAGACCCTGCTTGGCTGGAATCCGCGTAAGACTTCGTTTGAGGAACTTGTGAGGATAATGGTAAGGCACGACATGAAGTTTGTGAAGAAGCTTTACCTTAAGGCTAAAATGGATGCCGATAAAGACTGACAGCATGGACAAGAGTGCAAAGATATATGTGGCCGGACATCGCGGTCTGGTGGGTTCGGCCATTTGGAAAAATCTGGAGAGCAAGGGCTACACATCGTTGGTGGGACGTTCGCACAGTGAACTTGACCTGCTCGACGGAGTGGCCGTGAGGGAGTTTTTCGACCGTGAGAGGCCGGACTGTGTCATACTTGCCGCCGCCCATGTGGGAGGCATTATGGCCAACAGCCTTTACCGTGCCGACTTCATCTGGCAGAACTTGCAGATACAGCAGAATGTGATAGGCGAGAGCTTCAGGCACGGGGTGAAGAAACTGGTCTTTCTGGGCAGCACGTGCATCTATCCGCGCGATGCGGCTCAGCCCATGAGGGAGGATGCTCTCCTCACTTCGCCGCTGGAGTGGACCAACGAGCCGTATGCTATAGCCAAGATTGCCGGGCTGAAGATGTGCGAGAGCTTCAACCTGCAATACGGCACCAACTACATAGCTGTGATGCCTACCAACCTTTACGGACCGAATGACAATTTCCACTTGGAAAACAGTCATGTGCTGCCTGCCATGATGCGCAAGATTTATCTGGCCGACTGCCTGAGGCGCGGCGATATGGATGCCGTGCGCAAGGATTTGGACAAGCGTCCGGTGAACGGCATTGGCGGCGATGCTTCTGAAGAGGCCATAAGGGAATTGCTGTCACGCTATGGCATATTCGCCGACCATGTGACGCTGTGGGGAACGGGTACGCCCCTGCGGGAATTCCTTTGGAGCGAGGAGATGGCCGATGCCACTGTGTTTGTCATGGAGCATGTCGATTTCAAAGACCTGTGTCCTGCCGGAGTGAAAGAGATAAGAAACTGCCACATCAACATCGGCACAGGGAAAGAGACTACCATAAGCAATCTGGCTCAGATCATACGCTCCACTGTGGGCTATGACGGGGAGATACGTTTCGATGCCTCCAAGCCTGACGGCACAATGAGGAAACTCACGGATGTTACGAAACTGCATTCGCTGGGCTGGCATCACAAGGTGGAGCTGGAGGAAGGCGTCCGCCGCCTGTTCGACTGGTATCGGAACAGTTGACCGGATTCGCTCGTCAAAATAATGCAAGGCTGAAACCTATGGACTTCGGAATGAGTCCCGGTCTCAGCCTTGTTTGTTTTGCATATTACTATTGTTGTTTTAGAAAAATGCTTTTAGTCTTTTGGAAATAACTTTAAAGAACAGTCGCTGTTTCTTCTTTATTTTTTGCGGGAGGATTTTATATGTTTTGGAAACGGATTTTGCCCGCGCCCGGGATCGGCTCGGTCTTTGCCCGGGATCGAGCCGATACTCGGGCAGGATGGCGTACATCCCGGGTGAAGATGGCGCACATCCCCGCCGGAGGTCGGATAGGTCTTCGGAACGGTGTGCATGAACTATGCCGGATGTCTTCGCTATGTACTCTTATTCTGTGCTTTAACTCTTTTGTCTCCCTTGTCTGCCTTGTGCCGCAGGATGAACCTTTCGTAGTATGACAGCAGGATGGTGGTCAGCGGCAGGGCTATGATCATGCCGCTTATCCCCATGAGCGATCCCCATACCGAGAGCGACAGCAGTATGATGGCCGGGTTCATGCCGGTGACCTTGCCCATGATTTTCGGCACCAGCAGAAAGTCTTCTATGATTTGTGCCACGCATACCACAGCTACTCCTGTGGCCATGATGATCCAGAAGTTGCCCCCTGTCTCGGCGGCGTTGAGGGCGGCGAGGAGTGTCATGGGGATGAATGCGAGCATTTGCATGTAGGGAATGAGGTTGAGTGCCCCGATGAGCAGTCCGAGCATGAGCGGCATGGGGAAGCCTGTGATGAAAAATCCGATGGCGCAAAGCACGCCTACACAGAAGGCCACAAGCGACTGCCCGCGAAAGTATTTGCTCATGCCTTCTTCGAGGTCGGCGGAGAGCTGCCGGGCGAAGTCGCGGTATTTCACCGGTATCAGTTTTATCCAGCCGTTGGCCAGTGCCTCATAGTCGAGCAGTATGAAAAACAGGTAGAGCAGTATGATGAACGATGCCACTATGCCGAATATGACATCGAGCGACTTGGCCATGAATGTCCACAGTTGCGGCACTATGGTTTCGAGCATGCTTTTCAGGTCGCCGCTCTCTATGAACCGGCCTATGTCGCCTTGCGACAAGTGTTCTCTGATGAAGTCTCCTATTATGGCCGGCACCGATTGGGCTTCGGGGCTGTGGCGTATGAAGTCGGCCAACAGGTCTTTTGCCTTGACGGATTCTTCTATGATGGGCGGAATGAAAAACATGATTGCCAGGAATATGGCGGCAAACATCAGGACAAGGGTCAGTATTATGGCCGGTATCTTGCTCCTGATGCGCATGTGCCTGTGGAAGAATTTCACTATGGGGTGTATGAGGTAGGCCACAAGCCAGGCTATGAAGAATGGCAGCAGCACGCTGCTCAGTCTGTTGACGAGCAGGATGATGCCTGCTATCACGGCTATGGTGGCCGCTATGCGTATGAAGCGGTCGAACGTTATCTTTTCTTCAAACATGGCTGTGACCGGTTTTTTTGCATTATCCGAAACATATTCCCATCCTGCGTCCCTGTACTACGAGGTCGTGGTCGGCTGGTACGGTTTTCAGCCGTCCGGCAATCTCTTCGAGCGGCACTGATATTATGTCGTTGCCTTTCATGGCCACCATCCTGTTGAAGTTGCCTTGCGCTATCAGTTCTGTGGCGTGTCCTCCCATGCGTGTGGCGAGGTTTCTGTCAAACGGTGTGGGCGAGCCTCCACGCTGAATGTAGCCGAGTACTGTCTCGCGTGTCTCTATGCCTGTCTCGTATTCTATCATCTGTGCCATGTATTCTCCCGCACGTTTCACTCCGTCGGTGGGTATGCCTTCGGCTACGACTATGATGGAGTAGGTGCGTCCTTTGTTGATGCGTTCTATTATGGCATCGCGTATGTTTTGTATGTTGTACGGTATTTCGGGCAGCAGTATCACGTCTCCTCCTCCTGCCATGCCCGAATAGAGGGCAATCCATCCGGCTTTGTGCCCCATGACCTCTATGACCATGACACGTTTGTGCGAGCTGGCTGTGGAGTGCAGGCGGTCTATGGCATCGGTGGCTATGGTCACCGCCGTATCGAATCCGAATGTGAGGTCGGTGCCCCACACATCATTGTCGATGGTCTTGGGGATGGATACTACCGGTATGCCTATGCCTGCCAGCTTGGCCGCGCTTTTCTGCGTGCCGTTGCCGCCTATGCAGACAATGGCATCGAGCTGCATCTTTTCTATGTTGTCCAATATCAGTTGCCTTCTTTCCTGCTGTTCCGGCGAGGCGTTTTTCTTGAAAGGTTTTTCCCTCGATGTGCCGAGAATGGTGCCTCCTCTGTTGAGCAGTCCCGACATGGATGCGTCAGTCAGTTCCTCGAAGTCGTTTTCCAATAGTCCCAGAAAGCCGCTGTGGATGCCTGTCACCTCCATGCCGTAGTGGTTTATGGCCGTCTTGCAGACGCCTCTGATGGTTGCGTTTATGCCCGGACAGTCTCCGCCCGAAGTCAATATCCCGATTTTTTTCATAAGCTGTATTCAGTGTTTTGTCATTTATGCCGTAAATATATGAAAAACATTGTTCGGTGTGAAAATAATATGACATAAAAACGGGCATTGCATGAAATATCCGTTCTTGCAATGCCCGTTTATGATATCAGCCGTGTTTAGCGCAACAGCGTCTCAGGGTCGAGATTGTTTGCCTCTATGTCTTTGAAGTATCTGTATGTGCCTACGGTCAGTTCCACCGTTGCCGCGTCATCGCACACTATGATGCCTTTCTCGTGCATCTGGAGTGCGCTGATGGTCCACATCTGTGTAACGGCTCCTTCCACAGCATGCTGCAAGGCTCTGGCTTTGTTGTGCCCGTTGACTATGATGAGTACTTCCTTTGCGGAAAGCACTGTGCCGACGCCTACGGTCAGAGCAGTCTTGGGCACTTTGTTCACGTCGAAGTCGAAGAAGCGCGAGTTGGCTATGATGGTGTCGGTGGTGAGTGTCTTTACTCTGGTGCGCGAGCTGAGCGATGATCCGGGCTCGTTGAACGCTATATGTCCGTCAGGGCCTATGCCGCCGAGAAACAGGTCTATGCCTCCCATGGCCTTTATCTTGTCCTCATACCTCTTGCATTCGGCTTCAAGGTCGGGAGCATTGCCGTTGAGTATGTTCACATTGCGTTTGTCGATGTCGATGTGCGAGAAGAAGTTGTTCCACATGAAAGAGTGGTAGCTTTCGGGGTGATCTTCGGGCAGGCCGACGTATTCATCCATGTTGAATGTCACGACATGCTTGAATGACACTTTTCCGGCCTTGTTGAGGTCGATGAGCGCTTTGTACATTCCCAGCGGGGACGAACCTGTCGGCAATCCGAGCACGAACGGTTTTTCCGCAGTCGGACACGCTTTGTTTATTTTTGCTGCCACATAGTTGGCGGCCCATAAGGATACGTTCTGGTAATCCGGTTCGATAATAAGTCTCATGATCGTTATGTTTTTGGGTTATGTTTAACTTTTTCTGTCCTGTTTGAGTCTTTCGGCCATAGCTTTTGCCAGTTCCTTGCACTGCTCTCTGGTGCATTCTTTCATGGCCTGTTTCATTTCCACAGGTGTGCCTACCATCTCATATTTCACCTGCTCGGCAAAGGCTGTGAGTTTTTTGACGGCTTGTCCCGCCCATGTGAATGAGCCGAAGCAGCCGAGATAGCGTCCTTTTATCTCTCTCATGCAGAGTTCCTCCATGAGTTCGCTCATCTCCGCATAGATGCTTGCGTTGTATGTAGGCGCGCCGAGTATCAGCCCTTTATATTTGAATATGTCTTTGAGTACGTAAGAGTCGTGGCTCTTGGATAGGTTGTGCATCACGATGTTTCTGATGCCTTGCGCGGCAAGTTCTTCGGCAATGGCTTCGGCCATTTGCTCGGTGTTGCCGTACATGGTGCCATAGGCTATCACAACTCCTTCGTCAGCTTCGTATTTGCTCAGGCGGTCGTATATGGAGACTACTTTGGCGATGTTTTCTTTCCATACGGGACCGTGAGTGGAGCAGATGGTCTTGATTTCTGTTCCGGCAAGTTTGCATAAAGCCCTTTGTATGGGGGTGCCGTATTTTCCGACTATGTTTGAGTAGTATCTTGTCATCTCCTCCCAATAGATGTCCGTGTTCATGTCGCTGTCCACTACTGCTCCGTTGAGCGCACCGAAGCAGCCGAAAGCATCTCCCGAAAACAGGGTCTTTTCTGTGTGTTCGTAGGTAACCATTGTCTCAGGCCAGTGCACCATGGGGATAAGGTGGAAAGAAAGTGTCCTTTTGCCGAGCGGGAGTGTCTCCCCGTCTTTTATCTCCAGCCTGTTGCCTTCCTCGCCGTAATATCCCTGCACCATGGACAGGGTTTGCTTGTTGCCCACGAGCGTTATGTCCGGATAGTACTTCCTGATGAGTTTTATGGCTCCCGAGTGGTCGGGTTCCATGTGGTTTATTATGAGATAGTCTATCTTTCTGTCTCCGATGGCACGTTGTATCTTTTCCATGTATTGTTCAAAGAAGCATACGTCCACAGTGTCCACAAGTGCTGTCTTCTCGTCTTCGATGATGTAAGAGTTGTATGACACGCCGTAGGGCAGCGGCCACAGTCCTTCAAATCGGTGTTTGTTTCTGTCGTTCACGCCGACGTAGTGTACGCAATCGGTTATTTTCATGTGTGTATATGTTTTTTGATTTTATCTACCGGCAATATTCATTGTCAGTGCAAAAATAGCATTATTTCTTGAATGATATCTTATGTTTTTCTTCGATTCTTTTTTAGTATTTGTATGAAAAACATGACGAAATAGAAAATGGTAAAAAGTATAAAACAACATTCTATAGTAAAAAAGGCAACAATCTCTATAGTTAGATTGTCATTTTGGGAAAGTAGTTTTAGCATATTGGTTTTTCCTGAAAGCTCTTTAATAAAAGAATATGTAAATATAGGAATAATATAGAGTACATAAAATAACGTTATTGCATTTGTGAAAACGTAATAGGATAATAGGAAAATCCTTTTTTCTTTTTGTATTTGCCTTTTGTTCAAAAATAGGTATAAATATTGGAATATGCAAGTGGTGGGCACTTTTTTGTTTTTTGTGCTTTATTGCTTGGTTCTAAAATAAAAAATCCTTTGCGGCCTTCGCTGTAAGGAACCGTAAAGGATTTTCATTCTGACGGGAAATGTCGTCTTGTCAGTATCCCATTTCTATCTCATAGCTTTCGGTGATGGTGCTGCCCGACTTGAAGTCTATTTTCATCGTGGCAACCAGCGGTGTGGTGTCGTCAATGTCTTTTATTATCTCCACGTTGCAGTCTTCCCATTTGTAGTTTGTCTTCAGACCGGCATTGAGGTCGGCCATCTTGAGCATCTTCACGAAGTATGCGAGCGCTTCATCCCAACTGTAGGCTCTTATCGTGTTTTTCCCGCTTTGCGTGATTCCCATGTCGGAGAGCAGTTGTCTGGCTTTCTCGGAATACGGTCTTTCGTCATCGGTTATTTCCGACACGGTGATGCCGTTTGTGTCTATGGTATATTTCTTGTTGACATTCTTGTCGTTGTCGGTACCCAGTTTGAGCGGGCCTTGATTGTTGCGCAGATAAGATTCTATGTTGTCTATGGTCGTGGCTTCGGGGTTGAACTTGCCGGTCGACACTTTGGCCAGTTCGCCGTCTACGTAGCAGTATGCGCCATATTCCACGCTGACTTGGTAGAGGCTTTCTTTGTCTCTGTCATATTCGTCTTTGAGGTAATAGTAGATGGCATATCCTGCCGATGCCGGTGTCTTGTCTTTGGTGAAAGAGACTTCCCATGTCCTGCTGTCGAGCAGTTCCGCTTCCACGTTGCCGTCGGGGTCTTGCGCGAATATTATAGTATGTGTCAGGTCTATCATGTCCTGGCTCATGGTGGCCTTGATGGTGAAGCTCGGAGTCCCGTTTTTGTAGTCTATGTCGCCGTTGTTGTCATCAGAGCACGAGAACATTGCCCCTGTGCCGCACAGCAGTGCCGTCATGTACAAACTGTTTCTTAAGATTTTTGTCTTGCTCATCTTTTCTTTGTTTTTTTAATTGTATGTAATGCCTTTATGTCTAAAACGTCAAAATAAATAAATCTTTCGCTATGCATCGTTATAATTAACTTTTATTATCTTCGCGGACTATTATTAACATAAAAACACATTCATGCGATGAAAAAGATTTTACTCGTGGCTTTTTTGTGCTTGCTGTGCATCGGGCTGAAAGCGCAAAACATACAGGTGCATTATGACTTCGGACGTAACATTTATGACAGGTTGGAGGGGCGTCCTCTGATTACCACTACGGTGGAGATGTTCAAGGGTGATACGTGGGGCAGCACCTATTTCTTTGTGGACATGGATTACACCAAGAGCGGAGTGGCCGGCGCGTATTGGGAGGTGTCGAGAGAATTGGAATTCTGGGAGTCGCCGTTTTCCGTGCATGTGGAGTATAATGGCGGGTTGAGCAACGGGGGCATGTTTGACAATGCTTATCTGCTCGGCGCCACATATACGTACAACAGTGCGGATTTTACCAAAGGGGTGACTTTCACTCCCATGTATAAATATATCCAGAAGCATAAATCGCCCAACAGCTTCCAACTGACCGGCACATGGTACGTGCATTTCAGCGATATGAAGTTTTCGTTTACCGGATTCTGGGACTTGTGGCGTGAGGCGGACTGCAATGCGGCAGGCAAGGATTTCATATTCATTTCCGAACCTCAGTTCTGGGTCAATCTGGACAAGTTCAAACGAGTGAACGACAAATTCAATCTGAGCGTGGGGACGGAATGGGAGCTGAGCCAGAACTTCGGTGGCAGGGAAGGATTTTTCGTGATACCGACGCTTGCCCTGAAGTGGACTTTCGACTGATTGTGCAGTGTATATGTAGAGTGATATAAGTCGCCGGAACCGGTCGTGTTTGCCTTGATCGGTTCCGGCAACATGCTTTTCATCTTTTTTGTCTGTCCGGCCTTTTTCCGTGTTCGGCCAAGCGTCTCATCATTTGCCGTTCGAGTTTGTAGACACGTTCTATCTGTTTTTGGGTCAGGAATTCACTGTATATGCCATAATACTTTTCCCTTATGTCGAGAATCTTTTGGCTGTGCTCGAATCTGTTTTGTATGGCTTGTCCTGTCTCTTTTTCATCCATGTCGCGATGCTGTATTCTTTTTTTCGGGTTGAGTGCCCAAATCTCTTTTTGAAAATCGCAGTAGGTGTTGATGAAGCGTTTGCTTGTGGCATCGTCCATGCCAGTCTCTTTGGCTATATGTTTTGCCTGGACTTCGGCAAGCTGTTCGCGTGTGAGCTGTTGCCTGTTGTTTTGCGCCTGTGTCATGCAGCTTGTTGCAATGTATGCGGCAAGCAGCAGAATCTTTATTATACTTCTCATGTGTAGTGTTTTTATTTTATTCGTTAATAAATATGTCTTCCTGATATACTTGGAGCATGTAAGCCCGGTCTTCACTGCTAAGGTTGCTGAACGCCTGTTCCACCGGAGCAAGACTGTCGGCTGTCGTGCTTCTGTCTGTTGCCTGATTGAGCACGAGCAGCAGGGCTATGCTTGCGGCTATGGCTATTCCGGTCATGATGCGCAGACGGAAAAGGTTGCGTTTCGGACGGGATGCAGAGGTTTGTCTCACCTCTTTCCATACGTTGTCTTCCAGTTTCTCGAAGAAATTGTCCGGTACAGTGTATGGCATACGTTTTCCTACCTGTTTGAAATCAAAGTCTTTTTCCATATCTTTAAGCTGTTGCGTTCATGTATTTTATAATCTTTTCCTTAGCTATGTGATAATTGGCTTTGGCACTTTCGACGGTCGAACCTGTTATTGCCGCTATTTCGTCATACGCCAGTTCGTCATAGTAGCGAAGGTTGAATGTCAGTTGTTGTTTGGTGGGCAGCTAACCTATAATATATAATAATATATTGATTACATGGTAATTATATAAACATATCCCTTATTAGGTAACAAATAAGAATCATTTATAATTTATATCTGCAACTATGATTTCCCTTCAATATTGTTGCACGATTTCGCTCAATAGATAATCACTCCAATCGAATCCGTTTTCTTTCGAACTGCTTACCGCCTCACACAAAGAAACAAATTCCTCTTTGCCAATTACGCATAAAGAAAATCCCAGAAATCCTGTGGAAGCCACACATTCGGCAGCAATGCCGCCTTGCGGAACATCGGGGCAATCTGTGACGGATGCCATCCGCCCCCTCCACAACCAATTGCCGTTACAAGGAAGCGCAGCTCCGGATGGGCGGCGGCATATTCCGTGAACCTCATGACAGATTCCCTTATTGCTTTCAACCCGATGGTACCGCCGATTGTGGGGATGGCGTAAGATTGCCCTTGCGCCCCTTCCCGTTGTCCGAACACAGCCCCGAAATGCTTCAGCGCGAATGCCGATGCGCCGTCAAAGTGCCTACCGGAATTTCGGCATCCGAACACGAAGATTTCGTTGTCCTGAAGGGTTGAGACAAAATCCGGGGTAATGCGCTCCTGCCAGTCCGATGGCAAAGCGGCTTTAGACCTTTTAAAATGCCTGAATATATCCATGTCCTTTCAATCTATACTTTACCTGTTTGCGAATTTAACGAATTTATTTCATAACGGCACTATTTCTGCATAACGCTTCCATGAATGGTTCATGCGGCTTTTATTGGACTCTGTTCCCCTTACCGTCAAGCAGGATGTTATTGCCGTGCCCGTCACCACACAAGTAAACGTCCGCTCCTATCGCCCTAATATACTCATAAGAGGGAGGCGTTACCACCCGGCCGTCTGGTGTCATGAGGCCGTACCATCCGTATTCCGCCTGGTAACGGAAGCATTTGGCCGTGGCAAGGACGTTCACAGGGTTTACCGTTCCGCCATATTCGCCATCGCTGTCATCCTCATTGGTTTCCGCATAATGGAGTTGCCCCGTTTCATAGGTCATCTGTTCCACGTCATTGATGCAGAATGGCTCGATGAGCTTGCCCCGGAAATCGTATTTGCGCACGGTATGGTCGGACAGGGTGGCGACAATGGCTTCACCCGTGGCATAATATTCAGCATCGGAAAATGGTAGTATGACATTCAGGCTCTTGTCAAACACGGCTTCCTGTCCGTCAACCGTTTCCACCACCCATACGCTGTCAAGGTTGCGTATGTCAAGGTATTCGGGCTGTAATTTCCATTCGCCTTTTCTGTCTATCAGCCCGATGTTTCCATTGACTGGATTCTTCACCAGGCAATAACCGTCATGGAATGCGTAGGCAGGCATACTGCAATGCACCTCGAAGCCTTTGTCTATCACAATATCCCCCAAATGGTCAATGAACAGCAGTTCGCCGTCCTTCTCCACGGCGGCAAGGCCCTCCGAGAACACCCATGCCCTGGTATAAATTGCCGGGATTGCGATTTCCCCGGTGAAACGGTTGATATAGCCGCGCTTGCCGTCCTTGGCGAATACGGCCAGGCTGTCATGGTCTTCGGAAGTCACAATCCAATCCGCATCCTTGAGGAGTACCTTGCCGGTGGCTTCGTTATAGACCCGTGTCTTGCGACTCCAATAATCCTTTTGGAACACAACGTAGTTGCTGATGCGTTGGCTTTCCCATTCCGGATTCAATGAGGGAGAAATCCATTTTGGAATTACCACCTCGGTTGTGAACGCATACAGAAAGCATCCTGTAAAAAGAGCCAGCAGGACTGTCAGGCAAGTGGCGGAAACCCGCCATAACACCTTGGCATAGGAACTGCCGTCCTTATAACCGAAAAACTTTCCTAAAAAACGGAACACTTGGCATATTCCCCTCCACAATACAGTGAAGAACAGTCTGAACGAGATTGATTTTTTCATTTTACTTCGTATATTATAAGTTACATACTCATGCTGTTCGTTTGTAGTAAAGAGCCGGAATATATCCAAATTCTATCACGCTATTGCTATTTTTTAATTAAAATCCCTTGGCTGTTGGTCCTCCTCCATCCAGCCAAGGGAAATTCACTACAATTTACAAGTAATGATCTATTTATCCCCAAATGTTATTTCGTTA
>DVIH01000059.1 GCA_018711405.1 Candidatus Avibacteroides excrementipullorum | reverse complement strand
CAGAAGGCTTTATATAAGCAAAAATACAGGAAACAATCATGAACAACGTAGTATTGGCGCGAATATTCGATAGCGTAACTTCAGAGTTTACTTTAGGGCAGATTTCCAAAATTCTGAATATGAGTGTTGATGAGATCCTGGATGGCTTGGAGAAACTCGTCGGGAAAGAAAAGCACCTAATCTAAACTATCTGATGAGAAACGAACGGACTTTGTCGGAAGAACAGTTTAAGAGGCTTGATCAAATCAGAATCAAATCTGTGTACAACAAAGTGTATCAGCATACAGCTTATGATGATGACGTAGAAACACGAAATGAGGAAGAAAAGAATGAATTGCTTCTTATCCAACAATTGTCCGATCAAATCATGAAGGCAGATTCTAAAGAAACATACATCCCGGTAGAAAAACGGAAGTTATCAAAAGAAGCAGAAAAAATGTGTGGAAGTTATGCAGAGTATTTTGATCCATCTGGGAATGACGAAGACAGGCAAGAGCTAACGAAATGGGTGTGGATTGGGAAGAAAAAGAAACTTTGCAAGCAACATGACATTGAATATCGTCCCGACATTGCCGAAGAAGAAATCTGCGCAGGAATCTATTTATATTTGTTGAGTCAGGGGTATAGCAATATTCGAGCCATCAAGTTTTTTCCATCTGCTTATGAAGCCTTGAATTTTTATGTTACTAACAATAGAGGCAGTAAAGATGTCTGGGCGTTTCAATACGACTCAGACTTGTTTGATGAGAACTCAGATTATTACAGTTTGTCAGTATGATAATAAAAGGAAAATATACCACAGCGGAAATATTCACCGAAAACATCGAAGAGGCGGCTTTGCAATGGGTTAAGGCGCAATGTGATCATCCCGCTTTCGAGTCTGTCAAAATAGCACAGATGCCCGATGTTCATGCAGGTAATTCCTGCAATGTAGGAACAGTGTACAGGATAGGGGCATACCTTAACCCGGATCATGTGGGCGTTGACATCGGATGTACCATATCCATGCACAGGCTCTCATCCGTAGTCGCACCGGAAGATTTCGCCTTGCTTGACCACAAAATCCGTGAAGCCATACCGACCGGCATGGAGATTTGCAAGAAAAACAGTCTGAACGAAAAGGAGCTGTTCCGTTTTCTTAATGCGCAATACCAAAAAGCACGGTCGTCCGCCCCAGATCTGATTAACGAAGCTCCGCGCATAGACGCTCGTTTCATATCGGATTTCTGCCGCAGGATAAAACTACAGGAGGCTGTCTTTTATAAGAGTCTCGGCACGCTCGGCGGAGGTAATCACTTTATTGAATACGGTGAAGAAGACAAGACGCATGAGGGGTGGCTCACGATTCATTGCGGCTCTCGGAACGTGGGAGTGAAGGTTGCCAACCATTGGCACAACATTGCACAGAATCCCAAGCGGGCGCAATTCATCGGTTATCTGTGGGGAGATGCTCTTAATGGTTATCTCTCCGATATGGTCATTGCACAGGCGTATGCTCTCTACAATCACCATATCATCCGTGACCGTATCTTCGTGATATTGAAAAAACTCTGCAAGGCCAAATGTGCGGAATCCATATTCACCACTCACAATTATATTTCCGTATGCGAAGAACATCCCATGCTGCGTAAAGGTGCGGTTGCCGCCGAAGCAGGGGAACGCTTCTGCCTGCCTTTCAACATGCGCGACGGCATTGCCATCTGTGTGGGTAAAGGAAATGCCGTATGGAATTGTTCAGCTCCGCACGGTGCCGGGCGTGCCATGTCAAGAAATGCCGCCAAGAAAAACATCTGTATGGAAGATTTTGAAAAGTCAATGGACGGCATATTTTCCACATCCGTTTGCTCCGGTACTCTTGATGAATCGCCGCAGGCATACAAGCCGATGGAGGAGATATTGCGCCTGATTGAGCCGACCGCCGAAGTTGTTACGATGGTCAAAACCCGCTTAAACATTAAAGATATTCCCAAATGAAAAAGTATATACAACTCACTGCCGGACGGGGACCTGTGGAGTGCGCACGCGCCGTCACGCTTGTTGCCCGTGAACTGCTGAAAGACTTCCCGAATGCGGAACTCGTGGAAAGCGAACCGCACAACACGGAGCAGGATTGCTATATGTCAATGCTGTTTCTTGTCGAAACTGATGCAGCCAAAGAAAAGGAATGGAGCGGTACCGTCCTCTGGCGTGCGACTTCAAACCCTTACCGGCCGGGTTATCCGCGCAAAAATTGGTTTGTCGGCGTGGAATTCATCGATCCTGTTACACTACCGGAAGTATCAGACAAAGATATCTTTTACGAAACAATGCGTTCGGGTGGACATGGCGGACAGAACGTCAATAAAGTAGAGACGGCAGTCCGAGCCACTCATCTGCCAACCGGCATATCTGTGCGGTGCAGCGATGAACGTTCGCAATTGCGAAATAAGGCTAAAGCAAAAGAACGGTTGTTATTGAAGCTATTCAATCAAAATGAAGCGATAAAAGCATCAGCCAAACAAGACAACTGGAACAAACACGATTCTCTCGTCAGGGGTAATGCTGTCAAGAAATTTTCAGGTTCACTATGAAAACAAACAAGCTGAAAAACGCACCTTTGACGAAACCGACACACAGGTTGACATGAAACAGAAGCGACATGTCGCAGTTATCCTGCGCAAATGGTGTTGGGCGTTTGGCATCCACTGGCGGCAAACCTCTTGTTTAAAATCATAGATATGCATGTCGTCTTCATGCATCTGGGGCAGTTTTTGAAGAGATAAAAAGCGCACAACCGCTGTCAGATGGAAATCGTACTGATACAGGTCGCTGCACTCTCAATCTTCTCATCCGGCGGGTAAAGTAGGGATAACCTTACCACAAGTCAATCTTTCCCGCTATCCCCAAGTCAAGCGTGGCCGTTGTGATGCCCAACGCCTTGAATACACGGCTCATCGTTGGAATGCTTATGCTATATCCCCGTTCTATACGGGATATTTGGGCTTTTTGCACCCCTATGCGTTCGCCCAGCTCCTCTTGCGTGAGGTTCTGCTTGAGGCGCGCGTTTTTGATCGCCTCTCCGATTCGGTAGGCGTGCAGAGCCTCTTCCACTTTGCGATCGAAATCGTCCCTTTCCGGAGTGCCCTTTTGTCCAATAAGCTCGTCCGTAACCTCCTCTAAGGAGTAGAGTTTCATGTTGCCTATCTGTTTCATATCCTATTTGTTTTTGAGTTCAAAGTATTGTTTCATTATGGCTTCCGCCCTCGCTATCTCCTTTTTCGGTGTCTTTTGCGTTTTCTTTATGATGCCGTGGGTGGCCACCACCAGAGTTCGCCCGTCTGTATCCCAAAAGGCGGAGATGACAAAAGATCACAGTGCCGCCGCAATTTTTCTTATATCGGCAAGGCGTTGTGCGAATGTCTTATTCCGTTTGGCTGTCTGTATGTTGTAGTCCATCTGCATCTTCAGCCAGAAATCCGATTCGATGCCCAAAGCCGCTTCTATCAGCAAGGCATATTCGGTGGTGATGGCACGCTTGCCGTTCAGCACTTCGTTTAGCGCGGTATACGGTATGTCCGTCTGCCGCGACAATTCCTTTTGCGATATGCCCCGACATTCTATTTCCTCTTTGAGAAGTTCGCCCGGATGTGTCGGCTCGAACGGTTCAAGGTTGTTCGCTATCATTCTCGGATCTGTTCCTTTTATCTCAATCATGGCACATTTATTTATAGTGGCTTGACAAATCCAAAATGTTGCAGATGTAAACAATCGTTTCGGTTTCTTTGTTTGACTCAGTAGGTTTGATCTGGTATTGGTCATTCGCCCTTATGGATGAGACACCCGCCTTGTCGCCTTTTTCCGTTTTGTAGAGTTTGTGTAGATAATCCTTACTGGGTGTTCTAAAAAATCAGCCACTTACTCGTTTGTAAATGGCTGATTTTCTTTTGTCGGGATGACTGGATTCGAACCAGCGACCACACGCCCCCCAGACGTGTACTCTAACCGGGCTGAGCTACATCCCGAATTTGACGGTGCAAAAGTAATACTTTTATTTGAATTGGCAAAAGATTGCCGATTTTTATCTGTGAGAAAAAAATGTTATCTTCGCATCCGCAAATCAATTCAGATATATATTTTTTGAAAGACTATTATGGAATTTACCGGTAAGATTATAGCCGTCATGCCTGTGGTCTCAGGACAGGGGCGCAACGGAGAATGGAAAAGGCAGGAGTATGTCATCGAAAACCATGACCAGTATCCGCGCAAGATGTGTTTCAACCTGTGGGGCGACAAGATAGACACTTTCGCCATAAAGGAAGGCGAGGAACTGACCGTGAACTTCGACATTGATGCCCGAGAGTGGAACGGACGTTGGTTCAACGATATACGTGCGTGGAAAGTAGACAGAGTGGGGCAGCCGGTGGTGCCGCAACCTGAGGCTCCGGCACCTCCCGTGCCTAATGCTGCTCCGGCTGCGGACAATCTGCCTCCGTTTGACAGCAATGACGATTTGCCGTTTTAGCCGGCATGACTTTCAGTGACAGTTACGATACAGAGACTTGCCGTGCGTGTCATGGCAAGTCTTTTTCTTTTGTCCGAAGAGTCATTAATTTGCAATATGCTGTAGCGGAAAGAATAAAAAGTTATATCTTTGTCCGATGTAACTGTTAGTCAACAGATATATGCGTAATATATATAAGGTGTACATGTTGTCATCGCTATTGGCCGGTGTGATGCTGTGCGGAGCCTGTTCCGATGAGAAAGAACTGACCGGGAAATGGAAACTGGAGAGATATGAGACATCGGCCGGCGATGTGTGCGAGGTGGACAGCGCATTTTTCAATTTCATGAAAGGTACGTTTTCCATGATATGCGTTTGTCCGGATGATGAGTATGTCACGTTTTTCGGCAATTATGTGTTGCACGATGACGTGCTGGACATCAACCTCCGCTCCGGCGATGTGGAGAAATATGGCGGCTTGTTCCGCAAATATCTCGATTGGGACGGTTGCAGCCGTTCTTTTCAAGTGGAGGGATTGTCGCGCAGAGACTTGCAGCTCGCGCACGGCGATTCGGTGTTGTATATGAGGAAATATTAATTTTAATAATCGATGAATTATGAAAAAAATCTTTTTTCTTGGTTTGGGATGCTGCATAGTTCTGGCTATGGCATCTTGTAAATCGTCTGAAAGCGCTTATAAGAAAGCTTATGAGAAGGCTAAGCAGCAGGAACTGGCAGAAGCGGAGATAAGCGAAGTTGCAGAAGTGACTCCGGTGACGGTGCCTGTGCAGAAAGAAGAGCCGAAGGTGGAGACGGTGGAGGCGAAACCGGTGGAGCGTCAGGAAGATGTGGAGCTGGTAGGTGACGGCACGTTGCACAACTTCAGCGTGGTGTGCGGCAGTTTCGGCCTGAAGGTCAATGCCGAGAAAGTTCGCGACGGACTGGTTGCCGACGGATACAGCGCGATGGTCGTGTTCAATCCGCAGATAGCCATGTATCGTGTCATTGCATCAAGCTTCGATGACAGGGAGAGCGCAGTGGCTTTCCGCGAGCAGTTCAAGAGACGCTATCCCGACAACCGCGATTTCCAGGAGTCATGGCTCTTGATTAAGTAACCGGCCATCCGGAAAGTTGAAAGACCACGCAGGGGCTGCCTTATGATGCATGAGGCGGCCCCTGTCTTTTCGTCCGGTCTTGCCTCAAATCTGTGTCGGAAAAGATCGGCTCGGTCTCCGGTCATGATCGGCTCGGTGTCGGGGCAAGATGGCGTACATCCCGGGCGAAGATGGCGTACATCCTTTCCCGGACAGTTTTTCTACTCTTTTTTGAAAAAAAGTCCCCCATATTGTTGCATGGCATTAATAAAGGCATTACTTTTGCAGTCGAATTTCAGAAAGGCGGAGTTTAGCGCAGTTGGTAGCGCGCTACGTTCGGGACGTAGAGGTCGGGCGTTCGAGTCGCCTAACTCCGACTCAAGGCGAAGATTGAAGCGATTCGGTCTTCGCTTTTCTTTTTCCGGGTATCCGGCCTTGCCGGTGGCAGGCGGCGAAAATATATGCCCTGCATTAATACCGTTATTGCCGAAATTGCTAAATTTGCAAAAAAACAATGACAGATGAACGGACGATATCCATCTTCCTTGCTTGAAAAGGCCGTTAATGAGTTTGCCACGTTGCCCGGCATCGGGACGAAGACTGCCATGCGCCTTGTGCTGCATCTGCTGAAACAGAGCGATGACGCAGTTGACAGGTTTGCCGAAGCGATAGTCAGGCTCAAGCATGAGGTGAAATATTGCAAGGTGTGCCATAACATATCCGACTCGGACGTATGCTCCATTTGCAGCGACAAGCGCAGGGATGCCTCGCTGATTTGTGTGGTGGAGAACGTGAGAGACGTCATGGCCATAGAGGCTACCATGCAGTACAACGGTCTTTATCATGTGCTGGGAGGCGTCATCTCGCCTATGGACGGCATCGGGCCGAGCGATCTCAACATCGATTCGCTTGCCGAAAGGCTGAAAGACGGCTCTGTGACGGAAGTCATATTGGCTTTGAGCACCACGATGGAGGGCGACACCACGAGCTTTTTCATCTCACGCCGTCTGGCCGATACGGGGGTGAAGGTGAGCGTGCTGGCCAGAGGCATTTCCATTGGCGATGAACTGGAATATGCCGATGAGGTCACTTTGGGCAGGAGCATTGTTGACAGGACATCTTTTGAAGCAAAAATATAAGGATTATATGGAACAGGTGAGCGGGTTGATCCGTATGCTTAAAATAGTTTTCTGGACTGTAGTGGCGTTGCCTCTGCTCTATGTGTCGGTGTGCCTGTATGCCGGTTTGCCGGGACAGACTTTTGCCGCAGACCGGGCATCGTCATACGTGCTCGACATGGCGGGCGTGGTCGCTACTGTGGCGCTTGTGCCGTTTGCCTTAGGTTACATCGGCCGCAGACTCGGGCAGAAAGTGCAGGCCGAAAAATCTTTGCCCGATGCCATAAGGGTTTACAGGCTGTGGAGCCTTGTGCGTATGGCGGTGCTGTTTGCAGTCGTGTCATACAATCTTGTGGTATATACGCTCTCATCGAGCGATAACAGCATAGGCATATTGTGCGCCATTATCGGGTTCATATCCTATTTCCTTGTGATGCCCACCGACAGAAAAGTGATGTCCGATCTTGATATTGAATTGAACGACTGATGAAACTTTCCGTAATAATAGTAAACTATAACGTAAAAATCTTTTTGGAGCAATGCCTTGACTCCTTGCGCAAGGCTTTGAAAGGCATAGATGCCGGTGTCATTGTGGTAGACAATGCCTCTTCCGACGGTTCGCTCGACTATTTGCAGCCGCTGTATCCTGAAGTGGTTTTCGTCTATAACAAAGACAACAAGGGTTATGCAAAGGCCAATAATCAGGGCATAAAGATGTGCGACAGCGAGTATGTGCTTCTGCTCAACCCCGATACCTTTGTGGGTGAGCGCACCATAAGCCGTTGCCTCGACTTTATGGACAGCACGCCCGATGCAGGTGCTGCCGGCGTATGCATGTACACGGGCGACGGCTGTTTCCTGGCGGAATCGAAGCGCGGTTTCCCCACTCCGATGTCTTCTTTCTGGAAGCTGACGGGTTTGTCGGCTTTGTTTCCGAAGTCCAAAGTGTTCGGCAAGTACAGTTGCCTTTATCTGGACGAAAAGGAGATACACCATGTGGATGTGTTGTGCGGGGCGTTCCTGCTTTTCCGCCGTTCGGTGTCGGATATGTGCGGATTGCTTGACGAAGACTTCTTCATGTATGGCGAGGATATAGATTTCTCCTACCGCTTGGAGTGCAACGGCTACAGGAACTATTATCTGCCTTATCCAATCATCCACTATAAGGGGGAGAGCACGAAGAAAAACAGCTATGCCTATGTGCGCACGTTCTATGATGCCATGCTTATATTTTTCAGAAAGCATTACGGGCAGTCGGGATTCTTGCTCTATTCGTTCATAAAGTTCGGCATTTATGCCAGAGGGGCGGTTGCCATGCTGCCTCGTTTCCTGAAAAAGGCAGGTGCCATGCTGCTTCCGTTCCGCAGGCGTCCTGTGCGGAAATTTATAGTGATAGGGCCGTATGACTATTCGGAACAGGTGAGAGAGATTCTGGAATCAAACGGCTGTATGGACGATGATGTGTTGTATGCCGCTTTCTTGACTGTGGAGAGGGGCGAAAGTTCCGTCTATCTAGTGTTTCAAAGGGAGGACATGTCGTATGATGATATGATAGAGGTCGTCTCGGCCGGAGGAGGAAAGATGAAATTTGCCGTGTATTCATCGAAAAGGAATACGCTTGTCACTCCCGATAACCAGTATGTGAAGAAATGAAAAGTCTGCTTGAAAATGAAAGCATAAGGCTCAGGGCATGCGAGCCCGGTGATGCCGTTTTGGTCTACCGTGCGGAAAATGATACTGACGAATGGGAGACTTCGGTGTGCAATGAGCCGGTGTCGCTTTATTCGGTGCAGAGGTTCATAGACGAATGCACAGGCGATTTCTTCATGGACTGCCGGCTGAAAATGGTCATAGAGCGCAAGGCCGACGGGATGCCGATCGGTTTTGTGGATTTGTTCGGCTATGACCACCTCACGGCAAAGGCTGAGATTGGCATGTTGGTGCTGAAGCCTTTCAGGGGTATGGGCTATGCGCGTCAGGCAGCTGCGCTTGCAGTGGATTATGCTTTTAGCCGTCTTAAATTAAATCAGATATACGCTTATTTTACCACAGACAACGTCAAGGCCATCGGCCTGTTTGAGACACTTGGTTTCGTCAGGGCCGGGACGTTGCGCCAATGGTTCTTCTCTCATACGTCAGGCTACAAGGATGCCGTAGTGATGCAGCTGGTGGGCGGGCGGTGACTCATTCCGCAGCTTCCGCTCCGTCTCTTTCGTTTACTCCGTATCCGAACAGTGCGAAGTCGCCTTTGCACGGGTCGTCGGGCCATATCTCGCGCAGGCAAGTCGTTATCTCTTCGGCTGTCTTGCGGTCGGCCTGGCTGCGGGAAGTCATGCCGAGCCGTCGTGCCATGTTGAACACGTGCGTGTCGAGCGGGATGAGCAGTGAGGATGGCGACAGATGTGTCCAGATGCCGAAGTCGACAATCCCGTCGCGGCGCACCATCCAGCGCAGGAACATGGCCAGCCGTTTGCATGCCGACTGCGGTGTGTAGGGGATGCCGTTGATGCCTTCAAACAGTGTCTGCATGGCAGTAAGCGGGTCTTTCCCGGTAGCGGTTACGGCAGCTTCCATGTCGGTGTGCAGGGTGTATATCTGGTGCAGCCTTTCGCAGATGGCATACAGGTCGGCATATTTGAAGAAGCGGTAGAAAGTGCAGTCGCCGTTTTCCTCATATTTCGCGTATGTCCTGTTCGTTATGAACGTGTATGGCTGCCCGGCCATGTCGGTGTGTATCTCTTCCGCCTTTTTCAGTATCTGCTTCCTGTTGCCGTATGCTATCCACGAGGTGAGCAGTCCGGATATTTCTATGTCTCTTTTTTCCGTGAAGCGGTGGGGAAAACTCACCGGGTCGGCGGGGATGAAGTGTTTTGTGTTGTATTGTCTTTCCCAATATTTTAGTCTGTCTTTCAGTTGCTTGTCCATAACATATCGTGATTTCTATGACAAAAGTAATTCTATTAAACGGATTGTGATGCAATGTCGCGGAAAGATTTTTCGCACATGTCGTTTGCGTGTGCGTCAATGGCCGTCGGCAGCCCTTTTGGGGATCGGCTCGATCTTCATCGATGATCGGCTCGGTCTCGGTCCGGGATGTACGCCATCCCGGGCGAAGATGGCGTACATCCCGGGCGGGGGTATTTCGGCTATGATTTTCTGCTGAATATCTTTTGCGAACGGATTATTTCACTATCTTCGCATGAAGAGTTATATAATAAAGTCATTAATGTCATGAACAGAAAGAAAACAATCAGTGCAGTTGCAGCAGCTTTGCTGCTTTTCGGGGCCGGCGGTGCCTTTGCCCAAAATGATGTGGAGAAGCAAATCTTTTATTACACTGTGGATGTGTCTGCCAATCCGGCGTTTTTTGTCGGCGGGAAAAGAACTTGATGGCAAGCGGGCATCATCGAGCAGTCTCATGTATGGTTATAATGCTCCGGTGCGGTGTATGATGACAGAAGTCGTGGCGAGGGGTTGCTTTCGTCTATGGCATCGGTGAAGTTCGGGCTTGGCCTGCACCATCCGATTCACAGCAAGGGCAATCACAGGATTTACTGGACTCAGAATCTCGGTGCCGTTTACGGCCATTTCAATTATGATGAACTCGAATTGACTGACCTTCCGGAAGGAATTTTGATACCTGAAAGCAGGTGGGGCGTCAATGTGGAGGAAGCTGTGAGGTATAATTACATCCTGTCTTCCGGTTGCGGACTTGGTTTCAAATGCTTTTTGGACGTATCGGCTTTTGTCGGCAAGTCAGACGAGCCTATGCTGTACAAGCCTGATGTGTTGACGGAGCTTGGCGTGGCTTTCTCCATTAGTTTTTAAGCATAGGCTATAGGTGCATGTAAAAAAAGAATCAGGCTTCGAAACCCGGAGCCTGATTCTTTTTTGCTGTTATGCCGGCAGTGTTCACTCGTGCTTGTCGGTCATGACAAATTCCATGATGCCTCCGTTCATGACATCGGAATGCGATATGGTGTTTTTGTCGTATGGCTTTCCGTTGAGCGTGATGCTCTGCACGTATTTGTTGGCTTCCGAAAGGTTTTTGGCTCTTACGGTGAAAGTCTTGCCTTCCGGCAGTTTCACTATGGCTTCTTCCGCCTGCGGTGCGCCTATCACATATTGGCATGACACGGGGTCTACCGGATAGAATCCGAGCGTGTTGAATATGTACCATGCCGACATCTGTCCGCAGTCATCGTTGCCGCACAGTCCGTCGGGCTTGTTCAGATACATGGTGTCGCACAGTTGGCGGACGAGTTCCTGCGTCCTCCACGGGCGTCCTGCCAGCGTGTAGAGATATGCCACGTGGTGACTCGGTTCGTTGCCGTGGGCGTACAGGCCTATAAGTCCGGTTATGTCGCTCAGTCCCTTGCCCATGAGCGATGCGTCATAGATGAAGAGCGAATCAAGTTGGTTGAGGAATCTTTCCTTGCTTCCGAAGCATTCTATCAGTCCCGGCACATCTTGCTGCACATGCCAGGTGTATTGCCATGCGTTGGCTTCGGTGTAGTCGCCCCCTACGCTTTCCGCATGTGCGGGATTGAACGGGTTGAACGGCGTGAGCCAGCTGCCGTCGGCGTGTCTCGGACGCATGAGCAGGGTAGTGGTGTCGAACAGGTTTTTCCAGTATCCCGCGCGTTTCTTGAAGAACTCCGCATCATCCGTCTTGCCGAGCGATTCGGCCATGATCCATGCGCAGTAGTCATCGTATGACGATTCGAGCGTCTTCGACACCGATTCTGTTGCCACGATGCCGGTGGGGTAGTAGCCGTATTTGTCGTATATGCTCCACTGGCCGTTGCGGTGCTCTGTGGTGAGGCTTTTCTTCACGCTTTCAAATGCTTTTTCGGCATCGAATCCGGTAAAGCCTTTCCTGTATGCTTCCACCACTACCGGAACGGCGTGGTTGGCTACCATGATGTAGCTTTCCTTGCCCCACAAGGCCCAAATGGGCAGAAATCCCTGTACATCGGTGTGTGCTATCATCGAGTTTATGAATCCGTCTACGGCTTCGGGTGCGATTATGGTGTAGAGCGGGTGTGCCGCGCGGTAGGTGTCCCATGTGGAGAATGTGCTGTAATATTCTCCGGCTTTGGCTTGATATACAGAGTCATTGGCTCCCCTGTACATGCCGTCCACGTCTGCTATGTCGGATGGTTGTATGAACAGGTGGTACATGGATGTGTAGAAGCTTTCTTTTCTGTCTTTGCTGCCCTTTATCTCTATCTTTGAGAGGTATTGGTTCCATACGTCTTTTGCATTTTCCCTGATTTCCTCAAATGTCTTGCCTGCCGATTCCGCTGCGAAGTTTTTCTTTGCTCCGTCTATGCTCACTCCCGATATGGCTATCTTCACGTTCAGGCAGTCTCCGTTTTTCATGTCGAACGAAGCTATGTATCTGTCGCCTTTCTCGCCTTCCGCTTTTGGCAATGTGATGAGCTCAGTCTTCGGGCGGTCGAATGTCATGACAAAATAGAGTCGTTGCGGCACCCAAACCTGTGACCATACTTCGCCGGTCAGGGTACTGTCGTTTTCCCATTCGGTCTCGCATTTCTGTATCTGTGTGTGATATTGGTTTTCATTCCAGGACAATCCGTGTTGCAGGTCGATGAGCATCGATGCGCTGTCTGCCCTGTCGTATGTGAAGCGGTACATGGATGTGCGGTGCGTGGCGGTTATCTCGGCCTTTACTCCATAGTCCGAGAGGATGACGGAGTAATATCCGGGTGTGGCTGTCTCGTTGGCCTTGTCAAAGCTGCTTTTGTAGTCGCTTCTTATGCGCCGGCCTGTGACTGGCTGTATGAGTATGTCGCCGAAATCCAGGCATCCGGTGCCGTTCAGGTGTGTCTGTGCGAAACCTATGATGTGCTTGTCTTCGTTGTTATAGCCTGAGCAGTATCTCCAGCCTATGGCTCCGGTCTCCGGACTGGCCTGTATCATGCCGAATGGCATGCATGCTCCGGGAAAAGTGTGCCCGTTTTCCTGTGTTCCGATGAACGGGTTGACATATTGGGTGTAGTCTGTCTCGGTGTTTTCCTGTCTGTTGCTTTGGCAAGACAATAGCAACAGCGGAAATGTCAGAAATAATAAAGATGATTTGTTCATAATGTTTGTGCTGTAAGTTTTTTGTTAGTTTGCTGGCCGTTTTTTATTGTCAGCGATATTTGCTTTCGTTCTTGTCTTCGAATATGCCGAGATATGAGGCGTATCTCGATTGGCTTATGTAGTGTTCTTCCACAGCTTTCTTCACTGCGCATCCCGGTTCGTTGCGGTGTGTGCAGTTGTAGTATTTGCAGTCTTTGGAAAACCTGAATATCTCAGGGAAATAATGTCCTATGTTGGCATCTTCCATGTCTACCGTGCCGAAGCCTTTTATGCCCGGAGTGTCGATGATGTATCCTCCTTCGGGCAGTCTGTGCATTTCCGAGAAAGTAGTGGTGTGCATGCCCATATCGTGGCATTCCGACAGTTCGGCCGTTCTGATGCCGGCATCGGGTATCAGCATGTTGATGAGCGATGATTTGCCCACTCCGGAGTGTCCTGAAAAGAGTGTCGTTTTCCCTGCGAGCATGTTTCGCAAGTCGTCAATGCCTTCTCCTGTCGCTGCCGATATGCATTTGCATTCGTATCCGATGCTTTCATACAGTCTGACAAGTCCCCCCATAAATCTTTTTTCGTCTTCATCGTAAAGGTCGGTCTTGTTTATTACTACTATAGCCTTTACCTTGTATGCTTCGGCCGTAGCCAGAAAGCGGTCGATGAATACTGTGGATGTGGCAGGATGGCTTATGGTTATGATAAGTACGGTCTGATCGAGGTTGGCGCCTATGATGTGGTATTGTTTCGACAGGTTGGATGCGCGTCGTATGATGTAGTTTTTTCTTTCCTTTATTTCTGTTATGTACGACATTGCGCCTGCTGCAGGTTCTGTGATTTCCACATGGTCTCCCACAGCCACCGGATTTGTCGTTTTAATGCCTTTGAGTCTGAAGTTGCCTTTGATTTTGCATTCAACGGTTTCTCCGCTGTCGGTGAGTACCAGATAGCTGTTGCCTGTGTTTTTTATGACTAAGCCGGCCACTGTAGATTTGCTGGTTTGTCCGGCAGATGCGATGGCAACTGCGGTTGCCACCACACCATGCCGTGATTTGGTTTTATACAGTCATGATTTCCTTGTCTTTTGCCGCGAGCAGTTCGTCTACCTTCTTGATGTATTTGTCGTGCGATTTTTGCAGCTTTTCTTCTGCGTCTTTCTGCATGTCTTCCGGCATGCCTTCTTTCACGGCTTTTTTCAGAGTGTCGATAGCTTCGCGTCTTGCATTTCTTATGCTGACTTTGGCAGTCTCGCCTTCGCCTTTGCACTGTTTGGTCAGTTGCACACGTCTTTCCTCAGTCAGTGGAGGTATGCCTATTCTTATCACTTCTCCATTGTTTTCAGGCATGATGCCCAGATCGGAATCTATTATGGCTTTTTCTATTTCCTTGAACATGTTTTTGTCCCACGGCTTGATGATAATGCTTTTTGCATCCGGCACTGTTATGGACGCTACATTGCTCAGAGGCGACATTGCTCCGTATGAGTTTACTCTGATGTTATCCAATATTCTCGGGTTGGCTTTTCCTGCGCGGATATGCGACAGTACGTCTTCCAGGTGCATGAGCGCCATTTCCATTTTTTCTTCCGCGCTCTTCAGGCATTTGTTAGAATCTATCATGGTCGTATGTTTTTATTGTAATGTTATTGTCTTTCAATTGTGTACCAGCGTACCTATGTTTTCTCCCTCTACTACTTTCTTGAGGTTGCCCGGAGTGTCCATGTCGAAAACTATTATAGGCATGTTGTTTTCCTTGCACATAGTAGTGGCTGTCAGATCCATTACCTTCAGTCCTCTGCGGTATATTTCATCGTATGTGATGTCGTTGAATTTTGTAGCTGTGGGATCTTTCTCCGGGTCGGCTGTGTATATGCCGTCCACCCGTGTGCCTTTCAGCATCACATCGGCTTTTATCTCGATGGCTCTCAGTGATGAACCTGTGTCGGTGGTGAAAAACGGGTTGCCGGTGCCGCAGGAGAATATTGTCACTTCTCCTTTTTCCATGCATTCTATGGCATATTCCCGGCGGTAATATTCGCCCACCGGTTCCATCCTTATGGCCGTAAGCACTCTTGTCTTTACTCCTATGGAGGTAAGTGCCGATGAGAGGGCGAGACTGTTGATGACAGTGGCGAGCATACCCATCTGGTCGCCTTTTATTCTGTCGAATCCTTGGGCTGCTCCGCTCAGGCCTCTGAATATGTTTCCTCCGCCTATGACTATGCCTATCTGTATGCCTTTGTCGGCTATGTCTTTTATTTGTGTGGCATATTCATTGAGACGTTTTTCGTCTATGCCGTATTGTTTTTCTCCCATCAGGCTTTCTCCGCTCAGCTTGAGCAATATCCTTTTATATTTCATTTTGCATGTTTTTTTACTGATTTTAGACAAAAATATAGCTTTTTTCGGTTGCGGCAAAACTTGTGCGGCAAATTATCGGCATTCAGAAATCTTTTATTGTGATGTTTTTTGCTGAGACGTGTCTTTTCAGCAGTTCCGCAGCATATCCGGCTGCTTCTTCCGGGTGATGTGGCGTTTCATAGCTGTTTATAATGATGAGTATGCGCTTGGTATGCAGATCCAGTTTGGTACGTTCGTTGTCGCTGGTAGGTGTGCCTATGCCGCCTTTTTCATCTTTGTAGACAGGGAGGTTTGATATGTTGAGCAATCCTCGTCCGATGCCTGTATAAGGGTCGCTTTCTTTGCCTATGCAGAGTGTGAGCCTGTCTCCTGATATTTTGTCATAGTCGAATCCGCCTATTGAGTAACCGGTCTTGGCCGATACGAGATTGATGATGTCCACTGCCGTGTTGATCTGATACAGTCTTTCTCCTTTCACCAGTCTTCTGCACAATGCTTCGGCCGAAGGCCTGTAGCGGCTTGGGTCTTTGCCGAGCAACTTGTAGGCTGCCCGTGTTGCCGCTATGGTGTCTATGTCTTTGACCGATTGTGGGGTATGGCTGTTGCGGAAGTCATCTGAGAAGCGGTCTATCTCTTCCCACAGGGCTTCATCGCAGGGTGTGTTTTCTATCTCTGCATATATGGCTATGCCTTTGAATTGCGGGCAGGCAGCCCTGAATTCATTCGAGATTTCTATATCTTTCATTTCGTGTGAATCTTTCCGGATTTATTTCCTGTCGTCTTCATCGTCTTCATAATCATCTTCATCCGCCCAATCATCGGCGAAGTCTTCTTCGTCTTCATCGATGTATTCGAATTCAAAGTCTTCGTCTTCGCCTTCCTCTGCCATTTCCTGTTTCATCCTTGTCATGTCTTTTGACCGGTGGGCTATGGAATCGGTCTTGTCTGTCAGACGGTTGCTTTCGTCATTCAGTTCTTTCCAAAGCACGTCTTTCAGTTCTTCTATTCCTTGTCCGGTGAATGACGAGATAAATACGTAAGGGATGTCGGGCAGGGTAGGGATGATTTCCTTTATCAGCTCCTCATCGAGCATGTCCGATTTTGTCACTGCCAGTACTTTTTGTTTGTCGAGCAGTTCCGGATTGAAGTTGGTCAGTTCTCCGAGCAGTATGTCATATTCTTTTCTGATGTCATTGCTGTCGGCAGGAATCATGAACAGCAGCAGTGAGTTTCTTTCTATGTGTCTCAGAAAGCGGAGTCCCAGTCCTTTGCCTTCGCTTGCGCCCTCTATGATGCCCGGGATGTCGGCCATGACGAATGATTTGTCGTTTTTGTATGATACTATGCCCAGATTTGGTTCGAGCGTGGTGAACGGGTAGTCGGCTATTTTGGGCTTTGCAGCCGATATTTTCGACAGCAGTGTCGATTTGCCTGCATTGGGGAATCCCACCAGTCCCACATCGGCCAGCAGTTTCAGTTCCAGTATTATGGTCATCTCTATCATCGGTTCGCCCGGTTGTGCGAATCGTGGGGCCTGCCTTGTGGCGGTTTTGAAGTTCCAGTTGCCCAATCCTCCGCGTCCGCCTTTCAGCAAGATTATTTCCTGACCGTCTTCGGTCACATCGCACAGATATTCTCCGGTTTCTGCGTTGTAGACCACTGTTCCGCATGGCACTTCTATAATTTTGTCGGCTCCGTCCTTGCCGGAACTTCTGTTTCTGCTCCCGTTCCCTCCGTTTTCGGCGAATACGTGCCTTTGGTATCTGAGGTGCAGCAAGGTCCAGTAGTTGCGGTTGCCGCGCAAGATGATGTGTCCTCCGCGTCCGCCGTCTCCTCCGTCAGGTCCGCCGGTGGGGTTGTATTTCACCCTTCTCATGTGGGTGGAACCCCGTCCGCCTTTGCCCGAACGACAATATATCTTCACATAGTCAACAAAATTCGATTCTGCCATATTAGTGTTTTTGCCTGAAAGCCGTAAAAGGGGTGTGTCGTGGAAACTTTCGTTGAGACACACCCTTTTTGACTTTTTGTCTTTATTGTGGTGATTGTTTTATTTTCCCGAAGATGTTTCTATCACGGCTGCTATGTCGCGGAAAATGTCATCGAGTGCGCCCACTCCTTTGATGTGGTTGTACTTGCCTTCTTTCTTGTAGTACTCTATCAGCGGGAATGTCTGCGACTTGTACACGTCAAGTCTTTTCTTGATGGTTTCCATGTTGTCATCGGCGCGTCCCGACTCCTGTCCCCTTTTGAGGAGGCGCGTGATGAGTTCTTCTTCCGGTACGTCGAGGTCGAGCATGGCCGTTATGTCCTGTCCTCTGTCTTGCAACAGCTTTTTCAGGGCTTCGGCCTGAGGGATGGTTCTCGGGAAACCGTCGAATATCACTCCGTTGTGTCCTTTCATCGAGTCGAGCACGCTTGCGAGTATGTCGATTATCAGTTCATCGGGCAGCAGTTGTCCTTCGTCTATGTAGCGTTTGGCTGTTTTTCCCAGTTCTGTCCCGTTTTTTATTTCTTCCCTGAGCACGTCTCCTGTGGAGATGTGTCTGATGCCGTATTTCTCTGTTATTTTTTCGCTTTGGGTTCCTTTACCCGAACCCGGTGCGCCGAAGATTACGATGTTGAGCATAATTGTATCCTATTTATAATATTGTTAGTTTGCGTTATTATATACTGTTTTCACTCTATGGCATATACGTCAGGATAGTTTCTGCCGTATCCGTCATAGTCGAGCCCGTATCCTATGATGAACTTGTCGGGTATGCGGAATGCGCAATAGTCTATCTGTATGTCTGCTTTCATGTTGCACGGCTTTGAAAAAAGAGCTGTCACATATATCTTTTCCGGATGTTTCGCATTAAGGCGTTCCAACAGGTATTTCATGGTCAGTCCCGAATCTATTATGTCTTCCACTATCACAACGGTTCTTCCCTCTATGTCTTTGTCGAGTCCTATGGTTTCGGCTATCCTGCCTGTCGATTCTGTCCCGTCATAAGATGCGACTTTTATAAACGATATTTCCGCCGGCACGGATATTTGCCTGAGCAGGTCGGCTGCAAACATGAACGCACCGTTGAGTATGCACAGGAACAATGGTTTTTTGCCTTCCAGCTTGCTGTTCAGCTCGTCCGCTATGGCAGAGATGCGTTCCGCTATTTCGCTGCTGCTTATGTACGGTCTAAATTCCTTGTCTAAAACTCTTATAATTTTCATGCCTCAGATATGTCGCGTCTTCCGCACGGCAAAGATAAGATTTTTATCTTTACATGGGATAATAGTTTTTGTCCATCCGGCGTTTTTATGTCATTTCCCGGCATCCTTGCGCACAAACATTTCGTGTTTTTCGACAAAAACAGTTGAAAACATTTTGTGTTTTCCGACAAAAAACATTTTAGATACGTGAAAATTGGTGGATATCGACAAATCGCCTGAAAAGATTTGGTGGATAATGACGTTTTGCGGGTTTTAAATTTGGTGGAGATGTTTATAAAACATATATTCGCACATAAATTTAAAGATAAATGGAAGATAACGTAATCTATTTCAAGCGAAAGATATACGATGTGATGCTTAAGTGGAAATCTGAGCGCAACGGCGATACTGCATTGCTGATACAGGGGGCCAGACGTATCGGGAAATCTACCATAGCAGAGGAATTCGCGCGTCATGAGTATAAGTCATACATATTGATTGACTTCTCAAAGGTTTCAAAAGAGGTGAGCGATTTGTTCAATGATATTTCAGACTTGAATTATCTGTTTATCAGGTTGCAGTTCATATATCAGGTGCAACTGTATGAAAGGGAGTCGGTGATTATTTTTGATGAAGTCCAGCTACAACCTCTTGCGAGACAGGCCATCAAGCATCTGGTAAAGGATCATCGTTACGATTATATAGAGACTGGTTCTTTGATATCAGTCCGTTCCAAGAGCCGCAATATCCTTGTCCCGAGTGAGGAAACCAAAGTGGATATGTATCCGATGGATTATGAAGAATTCAGATGGGCGCTTGGAGACACTGCCACTATTCCGTTGTTGCGGACTGCATTTGAGAAGAAAATGCCGTTGGGAGATGCCGTTCATCGCAAACTCATGAGGGATTTCCGCCTGTATATGCTTGTAGGGGGGATGCCGCAGGCTGTTTCAGCGTACATCAGGACAAACAATTTTACAGCCGTTGACCGGGCAAAGCGTGACATAATAGCTCTTTACGAGGAGGACTTCGGGAAGATTGACGATTCAGGCAGAGCCAAAGCATTATACGATGCCATTCCCGCCCAGCTCAGCAGGAACGCGATGCGTTATCAAGTGGGTAAGGCTATTTCGGATGAAAGAGTGGAAAGGGTAGTGAATATCGTGAAAGAGATGGAGGATTCCATGACGGTCAATGTGGTGTATCATTCCGATGATCCGAATGCCGGATTGGCTTTGACTAAAAATGAAGAGTATTTCAAGATGTATGCGTCTGATACCGGTTTGTTTGTCACTCTTGTTTTCAAGGATGCCGATATTACCGAGAATGTCATCTACGATAAATTGTTGAATGACAAGCTTAGTACCAATTTGGGATATGTCTATGAAAATGTCATAGCCCAGATGCTGAGAGCTTCGGGTAAGAACCTGTTCTATCATACCATACCTTATGCCGAAGGGAAAAAGTATTACGAGATAGACTTTGTCATTCCTGACAAGCATAAGATTTCCCCCATAGAGGTAAAATCTTCGGGATACAAGACTCATAAATCGTTGGACGAGTTCTGCTTCAAATTCTCGGACCGGATAATGAATAAGTATCTGATTTATACGAAAGATTTTAAGAGAGAAAATGGAGTTGATTGCATACCTGTTTATATGACAATGTTTTTGTAGGGTGGTGGCAGTGTTGATTTTTCATCTTTGTATCCCTGCTCACTCCTTCCTTTCCAGCCTTACGGCCGACTGGCACAGCCCGGCTATGGCTTCGCGGTGGGTTATGAGTATCAGGGTTTTCCCTTGCAGGCAGTGCGACAGGCGTTGCAGCAGCAGTTTTTCTGTTTCGCTGTCGAGCGATGATGTGGGTTCGTCCAGCAACAGCAGTCCGCCGGGACGGAGCAGTCCGCGTGCTATGGCTATGCGTTGCGCCTGCCCCTCGCTGAGTCCAGTGCCCCTCTCTCCGCACGGGCTGTCCATGCCCATGGGCAGTGAGAGTACGAAGTCGGCTGCGGCAGTGTGCAGAGCCGCTTTCAGTTCATCTTCGGTCGCGTCAGATTTTCCCATGAGCAGGTTGTCGCGTATGGTGCCGCTCACGAGCGTATTGCCTTGCGGCACGTATGCCAGGTTGCAGCGGGTGAGCGGCGAGGCGGTTGCTTCCTGCCTGCCGTTGTAGAGTGTTATCCGTCCATTGTCCGGTCGGAACAGGGCCAGGATGAGTTTCACGAGGGTGCTTTTGCCTGCACCTGTCTCGCCGACAATGGCCGTGAGGCTGCCCGGCCGGAAGTCGAAACTGAAGTCCGACAAAACTTTCCGGTCGCTGTCGGGGTAGGCGAAAGACAGGTTTTCCATGCGTATGCCTATGCAGCCGTCCAGCCTCACAGGGTCGCCCTGTTGCTCCAGAGGCAGGCCGGTCAGTTCGGCCAGACGCTCTGTGGATGTGAATACGCGGATAAACGCCGGTATCTGTCGGCTGAGGTCCACCATAGGCCGTTGTATCTGCGCCACGAGTTGCAGGAATGCCGCCATCATGCCGAAAGTGACGCTACCGCTTTGCAGGCCGAACACTCCCCACAGAAATGCTACGGCATAGCCTGTCATGAAGCCTATCTGCACCATCGAGCGGGAAAATACCGAGAAGTCTGTGCGTTTCATTACCTTTGTCTTCAGGCTGTCCTGCATGGAGGCAAGTCTGTCTATGGCCCGTATCGTATATTCCATAGTCTTGATGAGGATGCGGTGTTGCAGGTTTTCCTGCATGTGGCTTTGGATGCTGCTGTCGGCATCGCGGATGTCGCGCGACATGTTGCGCATCTTGCGCACGTAACTTTTGCTCATCAGCAGGGCTACAGGCATGATAAACACTATGACGCCTGCGAGCCTCACGTCCAGACGGGAGAGGAAAAACAATGCTCCTCCCAGTTGCACTATGGTGATGAATACGGCCGGGATGTTGCGGCACAGCGCGTCGGCGATGGTAGCCGAGTCTTCCTCCAGGCGGTTGAGTATGTCGCCCGTGTGAAATCTTTCCCGTCCGGTCTGGCTGCTGTTCATCAGATGGGCGAACAGGCGTTGGTGCAGTTCGTTGCGCAACCTTATCTCCGTGCGTGCGGTCAGACGGCTTCTTGTCACCGACAGCAGGAGCTGGGCGACAAGGCATGAGGCCATCAGTGCGATGTATGTGCCGAGACTGTCGTCGGCCACGTCTGTGGCTATGTCTATCAGGTGTTTGCACACGTATATGAACAGCAGCGATGTGCACACGTGCAGTGTTCCCGTCAGAGTGCAGACTGTTATGGGGATGCGGAATCCGCGCGACATCCTCCACAGCCATTTCACGCAGTCGGCTATATGCATTGGGTTCATATTGTCATTTCCTTTGTTTCAGTTTCACATATATGCGGCACACGCACAGCAGCAGCCTGCGCACGGGCAGCAGTTTCATCCAGACGGCTGCTTTCCGCCGTTCGGCAGGCGCGGAGCAATGCACGTGCCGTCCGTCGCGGATTATTTCTGTCACCTTGCCTGCCACGTCGCTTTTCGTGCACTCCTCTTTGGCGTGCAGGTTGCCGTCGCCCATGAGCGTCAGTCTGTCGCCGTCCGCCTTGTACACCCTGTGCAGCACATGCCCTTTGCCCGGTATCCGCGCCAGTACTATGTCGCCCGCATTTATATCCCGACTTTTTTGCAGCACCACGCTGTCGCGTCCGCCGGTAATGAACGGGAACATGCTGCTTCCCTTGCTGCGCAAAGTTACGAAATGTTCTTCTGAGAGCATACGTTCTACCTCAGCGAAAAACAGTTCATTGTCGAGTATCAGTTTGTCGGTCTGCATGGTCGCTGAGGTTTTACGTCATTCAATGTCTTTATTCCCATTTGTCAGATACGGACTTTATCAAGTACAAATGTACGAAAAATGTGGGAGACGTGTACACCCGTTCCGCCGAAACACGGCGCTTTTTCGGCGCAAGTGAAAGTCGCTGTTTTTCAGGGTGCGGCAGTGTGTCTGCGCAGCCCGGAAAAAGATCGGCTCGGTATCGGTCGATGATCGGCTCGGTATCGGGCAAAGATATACGCCATCCCGGGCGAAGATGGCGCACATGTCGGTTGATGATCGGCTCGGTCTTGGCCCGGCGGAGTTGTAGCCTGCTGTTTGTATCATTTTTCACTGACAATCCATTCCCATACCGGTATTACCGTTAGCATTATGCCGTCATGGATTATTGTTTCCGACTGATGGTCGGTCAGGATATATATATTTTTGCATCCGGTGCTTTTTGCCGCAGCTATAGCTCCGTTAATTTCCCGTTTGCGTGTTTTGGGGTTTTCGATGTCATATGCCACCTGATATCATCATCGAAGTTGACGTATGCATAGCTCACTTTCGATTTTTCCAATGCATTGAAGCACAATGTAGATTTCCCGCTTCTTCTTACGCCTATGATTACCTGTGCAAGGTTGCTGTTCAGATCTACCAGCTGTTCCTCTTCGCGATGGCAGAAACTCTTGTCTCTCAATGTCTCGAGTTCTTCTTTTTGATCAAGCAAGACCCGTTCAAGTTCTTTTATGTTCATAGTTCCTATATTTTTGCGTAAAGATAGCAAATAAAATCCTGACTGCCGATAATTCGGGCGAAACTGATGCTTGAACTGCCGATAATTCGGGCGAAATGGAGAGTTTCACTGCCGATAAATTCGGACTTGGCCGTTTGGGATAATGAAATCTGTAATGGACGGACTGATGGATTGCGGTGCTGAAACCCCGTAAACATATTACAAGCAAGAGTTCTCAATGATGCAGCCATAAATTTGTGTCAAAATCTGGCGGCAAGAAAATAGGTTAAAACACTTTCAAGTGAATATAATTACTTTTATCTTTGTGATTAGGTAACGAGAATAAAATATTCAAAGACATAAAAGCGCCATTGAAGAGCGGCAGGATATCGCATTATGAATTATCATGGTATATTGACGATATTGGAAATGCCAAAGAGAAAATTGACGAGATAAGCGTTGCTCTAAAGGATATCCGTCAAACTGTGTCTGATGCACCGAGAAAATATATAGATAATACGTTAGATGTGATAGATGAATATTATAGGGAAAAAGATACCATGTAATCATCACCTCTAAAAACGATTTGCAGGATTCTTTCCTTTCAGCATATTCAGTAACAATAAAAAAGGGACCGGGTCAAAATGATATGCATCCCAAAAGTTAGACACAAAACTTTTGGGATGTGCTTTTTTTTAGAAAAGTGTATGTTTTGAGTGCGGAATTTCATGGAAAAGTGTAGAATTTGGATGTATTTTTTCATGGAAAAGTGTAAAAGCTATCTTTCGTAAACGACCAAGCCGGAGGCTTGAAAGCAATGCGGCAGATGGCACATTAATGACACGCCGGAAAAAAATAATCCCCCTCCGCCTGCGCTCAGGCCAAAGGGGGATTGGAAACAAAACAAGCAAACGGGGGAACCGCTTTCTAAAAAAAAGAATGTAGTGTATTTATTGGCAAACCTCACGGTCTGCCTTTGGTAGTGTGTATGCGCGGCCCCCCTGAATGTTTACTGTTTATTTGCTGCGCGTGATTACTGCACGGCTCAGACGAGGATCGTCGTAGAACATGTTGTCCACTCCGCCCTTGTAGTCTATTTCGAGCTGGTCTGCGTTCACGCCGAATTCCTCAACCAGGCAGTCGTAGACTGCTTCCGCACGAGCCTTGCTCAGGCGTTCGTTGATAGCTGCGCTGCCTGTGCCCTTGTCGGCATAACCCGTGATGGTGTAGACGGTGGAAGCGTCGCCCTGTTTGATGACTTCGGCCAGCATTCCGAGGTTGGCGCGTGCCTCGTTAGACAGCTTGCTCTTGCCTATCTGGAATACCACGAGGTTGCTCGAAGCTATTTGTCTCACGCTCTTTTCGGCAGCGGCCTTGTTGCCTTCGGCCAGAGCCTGTTTCAGACGTGCGTTTTCTGCGCTGAGGTCGTTGAGCTTGTTGCGCATGGCATCGAGTTCGTCAGTGTTGTAGACGGTGCGGGTCACAGTCTTGCTGCGGTCCCAGCCGCGCGGTTTGAACTTGTAGGTCAGTCCCAGAGTGGCCGATATCATACCCTCTCCGCCGCGTCCGCCGCTTTCGCCGTCGAAGTGGTCGCTCACTACCGTGCCTCGTATGTCGAGGTTAAGGTCGAGAGCCGAGCAGAGGCGGAACGTGTTGATGAGGCCGAAGTGTCCCGAAATCTCGGTGGAGTGGGGAGTGTCGGTCACCCTCATCATGCCGAAGCCGGCATACGGGCTGAGGCTGTACACGCGCTTTTCCTTGTATCCGCCGAATATGTTCATGAGGTTGAACATCACATCGGCCTGCAGGTTGGCATATTTGAACTTCTGGTTGTCCAGCCAGTAGCCTGCGCCTCCCTTGCCAGGCACGTCCTCGCCGGTGCTGTACATGCCGGTCTGTGTGGCTCCTTTCACCGACAGGCCGTTGTACATGAGGCGTACTCCGATGCCCGGAGTGAACCATTTGCCTATGGCCACGTCGAGGGAGGGAGCTATTCGTTTGCCGAACTTCACCTGCCTGTCGTGGTCGCCGAAGTAGACCTGACCGCCGGCTCCCACGCTGATAAACCAGTTGCTCCAGAAGCTGTTGGTCTCCACTTTGTATTTTTCAGTGCTGTACTCCACCGTTTCGGTGACGTCAGCGTTTTGTCCGGCGGTCTGTGCGAAAGCCGGACATGCAGCCGCCATAAGCAGGGCTGCGAAAAGTGTCTTTTTAATCATGTCGTTATTGATTTTTGTTTTGTTTGGATTTTTCTTTTATTCCGCATTGGTCACGAAATTGCCGCTTGTGATCTGGTTGTTCATCCAGGTGAGGCGGTTTTCGTATGCCTTTTTCAAGGTTTCTATGGCTTTATCGAAAGACATGTCCTCATCTCCGTTGAATGCCGCGCTGCTGTTGTTTTTCAGCTCTCTGGTCGTAGGCCACATGGCGTGGTTGTATGTGTCGGAAACCCGGTTCTGCCTTGCCAGCACGTCTATATGCTCTATGGCATTGGCCAATGCCGGGTAGATGCCGGCCCAGCGTTCCTGCACCTTGCTCCTGAATGTGGCGTCTTTGAACAGCAGCGGATACCACATATAGGGCATGTCGTTGACGTAATCATATTCCGGCTCTTCCCACCACAAGTTTCCTCCGGTCTGTTCCGCCAGTTTGGAACCTCCGTACAGCCATTCGTCTGTCTCGCGGAGCTGGTCTGTATATACGCCGCCGTAAGGACGTACCAGTTCGGGGAAGATGAATGTGTTCCAGTCGAAGTCCCATACCGGGCCTGCCGTCAGTTTGCCTTCGCCGTCTATGTACATATACACGCTCTTGGGGTGCTTGTACTCGTTGTTGAACGTCAGTTCCTGCACGAAGAAGTAGTCGATGACAGAGTTCATGTCCAGCTCGTTGTATGCTGCTGCATAGTTGCCGCTTTTTATGTTGTTTTCTATCCGTTCCACCTTGTCCCTGATGGCGTTGAATATGTCTCCGTTTTTAGGTACTTCGTCCTTGAACATTACAGGCAGTCCGCGACCGGTGCGGAAAGTGTTCACTTCGTCCATTGCATCGTCAAATTCCAACAAATATCCGCAGTCGGCCACTGTCGGGTTGGCTATGCCTTCGTCTTCTACCACGTCCTCATGGCAAGGTCTGATGTTGATGCGGTCTGCGTCTATCTTGACTTTTTCCACGAGGTAGTAGTTGCCCACATGGCGTCCGTTCATGACCAGTTCCACGTTCATCCCGCGCGGGTTCCAGCCCAGACCGTCTGCCCATGCCTTTTCAATGCGTTGCGCCACATCAAACGCTACGGCGTTGCGCAGCATGGTGCGATCCATCCAGTTGGCCAGCAGCTCCCAGCGTTTGTCGGTGGGCAGTCCTTGCGGACCCACTTTATCTTTGAACTTCAGTGCGAAAGGCAGCTTGGGGAAACCCTGTGTGGAGTTGCCGCGCAAGCGCGAGCTGCACAGGCTGCGCTCCACGTCCACTGTGCCGTCGGCATTGTAGAGGGTGAAGTAGTCCTGTTCGCCCCAGTCTTCCTCTTTGCTCGTCACATAGAGGTCGGCTTCCTCCCAGTATCTGCCGCCACCGCCGTTGTGCTCCAGCACCACTATGGGCAGGCCGGTGTTGGTCACGCTCACCACATAGTCGCGGCTGTCGGTGCCGTCTGTCACGGTGTAGACCACGGGTCGGCGGAAGTCCTGCTCGCTTTCGCCGCTGGTCTGCGTTTGCCCGTCTACTGTCACTGTCAGGCCTTCGGCCACTGTAAATGTGGGTTTCAGCTTGAAGTCGTACAGATAGGGGATGCAGCCCGTGATGCTGTCTGCGCCGACAGTCATCGTCTCGGCGGCGTTGGCTACGGCGCGTGTCTTGCTGCCGTCAAACTCCAGCCTGGTGCCGAGTATCTTGCCTGCGTTTTTCTCCGTCTCAAACGAGAACGAAGTCATGACAGGACGGTCGGTCACCTCCATGTCGGCCGCATAGTTGGCAAGAGCCAGCGGGAACGTGTAGGAGGCATTGGCCTGAAAATCGACTAAAGCCGTGCGTGTGAACTCGGCCTTGAAGCGGCGGGTGAGGATGGTTATCTTTATCAGGTCTCCTTGTCTGATGTCCGGCGCACAAGTCATGTATCCTGTATATTGTTTGCCGTTTGTCAGAGCGGGAGTGTCGCTCCATGTCATAGTCAGCACGTTGGCTTCTTGCGGAGCGTTGCTCCATGACACGGCGCCCGATGCGGCATTGAATGTGAAGTCTCCCCACAGGCGGCGTCCTTCGGGCAGGGTCAGGATGATTTTTTCGAGTTTGTCGCCTGCCAGACCGGTGCCTGAAGCGTCGATGTCGAACTTCAGCAGCGAGAACAGATGTCTGAACTCAAATTCATAGCTGTCTCCGTCGATGGATAAGAAAGTGGGCGTGCCCACCTTGTAGTCGCCTTGCAGCCTGCCGGAGTCGAAATCGAAAGACTGCTCCTGTTGCAGTGCGCCCCTTATGGCCGACATGTCTTGTGCGGCATTGTCGGCGCTGTACGGGTAGTAGGCATAGACGGGAGTCTCGCCCGACTGCATGCTGCCTGCAAATACTGCTTCGGCCACTTTGCCTGTGTTGGTCGATGTGAACAGGGCATTCTTTGTGCCGTCATCGCCATATACGCCGATGCTGTCGCCCGGCATCCAGAGTATGCCTATTGCGCCGTCAGACATGACGTTGCCCACACATGTTTTGGTCGGCATATCGTCTGTCATGCGCGCGAGGATTTTTACGTTGCCTTTTTCGCCGTTACCTGTCAGCATCTCTTCCTGGCATGAACTGAGACACGCAAGACATACGGCAAATGCGGCATAAATTTTTGTTGGAATGTTTTTCATATGTTTTTTTTAACCTTATTTGAATTGTATAAGACTTTCACGGGCTATCACTCCCGTGAAAGTCTCTGTGTGTGCGGATATTAATCCCAGCCTATGGCGTTGCCGCCGTTGACGAATTGGGCATCGTAGTTTTCAGCCTGTGCAGAGTCGTCTGTACGCAACTGGAAGTTGAAGTTGTTGTTGATGATGGTCTGAATCAGGTTGCCCGAATATGGGTTGTCCGGATTGGCATAGTTGATAAGCACGATACCGAGAGTAGCATCCTTTGTACGATTCTGGAGCAAACCTGTTGCATACGGGCCTACTTCCTGTGTCCAGGCACTTACACCGTCTTGCGATTCACCACTACTATAGATTCCGTTTACATAGCAACCGCCGAGGTCGTTCAAGAACCACATGCTATTGTCGCTGTTGTTTTTATAATAATCAATGCTACGGTTCCACATGTCCTCGATGTTGCCTATCTTCTGGGCATAAGTTTCTTCACCTCCATTGTTGTTATAACCAACGCTGGTAGCCTCGTGGTAGAACCATTGCAGGGCACCGTTGTTTACATTATGGGAAGTACCCCAACGCATCGAGTTAATTGCGTAGGCCTCGGTTTCGGTGAAAGGTGTGCTCACATCATCGAACACTCCCCATTTAGCAAACATGGCAGGAATTCGGTCAGTTTCACTCAAGTGGTTACCCATATCATCGTCATTGTAGTTCACCTTGATGATAATGTGTCCTTTCACATCATTGATGGTAGTGGTAGGTGTTATTTCACCGGTATAGAGCCTGTAAGTATCAGGTGCAGCAGCCATCTCTGCCAAATCATTTCGGATGGCATCCATCCACGCCAGATTGCCAGCTGTTCTATTCGGCCACAGGCCATAACCCTCACATTGACTCAATGATGCTGTCAGCAAAATGAAGGCATATTCCTGGTTTTTACCCGCAGCTTCGGCAGTTTTCAAGCCTGTGGCAATTTCTTTAACAATTTCTTTGAAGCGAGTAGTTGTCTTATTGCCTGCGACAGTCATATATAACACCTGATCTGAGGCATCACCCGAACCCCATGCTGTATTTGTGCTTGCTGTTTGGATTTGGAATGCACGGATACCATTGGTAACCTGCTGGGCAATCGACAAATCCTGATAATAAACTGCATTACGTCCACTTACGTTGTCCGCTGTCTGATACGACATCTTGCTGCCCGGCAGCGAAAGCTCTGTCACATAGATGTTCGGGTCGAGCGACGACATCCAATAATTCGCACCTTCATTGCTTACCGGAGGCAGGATGACTTTGTTCACCTTGTGGGCAAGGATGCCGCCGTGTACTGTGCCTTCTTGGGCATTCAGTGTACGGGTCAGAACGGCAGAGTTGAATGGAGTCACACGGATCTGCAAGTCATTTCGGCCTTCCCCGTTCGTATCATAATTGACATCCTTAGGCAGCAGATAGAAACGGACCACGATCTTATCGCCATGATTCAAAGTGATAAAGTCTCCTTTTGTGCCGTCTTGTTTAGGCCATTCATCGTCATAAAGCTGTATGGAGATCTGGCTGCGCGTGGCGTTCGGGTTGCCCGATTCTTTATAGATAGGATAGTTCGACTCGTTGTCTTCTACAGGGTTGAAGTCGATCAGGAATTCGCCGTTCAGTGTCTCTCCGCTCAGAGAACGTAGCTGGACCGATGACATCTTGATAGATTCACCTGCATTGGCAGGTCCGTTAATCTCCACATCGAGGATGGTTACCCACGGCTTGAATGTCAATGCCACATCGCCGCCGTCGCTTTTATTATGGGTATTATAAGCCCACATGAAAGCATAGTCGGTGTTTGCCACGCCTGTGTAGGTTATGCCGCCGGTTTCGTTACCTCCTTTTTTTTCCCATCTCACCGGCTCTTGTCTCACCGGTATTTCTGCTTTCAGCAGTCCTCCTTCAGAGCCCAAGATCCTGTCGCCGGGATAAAAGGCCGAGAAATGGTGTGTCGGAGCATCGCCCCATTGCAGGCCGGCTTCATCGGGATTGACTTTGGTCACGGCCGATGATGTCGAGGGGTTAGAGGGATTGGGCGTAATTTTGTATTTCACGATTTTAGTCTGTGCTGCCTCCGGGCAGTAGATGGAAATATGATCGCCGTCTTCCCATTCTACAGGGTAGTAGGTACTATCCTCAGAAAGAGGTCCGTAAAAGGTTTTGGTCAGCTGTTCATCCAGCTCGGAGCCGAAAGTGATTTCATCGCCTGTCTGTGCCGGAATCACCGCTTCTTCCACAATGTCTTCCTGGCAGCTGCTCAAGGCTGCAAGAGCAACTGCGCATAATGAATAATATACGATTTTTTTCATAATGCTAATGATTTTTAGTTAAAAACTTCTGGCGTTAGTCGGGTCAGTCGTATCCCAGCCGAGACCGGTGTAATCTCCTTCGTTTCCGACTTCGTGTCCCTCGATAGAGACACCATCGTCTTGGCCGGCTTCCGGGTCGAATACCGACGCTTTCATAAACCCGTTTTCCAGGTCTACCTGAGTCCGCCGTGTGAGCGGTGCCTCATACTTGTCTTTTTCTTCTTTTTTCATCATGATAAAAATTAAATTATTAAGTTAAACTATATAGTTGTGAAAATCACTTTCTGCTTTTCTTGCCGTGTTTCCCATAACCGTATCCGTAGCCATATCCATAGCCGTATCCGTAACCGTAGCCATATCCGTAGCCGTGTCTGTGCGGGCTTACGCCGTTGAGCACGAGAGCCATGTTTCTGAGTTTCCGGTCTTGGTATATGGTCTCTATGTCGGGCAGCTGCCTGCGGTCGAGCTTGCCTGCGCGCACCACAAACACGGTGAGGTCGGCAATGCGGTTGGCGATGGTGGCGTCGGCAATGATGCCCATGGGCACGCTGTCGGCTATGATGATGTCGTAACGCCGGCGCAGCTCGGCTATGAGTTGGTCGAGGCGTTCGTCCATGAGCAGCTCGGCGGGGTTGGGGGCTATCTCGCCCGACGGTATCACGTCAAACCGTTCGTGATGGCGTATGATGTCGTCCACCTTGATTTCGGGGTCGGCCAGGTAGTTGGTCACTCCGCCCCTGTGGCTGCCATAGTAGCGGCTGAGCGTGCCCTTGCGTATGTCGAGGTCGACCAGCACCACGCGCTTGCGTGCGTAGACGAAGCTCATGGCGAGGTTGCGCGAGATGAATGTCTTGCCCGCTCCCTCGTTGAACGATGTGAATGTGATGACCTGCACGGGGTTGTCGCGTCTCGCCATGAACGACATGTTGGTGCGCAGCACGCGGAATGCTTCGGCCGTGATGCTGTCTTCATCGGGCATGGTGTCTTGCCGTGCGTCTTTGCGGCGGTGTGCCGACGACTCCTTGTCGAAAGGTATCTCACCCAAGAATGGCACGCTGAGGGCTTTCTCCACCTCCTTGCGGCTGTGCACCCGTGTGTCGAGGAACAGCACCATGAGGCATCCCGCCGTCGGCAAGGCTATGCCTACGAGCAGTCCGAGCAGCAGTATGCGGTTGCGCTGCGGCGATATGGGCGAGTCGGGACCGTCGGCGCTGTCGATGACGCGGGCATTGTTGTCGGCCATGGCCTGTGCCAGTGCGTTTTCCTCGCGCTTGTTGAGCAGGAAGAGGTAGAGGGCCTCTTTTATTTTCTGCTGTCGCTCTATGGATAGCATCTGTCGTTCTTTGGTCGGTATGGATGTGACGCGCTTCTGTGCCTGCTGCTCGCGTGCCTGTGCATCGTTGCGCTTCACGTTGAGGCTCACTATCATGTTGTCTACCGCACGGATGATGTTTTGCTTCATGGCGCGGAGCGAGTTGTTCAGTTCCAGCAGCACCGGGTTGTTTTCGCTGCTGTCGTCCACGAGGCGGTCGCGGCGCAGCTTGGCGGCGTTGTATACATTTATCTGATTCTCTATGTTCATGTCGCTGATGCCGGTGTTTGACGGTATCAGGTCTGTTTCCTTGGTGGGGTCGGTAAGGTAGTCCTTGATGAAGTTGGCCAGGCGCAGCTGCGTCTCCAGCTCCATGGCATCGGTGTTGTACTTCTGCGACTCGCTCATGTACATGCCTGCCGATGATGCTATGTCGACTATCTGGTTGTCGCGCTTGAACGATTCGAGGTCTGACTCCACTCCTCCCAGCTCGCGCTCTATGATGATGAGACGTTCGCTGATGAAGTTGGCAGTGTTGACAGCCACTTGGTTTTTGTCTTTTATGGCTTCCTCGTTGTAGACTGTGATGAGCATGTTGAGCACGTCTTCGGCACGCACGGGCGAACTGTCTTTGAAAGCGAGTGTGAGTATGGACGACTCTTCCTCCTCCTGCTGTATGCCTATGGCGTTCTTATAGTAGTTGACCATGCTCTCCAGCGGACTTTTCCTGACCGTGATGGGTACTCCTGTCCATGAGTCGCCGTAGTAGTTGGTGGCAGTGGCCACTATGCGCATACCCGGGCTTACGGTCACGGTGTCATTGAGCGCAACTGTGTAGCTCTGTTTGGCCGGCAGCCCGCGGAAGTCTGACAGCACCACGGTGTTTTTGCCTTTGGGGGTGACAGTCATCTCGAAACTCTGTTCGGGCAGGGCATCGGGGAAGCTGAGCATGACCGGCGACTGCGTGTAGAGTTCGTTGGTGCGCAGCCCGTCCTTGATGCGGTAGCTCACATCGGCATGTATGCGCTGCACTACTTCGCGCATGAGTGTCTTGGAGCGGAACTGCAGTATCTCGTTGGCCACGTTGACCTTGTTGATGAGGTTGTCAAACCTGTCGAGGCCCGAAGTGGTGGCCTTGTTGGACGGGTCTTTGATGATGACTGTGGCCGAGCGGAAATATACCAGCGGGGCTGTGGCATAGTTGTACCATGCTATGCCGCCGCATATAAGCACCGAGATGAGAAACCATTTCCATTTGGAGGCAAGATAGACTGCCAGGTCTATGAGGTTTATGCCTTCGGTCTTATTGGAAGAATTGTTTGTCTGCATATGTTTTCAGATGATTATGTGTTATCTTTATTTGAGTACCCACATGAGCGAACATGCCGCCGTGACGAGCGATATAAGCGTGGTGGCAACCTGCCAGCCTCTGTCTTCACTGTCTTTCTTGCGGTATTTCGGCTCCACATATACTATGTCGTTCTGTTGCAGGTAGAAGCATGGCGATTCGAAAATGTCAGTGCTGGTGAGGTCGTGCATGAACATCTGCCGCTCGCCGTTTATCTCGCGTATGACCGCCACGCGGTTGGTCCTGGCTTTGGCGGAGAGGTCGCCGGCATTGGCAATGGCCTCGAGCAGTGTGATGCGGTCGCCGTTGACGGAGAATGTGCCGTTGCGGCTCACGGCTCCCAGCACGGTGTACTTGAAGTTGAGGAACTCGATGGAGACGAGCGGGTCGTTCATGTAGTTGCCTTGCTCTATCTTTGTCTTTATGAGGTCTATGGCTTCGCCCACTTTGAGGCCCTCCACGTGCAGCTTGCCGAGTATGGGGAAGTCTATGTTGCCGTCCACGTCCACGCGGTAACCTTTTTCATTGACTTTTGTTGTGGCATCAGACGTGACGTTGCCGTCTGCGCCCACCTTGAAAGTGCCGTCATAGATGTTGAACGGTATGGCCAGTTCCGGATTCTTGCAGCTCACGGTGATGCTTAGCCTGTCATCGCAGTGTATTACGGCTTCATATCGTGTCTCGATGGGGTATTGTGTGCCCATGCGCATGTCCTGCAGATAGATGAAATCCTTGCGCGATTTGCATGACGTGAGTAGTAATGCGGCAAGCAGCGTTGCCAGCAGAATGATTCGTTTGCTCATGTTTCCAGTAAGTTTTGTTTGTTTTTTCTGTATTGTTTTGTTTCCGTTTATTTTATCAGCGAGTCGTGGCACAGCAGGGCGGCCTCACGGTCGGGGCGGCAGCTGAGTGCGCCTGCCGGGACTGTTTCGGCGAGGGCGGCCAGTGTGTCGTAAAGCATGTTGCACAGCCTGTCGTCTTGCGATATGACCGAGCATCCCGGATAGACGGCTATGAAAGCATCGGCGCCTTCCAGAGGCAAAAACCGGTTTTCGGAGGCCTGGCTCAGGCGCACCATGCCGCCAATGGGGAACGACAGCTGCCTGTAGCATGGCGTCTTGCCGCTCCAAGGTGTGCCGCAGGCGTATGCCCGGCCATCGATGATGCGCACCGTGGGGTTGTCGTCATTGAGCAGCTGCGTGCCGGGGATGTGTTTGATCCACAGTGCGGCGTGGGTGCTTTTGCCGGTGCCGCTCTTGCCCATGAACAGATAGGCGCGTCCTCCGGTGAATACCGCTGCCGCGTGTATGGAGACGGCATCTCTGAGGATGACCGCCTGCGAATAGGCTATGCGGAGCATGGACGACACGGCGTCTCCGGCTTTTTTGTCCTGCCATGATACCTGAGCCTCTACTGCCGAGAAATTGGAGTCGGTATGCATGACATGGGTATGGCCGTCGTGGATGAGTTCCACACGGTAGCCTGCCTCTGTGGAGAACAGGCGCAGATGGCCCATGTCGTTGTCTGTCTCTTCCAGCAGGGTGCGGGCAACATCGGGCAGGCTTTCTACCGATGAAAACCTGAATATGTCTTCCCTCTCTGTGTCTCCGCTTTCACGGAACGGGCGGAACGACGGCAGCAACGCATCTATGCCGATGGCTGACGGCAATGCGGCGGCAAAGGTGAATCCGGCTACGCGGAAACGGTATCTTGTGGTAGTCATAGCGTTTGCCCTTTCATGAGTTGCATCAGTATCCAGAAAGATTCTTTCGGAGCGTATCCGGCCATGAAGCCGACATTGCGTGCGAACGAGAGTGCCGTGCGGCATTTGCGTCTCCATCCTTTCAGGTGCGGGTCGTGTCCTTTGCCGTATCTGCCGAAATTGCCTCCACGCCAGATGATGTCGGCCAGCGGTTGTCCTGATGGCGCTGTCTCGCGGTAGGGCAGGCAAACGGCGGGCAGTCCGAGACTGTCTTTCAGAAAGGCGTGCAGCAGTCGGTTCCATCCGGTCAGTCCGAATTTGCGGCTTATCGCTTTCATCTCGTCAGGGTCTGTATCGTCATGCAGCACGCTGCATGCACGTGCCATGTCGCACAGTTGGCGCAAGCCTATGCCGCGTCCTACGGCGTGTTTCAGTATGTGCAGGTCGAGCAGCAGCAGGTTGAGAAGAGGCGAGGGTACTGCTATATGGGTCTCCGGCTGTCCCGGCAATGTCATGCATCGGAATCCGTTTTTGCGTTCCAGGCTCACGGCATAACGTTGCAGGAACGGATTGTAAAGGTCGAACAGGCGTGTGTGATGCTCCACGGTGATTCCTTTATAAGTATAGTATATGCTTTTGTCGGCCTGACGGCTGACCCTTATGCCTTGCGACTGTACAAGCGAGAGGGCTTCCCGCCATGCCTCCCTGCTGTCGAAGTACAGGTCTATGTCGCCGCATTCGCGCATCACGGGACATTCGTAAAGCATGGCTATGCCTTGCCCTTTTTGCAGGACGGGATGCAGTCCCTTTCCCGCGAATGCCGAATACAGGTTGACGAGCACATCGTTCATTTTCCTGTTTCTGCGCTCTATGGCATCTGTCTCCGCCGCCCAGCGTATCATGAGCGGTTCGGGCGGCAGTGCTTCATCGGGCAGGTATTTCAGTGCCTGAAAGGTTATGCCTGTCACGGTCTGACGGCAGGCTTCGGCATAAAGCTGTTTCCAATCTTCTTTCGCGAGCGGGAAGCATGAGAGGTCTTCAGGCTGCTGTTCCCATAGTCCGGCTCTGAGCAGCACGAGCAATGCCGCGTGCATCCTGTCGGCGGTAAAGTCTTTTCTGCCTGCCTGCATCAGTGCGTTCTTTTAAGATATAAGTCCGTAAGATTTCCACTCGGCCAGCTGCTTTTCCACATCGCGGATGGCTGTGGCCTTGTCTATGTCGTAGTTGTCGCACAGGCATTCGGCCAGCGCATCGGGAGTGCAATTGCCTTTTTCCATCTGCTCCCACAGAAGTGCGGCCGTGCGGTTCATGCTGTAGACATTGCTCATGTCGGCGTTGCCTTTGCATGCTTCCACAATCATGTATTGCCGTCCCACTTTCCTCAATTTCAGTCCCTGTTTGGGACGCATGGTGTTTTCTGCCATAAGCAATATTAGAATTTCTTGCCTGAAACGATAGAAAAGACCGTGAGGAAGATAATCTTCAAGTCGAGCCACAGCGAGCGTTCGCGCATGTATTGCAAATCCATCCTGAGACGCTCCAGCATCTTTTCCATAGTGTCGGTGTAGCCGTTGTAGAGAGTGGCCGGCGAAAACAGTCCCGGACGTATCTGGTAAAGCAATTCATAGTCGGGATTGATGGCCATGATCTTGTCGATGAAAAATTTGCGTTCCGGACGATAGCCCACGAAACTCATTTCGCCTTTCAGCACGTTCCACAACTGTGGCAATTCGTCCAGATGATGTTCACGCAGGAAAGCACCTATCTTGGTGAGCCTTTTGTCTTGTTTCTTGCAAAGTTCCGGTTTGCCGTCCGCTTCCGAAGTCACATACATGGAGCGGAATTTGTAGAGCGTGAAAGGTTTGCCTTTGTAGCCTATGCGTTCCTGCCTGAAAATGGCCGGGCCGCCGTCTTCACGTTTGATGAGATAGCAAACGATGAGGAATATCGGCGAGAATGCTATAAGCCCCACCAGGCTGACTACAATGTCGAAACCGCGTTTGAATGCAGCGGCAATGAACGACATTTCTTCGCTGCTGTCGTAATTGTTTCTTCCAATCGTCATTTCAAATGCTTTTGAAATGACCTCTGTTTTTTCATTTTTCATATTCCTTATAGATTTTTAGACATTTATTTATCATTAGATCCTTAGTAAACAATTCATAGTATCGGTTTTCCGCTCCGGATGAATATTTGTCGTAACGTTGTTTGTCTTCTGTCACTTCCTTTATGGCTTCGGCCAATTCTTTGGCATTGCATGGAGTGACGTTGAGACCTGATACACCATGAGCGTTGACCCACGGCACGCCCGATTGCGGAATGTCGGTGGCGACTACCGGTTTGCCGCACGACATGGCTTCTATCTGCACTATGCCGAATGCTTCGGTCTTCTGTATGCTGCTGAGGCAAAACACATCGCACGCACCATAGTAGGCGGGCAAGTCTCTGCTGCTGACATGGCCGAGCAGTGTCACTTTTTCTTGCAGACCTGCATCGACAATCCTTTTCTGCAATTCGTCTTTCAGGCTTCCTGTGCCTCCTATGAGTATGACATAATCATCGCTCAGATATCCGGCTGCATCGATTAAGAAACCATAGCCTTTGTAAGGCACCAGACGGCCTAAGGAGAACACAATCTTTTTTCCCGGATATCTGTTCCTGACGGCTGCCACGGCATTGCTGTCGGGTTGCATCCGGTCAACGCCTATGGGCAGGCAGACTGATTTGTGCCTATACTGTTTCAGAAAGGGCGAGCCTGCTATGTAGACGGGAGTGGTTCCCACTATAGTCTCTGCTCTGCGCAGCAGCCACCGTTGCAACGGACGGTACAGTCGCAGCAACAGTTTCTGCTTCAAAATGTCGCTGTGCCAATGCAAGATGACCCTGCCTTTGTAGCCTGAGAGGAACAAAGCCAGACATGCCATCGGGTCGGGGTGGTGTATGTGTATGATGTCATAGCTCCCGCACTCTTTTCGCAAAGTGAAAATCATGGCAGGCGATATCATTGTGGCTGCTGCTTTCAGCCATGTGCGGCAGCAAATGACATTGGCATGACTGTTGACTTTGATGACCCTGTTGCCTCCTTGCGAAGCGGCACACATCATGTCGCAACATACGTTTTGTTCGGATAGTCCTACCATGAGGTCGTATGCCACTTTTTCCACACCGCCTCTAACTGGGTAAAACTTGCCCAATTGTAAAACTCTCAAATTTTCGTTGTCCATAGAAATTTATCCACAAGCTAAGGGATGACATATTCTTGTTTTTTTCATTTTGTTCTCATCCGGCGTTTCACCAGTTCCGGTTCGTGTTTGTACAGATAGTTTCTGAACACTTCGGGATGCAGGCCGAAATCTCTCGCCACTCCTGTCACCGGTCTGGGATTGAGCCTGAGGCTCTCGATGGCTTTTTCATATTTTGCTGCAACGGTCTTTATCCGTAGCCTGACGCTTCTCAAGTCAGTATCATCGCTTATGTCTCCGTCTATGCCCAAACGGTCGAGCACCAGCTCTTTGTGCCATTTGTGCAGGTAGGAGCGGAATCCGCTTTCCGATACGCCTGTCTTGGCAGCGATCTCTTTCAGGGTCAGCGCCGTGTCTTTGTACATGGACAATGCTTCAGAATATTTCAGGTCCGTTTCCGATAGAGGCTCGTGTTTGTGCCCGTTGCCGGAAAGTTCGCCCTGTGTCTTTTGAATTTTATCCTTCGCCGTCTTCCGTTGCTGCCTTTTTTGTGTCAGGACATCTTTATGGTAAAATCGGAGATGCTGGCTTAGTCCGCCTTCAGACACATTGCACTGTGTTGCTATCTCGGCCACTGTCATGTCAGTCTCCTTATATAGTTTTACCGCCTCCGCATATTGCCTGATGCATTGCGGACGTGCTCCGCGTCTGATGTTGTCGTTTATGCCCAGTTTCCGGCGTACATTCTCACGCCATGCGAGCGTATCGGGGTAATGGATGCGCATGAAGTTGGGCAAAGCAGTGCTGCCCACGCCGAATTTGCGAGCCAGCTGCGATATGTTGAAATCTATGTAATCCAATGAATTGCATGCAGCTATGGCATCTTTGTACTTTTCATGAGCCACAATGTTCTGTTTTCCCGTCTCTACTATTTTTACATCTTTCAGATGCTTGTCATCTACCGGCATCCTGTGCCGTTGCAACACCAGTTCCCTCCAGTAGCGCCTCAAGTAGTTGCTCAGTCCGCCTTCAGACACATTGCATTCTCTTGCTATGGCTTTCAGAGCCATGCCGGTGTTGGCATAAAGCGTTACGGCCTTTTCGTATTTGCAGTGCAAGGCATGACGGCGTATCAGAGCCGACTTTTGCCTGCTCGTAAAGGCAATGGCTCCGGTGTCGGAGCAGAGTGAAGCATCCATGACAGAGTAATTCGTTGCGGTATCAACCGCGTGCCATCAGCTCTTCGTACAGATTGAGATAATCGGCGTAACGGTCTTCCTTGTTGAAATGTTGCAGGGCATATTCGCGGCAGAGTGTCCGGTTGTGTGCTTTCCCGCGTTGGCGTATGAGACGGGCAGCATCTGCAAGTCCTTTTACATCACCCTGTTCCACAATGATTCCGGTGTTTTCAGTCACAGCCTCTATGCTTCCTCCCGTGCGGTATGTTATGACCGGCGTGCCGCAGGCTATCGCTTCCAGGTTGACAGTCGGGTAGTTGTCCTGCCATGTAGGATTGATGAAAGCATCGGCGGCGGAATAGAGTTCGGCCAACTGGTGTACGTTGTCGGTACGGGCTATGCCTATGATATTGTGCGGCAGTCTGTTTTTCTGTTCGGGCTTGATGCCCACGAGTACTATTATTTCGTCATCGCCGAGCAGTTTTGACATCTTTATGAAATCCTCCAGTCCTTTTTCTTCTATCCAGATGCTCGCCACTCCCAACAATATATGTTTGTTGCCAAGTCCGTATCTGTTTCTGATTTCTTCTGTATCGCAGACATGGAATACTTCGGTATTGATGCCATTGTGTATGACTTTGAACTCATACCCTTTCAGAAAAGATTTCTGCATTTCTCCTTTTATCCATTCCGATACGGGCACTATGGTCAGTTTGTCTTTCGGCATAGAGGTGAAAGCGGCTTTTTTGTCGTCATAGTTTCTTGCACTGCGGTCTATAAGCAAGCTGGCAGGAAATCTTCTCTTTTGCGGACACCGGTTGCAGCCCGTTTGCCATTTGTCGCATCCCACGTAGGAGTAGTAATAGCAATGTCCGGTGTAAAGCCAACAGTCGTGTACGGTCCAGATCACAGGGATGCCGCATTGCGACAGGTAACGGAACAAAACCTTGTAATTGAGGAAATAGCCGTGTATGTTGTGTATATGGATGATGTCCGGACTGATGCGCTTTATATCTTCGATAAATTGCTGTGTAGCCTTTGCGGAAGCCAATCCATGCCTGTCGGAAAGTCTGGTCTCCACTCCATGCCACAGGGTGCTCCATTTTCCGCCGACAGGGACTAACTCTGATTTGCAAGGCATGATGCCATCGCGACCTTTGCTGTAGGCTATGTAGCTTTCCCAGCCGTTGCTCATGGCCAGTTCGCCTATCTCTTGCATTATGCGTCCCGTAGATGTGGAGACCCGCAAGACCGGATTGATTTGAAGCAACCGTTTCATTTTTCAACCAATGAATTGAACAAACTGATCCATTTCGCCATCACAGTATCTTCGGAATAAGTGGATACGACTTGCCTTGCGTTTAGAGACAACTCTTTTCTGTATGTATCGTTGTCCATTATTTTTATCATGGCTTGAGCCAATGCATCTATGTTTCCGTTGGGCACCAGTAGGCCGTTGATGCTGTCTTTTATTATGTCTTTGGGGCCGCACTTGAAGTCGAAAGACACTACCGGGAGTCCGCATGCCATAGCTTCTATCATGACCATCGGGAAACCCTCATAGTTGGAACTCATTACGAGCAATGAACTTTTTGCATATTCTGTTCCGATGTCGCGGGTCGGTCTGTTTATATGTGTATTGTCCTGTAATCCGTGTCTTTCTATCATTTGTTGCAGCATATCATGCCATTCGCCTTGCCCGAAGATGTCGAGATTCCAGTCTTTGTATTTCTTGTGCTTTTGTATCAGTGCCCATGCCTCGATAAGTCTGTCAAATCCTTTCTGATAATCAAGCCTTCCTACTGCAATGATTCTGTGCGCAGTACTATCGGAATATTTGTTGCCAATGTGCATGGCAGCGTTCGGAATCACTTCAATGTTGGGCAGTTGTCCCCAATAGCCTTTGTCTTCGTTTGTCAGCACTACGAATTTGTCGAACTTGCCCACTATCTTTTCATCCTGTCTTGTTCGCCAGCGGTCGATCAGCCCCAACAATCCGCTGCGCCTGTATTGCAGGCGGAAAAACTTGCAGAAGTGCAGTTCTAGTACCTTTTTGCTTCCGTCTTTTATGTCGGGGATGAAAGATGATTCGGACGGGTAGAGCGACACCACTATGTCTGCCCGTTCTTTCATCAGCAGCTTGGTCAGGAGTTTGCGGTGCCTGCGTCTGCGCTGCAAGTATCCTGCAATTTTCAGCAGCGGATGCTTGCCGTTGTCGTCCGTATAGTTTATGCCGAGATCTACCATCCTGACTGCATCAGGGAAAGGATAGAATGCCGGCCGTCCCTTTTGGTCAGTAGTCACTACTGTTACATCCCAGTGCAACCGCTCGACTATGTATGTGACTTTGTTGAGCAGCACACGTTCCATTCCGCCTGGATTTTGCAGAGAACAGATGCAGTATATGAGTTTCATGGGGTATATGCTTGATAGATTATAAGTGTTTTATAACTTTTGCCGGATTTCCGGCTGCTATGCAATCAGATGGAATATTTTTTGTTACAACAGAACCGGCAGCAATTATGCTGCGTGCACCTATTGTTACACCTTTAAGTATTAAACAATTCATGCCTATAAAAACA
>DVIH01000058.1 GCA_018711405.1 Candidatus Avibacteroides excrementipullorum | reverse complement strand
CTATAAACTGGGCTATAGCGGCAGTGTGTTTGCAAGGTTCAACTTGAAAAAACACTTCATCCAGACCGAAGCCGAATACATGGTCAGCAAGAGCGAAATCCAATTCGACAAAAACATAATGCTCAACCTTGAAAGCGATCCCGATTATGCATACATCAACAGTAAAATATCATCCATAGACTTCAGCGTCTTGTACGGATACAATTTCATAAAAGAAAGCATATTCGTCATGAATGTATTCGCCGGGCCGAAACTGAAATACATCATAAACAACAGCAGCCGCACCGAAATCAACAAGATGAAAGATACCGAACTGGTAGAAGACTTCAAGCCTGTCAACATGGCCTGCATATTAGGGATAGGAGTAAACATAGACAAATGGTTTTTCGACTTCCGGTATGAAATAGGATTTGCCAACATATCAAAATCAATACACTCTGTGAGATACACCGATACCCAACCTCTGACATCGGAAGTCATCATGGAAAGGCATTACAACAGCCTGTCATTCAACATAGGCATCATATTCTGATGCATCACGCCAACCGCATAATAAAAGCACAGCCCCACCGCCACAAGCTGCAAGGACTGTGCTTTCAAATCATACATTCCCTATTATTATTCCTCAAAAGTCTTTATATCATTTGCCATAAGTATATTATACCACACTATGAGTTTCTTTATATCGGTCGCATACACCCTTTCCCTGTCGTAGTCCGGCAAGACTGTCTGAAAATATGCCCTCAGCTCATCCGAAGATGCTTTCTTAGGATCTATGGAAGCAGCATTACCACCCTCTTTTTCCATCACATTCTGCAATACTTTTGCCAAAGGGATATCATCTCCTGTGGTATACATGGAAATATCTCCCAAAGAGACAACCCTGTCGGCTGCATAGACAGGAAATCGTTTTTTCTCAGGTGTGAGACTTTCCACCAACAGCATATTTTTTCCTCTTGAAATCAATTTATATAATCCGGGTCTGCCGGATATGGACAAAATAGTTTTCAACATAACGTTCTATTTATTACTTTTTTATTGATAATTATTATACAATTTGTTTTATCATCTTCTCCAATTGAAGCAATACCGGTTCCGAGTCATCATTGCATATCACAAAATCGGCCAACAGTTTTTTCTTCTCATCAGGCATCTGAGCATGTATGCGCGCCATCGCCTCATCCTGGCTGCAACCGTTGCGCTTCATGACACGTGTCACCCGCAACGGTTCAGGAGCATACACCATGACCGTCTTATCCACTATAAGATTCATGCCAGCTTCAAACAATATGGCCGATTCCACTCCGACCAAAGTCTCATCTCTTTCATCGGTCCATCTCAAAAAATCAGACTTCACACAAGGATGGACAACAGAATCGACCAAAGCCCTGTTTCCTTTGTCGGAAAAAAGAAACGATGAAAGGTATTTCACATTTATTCCCCCGTCATCATTGTAAACATCTTTCCCGGCAATGCCTATAAGCGATTTCCGCAAATCTGGATCATTGCGCATCAGTTCTTTCGCCTTCGAATCGCAGTCGTAGACAGGGATTCCCATCAGGCGCAAGACTTTCGATACCACAGATTTTCCGCTACCTATCCCGCCTGTTATCCCCAATCGAATCATGGTCTCTCACTTTGTCTTCTATCAGAAAATCCACATATTCCGGATATATCCTTATATTTTTCACCCCTTCCGGATACGCTTTGACTTCTACTTTGGCCGATGTGAAATCTCCCGACAATCTTGCTATATCGTCATAATCAACTCCCACAGTAAAATCGTCTGCGGAAAGCTCTTTCACTTTGCTCATCCCTGCCTGAAATGTGACACGGACATTTGTCGGGAAAGTCCGCAAATTCTTTCCTATAGGGAAACCTACACCCGATATAGGCACTTCCATAGTCTCTTCCAGAAATATTTCCACAGGAGCCACCAGCCGCACCTTGTCAGGGACGAACTTCACTCCTTTTATCTTCTTTATGTCCAAAGTCACATCAAGAGTATCCGACAGATTTTCCCTAATACACTGTTCTGTTTCGGCTCTTACCTCAGACTCTGACATATAATCAGGGATATATGCTTTTACGCTGTCGGGATATATCTTCACTTTGCCGATTGCATGCATCATATCGGGACGCAAATCGAAATCGGCAGAGACAGGACACATCACATATTCATTGGCAGAATATACATAGGCTATACTGTCGGGTACTATGCTCACAAATCTTGTCGCTGCATTGAACTGGTTCTGCAACAGATTTAAGGACAGCAACTTCACAGATTCACCGTATGTCTCGTACTGATTGAAGTCGATGGATATGGGGCTGAATTTTCTACCCAATTTATAATTGAGCAGATCCGTGCCTTTGGCACTGACAGTAACCTTTACGCTCTTTGTCGGTTCGGAAGTCACAATCACATTTTCAGGCACATTCACCAGCCTGACCGGGATGTCAAACGTCTCCTTGAAATCGAGTTTCAGAGTATCGAGCATCCAAAACAGGAATGAGATGAATATGAAAAACATAAGAATCAGAAACTCTCTGAACTCTTTTGTCGTGAGAAAGTTTCTGATTCTTATTAATGTCTTCTCTATGAACGGTTTGAATTGTTTTACATTCAAAGACATGCCCCAAGAGATTAACGCACTTTTATTTAGCCGGCTGCTGTGTAGGGTCAGCCAATATGCAGCTTCTGTCTACCTTCACGCACACATCGTCTGCTATTTCGAGCACTACCTGCGGATTTCCGTTTTCCGCACTTTTGATTTTGCCGTAAATACCGCCTGTGGTGACCACCTGCTGGCCGCGCGTAAGATTATTTCTGAAATTGTTCAATTCTTTCTGTCTCTTGTTTTGCGGACGTATCATAAAGAAATACATGATGGCGATAATCACCAGCATCATAATCCAAAACGTCCAACCGCTGCCGCCGGCAGCCGACTGTGCCTGAAGCATAACACTTAAGGTATCCATTCTTGATAATCGGTTTTAATTATTAAACTTATGTTTTTAGCAAAGGTATTATTTTTTTATCAATTTCCCGTCCTTTTTCAATTGATTAACTATTCCATCAAGGGTACCGTTTATAAATGCCGCACTTTGGTTGGTGCTGTACAGTTTGGCCAGCTCTATATATTCATTGAAACTTACGCTCACCGGTATGGTCGGGAAAGACAGTATTTCGGCCAAAGCCGTCTGCATTATCACCACATCCATGAAAGCGATACGGTCCATATCCCAGTTTTTCACATTGGAGTTTATCATCGTCCTGTATTCGTCCGCATTCTTCAGCGTGTTGCACAACAGTGTCTTGGCAAACTCCTTGTCATCTTCATCCTTGAACTCAGGCAACAGTTTCTGGCCGGCACCGTTTTCCTCGCTGAAACGTTTTATTGTCTTCAACACAAAAGTGTCTATGATATCCTTGTCATCATTCCAGTACAGGCTCATGTCTTCCAACAGTTCTGACAGATACTCGTCTTTCATCAAAATGTTCTTGTATATCTTGCGCCAGAATTCGCGGTCTTCCTCATAAGAGGATTCGCCGCTGTTCATATATTCGTCATACCATTCCGACTCCGTTATCTTTTTCACTACGGATTTCAGGTATTCGGGTGAGTCTATCCCTGTTTTTTTCTGATCGGTGAAGAATTTGTTGAGCTGGGTATTTTCCGACAGTTGGCTTGCAAACCTGTTGTCTATGAATTTTGTCGGGATATTTTGCGATACGCCTACTATGCTGAGACGGCTTTTCCGCGTTTCGATTGTCTTGCGCTCATAGTCGGTTATGTCGACAATCAGTTTGAGCAAATAATTATACAGGTCATAAGATTTGGACAAGCTGAAGAAAAGCTCTTTTTCCGCGCTTTCTATGCTCTTGCTGCCATTCTGATAGAAAGCATAGACCAACTGTATAACTTTAGTACGTATAAGAACTCTGTTTATCATAAAAACTCTGTTTATAAGATTTTGCAAAAGTAGCTATTTTCTCTCAAACAGCAATGACAGGAGGCGACTTTTGCTACTATTCCGCACATTTTCGGTTACATCCGCTTCATTTATATGTATTCCAACACACCACTTTGTCGAAATCTTTCCTGCTTTTCTCGCGTTTTGTTCCGGCCGGATAGCCTATGGCTATGTCGAGCAACAGACGTTTGCCGGCGGGTATTCCCGTTATGGACTTCAGCCGTTTCTCGTCAAACCATCCCAAGATGCACGAGCCAAGCCCCACGCTCTCTGCCGCCAAAGATATATGCGAGGCGGCTATGCCTATGTCGATGAGAGGAAAATACTTGTCTTTTATCCTGGCTCCAAGCATGGACGTGATGTTGGCGCTCTCCTCCACCACCAGCACATGGACGGGAGCGTCTTTCGCAAAACCGTTCATGAAAAAACTTGCGCAAGCCTTGCCTATCGCCGCTGTCTTGTCGGGGTCGGTCACGACCACGAACTTCCATGGCTGGGCATTACAGGCAGATGGGGCAAGCCGCGCGGCTTCTAGTATCCGGACAAGTTTCTCCTTTTCCACCGTGCGGGTCTTGTCAAATTTCCTGTCGCTCTGCCTTGATTTTACAAGTTCCAGGAAATTCATTTCAACTCCTCCATGCGGCAGATGTATTTGCCCAAGATGTCAAACTCTATATTGACGATGCTGCCCGGCCGTATGTCTGAAAAATTGGTGTTCTCGTATGTATAAGGGATTATGGCCACTTGGAAAGTGTCTCTCGTGGGATTGCATACGGTGAGGCTCACCCCGTTTACGGTCACAGAACCTTTGTCCACGGTGAAATATCCTCTCTTTACCATCTCTTTGTCAGACTCGTAATGGAATGTGAAATACCAGCTGCCTTGAGCGTCTTTCTTCTCCGTACATACGGCAGTCTGATCCACGTGTCCCTGCACTATATGCCCGTCCAGACGTCCATTCATCATCATCGACCTCTCCACATTCACCCTGTCGCCCGTTTTCAGCAAGCCGAGATTGGAACGTTCCAGAGTCTCTTTCATGGCCGTAACCGTATAGGTGTCATCTTTTATGTCGACTACCGTGAGGCAGACCCCGTTGTGCGATACGCTTTGGTCGATTTTCAACTCGTTTACAAACGTACATGTCAGTGTGAAATGACAGTTTTCCCTGTCGCGGACAATACCTTTCACGACAGCGCATTCTTCTACTATACCTGAAAACATAAACAATTTACATTATAAATATATTGCAAGGACAAATATAGTCAAATCGAAATAAAAAGGCAAAACGAACTTTTCTTTTTATCCGATTCTGTCTAATTTTGTGTTCCAAAAGAGGGGAAAAGACTCCTGATATTAAAAACATAAAAGAAATGAACGGTAAAAGAAGCAAAGCAGAATGGGTGCGCAGGTATGCCGCTTTCGTAATAATACTTTTCGTCATAGCGTTCGGGACATCGCTGTCCATCAGAGCCAATCTCGGCTCTTCACCCATCTCAGCCCCGCCATACATACTCTCGCTCATACCGGGCATGAAGTTTTCCATGGGGCAACTCACCATCTTCATGCACGTCATATTCATACTTATACAGATGCTGTTGCTGCGCAAGGATTTTGAAAAGCGGCAATACGCCCAGATACTCGTCTCGTTCCTCTTCGGATTCTACACCGACCTGACCATGTGGATGACAGGCTTCATGCAAGTGCCGCTCACCATGAATCCAACCATAGGCTATCCGCTGCGGTTCACAGAGCTGCTCGCTGGCGGAGCCATACTGGCATTCGGCATTGCCTGCGAGGTGCGCTGCGACTCACTCATGCTGGCGGGCGAAGGGTTGCCGCTGGCCATATCAAAGTTTCTAAAGCGCGATTTCGGCAAAGTGAAGATATGCTCGGACACATCCCTGGTGACCATAGGCGTCATATTCATGCTCGTCTTTTTCGGAGACTGGGACTGGAAGATGATAGGCGCAGGCACACTGATATCCATGTTCTACGTAGGCTTCATGGTGCGCGTGTTCTCCCCGCGCATCACATGGCTCGACAAGCTGCTCATCCCTGAGAAAGACCGCACGGAAAAACACGGGGAGACAAGCCTCACGTCATGTGGAGAAAACCTGATAATAACCATAGCCCGCACATACGGCAGCGAAGGCAACGCCATAGGAGAAGAAGTGGCGCACCGCTTGGGATGCCCGTGCTACAACAGACTGATAATAGACCGCACGGCACAGCAAATGGGACACACTCCGGAATTTGTAGAGAAAAACGAGCAGAACATTTCCACCGCACGGCTGTGGGAACTCATTTTCACCGACAACAGCATACCCATGTCCATGAACCCGTCGATGGACGATGCCATATTCGTCAACCAGAGCCGCACCATACGCGAACTTGCCCACAAAGGCCCTTGCGTCATCATAGGCAGGCTGGGCAACTGGATTCTGCGCGACAATGAGCATGTGCTGCGCGTATTCATCACAACCGGAAAGGATGCTGCCGCAAGATACATCGCCGGAAAACTACGTATGACAGAGGAAGAAGCCGCGAGGAAGATAGAACGTGTAAACACGGGACGGGCCAACCATTACTGGAAATATACCGGCCGGCAATGGACTGACATCTGCGGGTATGACCTCATCATCAATACCGAAAAGACCGGCATGGAAACAGCCACCGACATGATCATGACGGCCGCGAAAAAGATGAAACGATGACCCAAAAAAAGATCGGCTCGATCTTCGGTGATGATCGAGCCGATACCGGGCAAAGATGGCGCACATCCCAACCGAAGATGGCGTACATCTTTTTTATCCTCTTCCCGCATCAATTCTCCGACAGAGGAGCGGGAGCCACGTATGTCCTTGCTGCGAGTTCCTTGTCGAGGGTATAAAGGCCGAACCCGTTGCCTTCCACCATTTTCAGGTGAGCTATGATATCCTTGCAGTTCTTTTCCTCTTCCACCTGCTCATCTATGAACCATTTCAACATGCTCTGAGTGGCATAATCGTTTTCCTGCAAAGCCACCGTATAAATGCCGTTGATCATGGATGTCACTTTCTCTTCATGCGACTTGGTGTCTTCAAAGCACTCCATCAGCGATTTCCATTCGGTCTTCACCTCTGCTATGGGAGAAAGAATCACCCTGCCGCCTCTTGAAAAGACATAGTTCACAAGAATCTGCGCATGAGCCTGTTCTTCCTGAAACTGCACTTTGAACCA
>DVIH01000057.1 GCA_018711405.1 Candidatus Avibacteroides excrementipullorum | reverse complement strand
GACTTATGAGGTTACAGGACTTGTTCCGAGCTATATGTATAAATATACAGTCATAGCTTATAGAGGCGACCTCGTATCGGGAGAATCCAATTCGGTTGTCATCGAGACAAGACATCACGATAAAGGCATCGATGCAGAAGAGGCCGGAGCCGCGATCGCAGTCAGGACAGCGTATGACGGAGTGGAAATCCTCAATGCGGAAGATGCAATGGTAAATATCTATACCATAGATGGCAAACTCGTTACCACAAAACGTATCTCTGCTGAAAATGAATACATAGGACTTGAAAGCGGACTTTACATCGTCAGAGTAAACGATAAGGCATTCAAAGTTCTTTTGTAATATTACAGTTAAACAAGAAGAAATGCCGCCTTGCTTGCAGGGTGGCATTTTTTATATCCGGTTTTTTTCGTAATATTGCAAAATGAATATGTTCAATAACAAAAAGACTGTGTGAATGGAAAAAAGTTTTATATCCTTTGTCGAGAGAAGCATAGTGAACAATTGGGACCTGAATGCTCTTACCGATTATAATGGAGTCACATTGCAGTATAAGGATGTTGCGAGAAAGATAGAGAAGCTTCATATAATTTTTGAAGAAAGCGGAGTGAAGAAAGGCGATAAGATAGCTCTGTGCGGCAGAAACAGCGCACACTGGGGGGTAGCCTTTCTTGCCACACTGACCTATGGAGCTGTGGTGGTGCCGGTGTTGCATGAGTTCAAGGCCGATACCGTGCACAACATAGTGAATCATTCCGATGCTAAGCTCCTGTTTGTGGGAGACATGGTGTGGGAAAACCTGAATGAGGCTTTCATGCCCAATCTGGAGGGGATAATACTCATGACCGATTTCAACCTGCTGGTGTCGAGGTCGGAAAGACTGACCCATGCAAGGGAACATCTCAACGAGATGTTCGGGAAGAAGTTTCCCAAGAATTTCAGAAAGGAGCATGTGGCTTACGGCAAGGATGAACCAGAGGAGCTTGCCATGATCAACTACACTTCGGGCACGACCAGCTATTCCAAAGGCGTGATGTTGCCATACCGCAGCCTGTGGTCGAATACCCAGTTCGCTTATGAGGTGCTCAATCTGAAGCCGGGCGACAAGGTTGTGTCCATGCTGCCCATGGCGCATATGTACGGGCTGGCTTTTGAGTTCCTGTATGAGTTTTGTGTAGGGTGTCAGATATTTTTCCTGACCAGGATGCCCAGTCCGAAGATCATTTTCCAGGCTTTCAACGAGGTGAAGCCAAACATCATTATATCCGTTCCCCTTATCCTTGAGAAAATCATCAAGAAAAGCGTCTTGCCAAAGCTGGAAAAGACTTCCATGAAGCTGCTCTTGAAAGTACCTATCCTCAACGACAAGATAAAGGGCAAGATAAAGGACGGTGTCATCAGCGCGTTGGGCGGACGCTTCTATGAAGTCATAGTGGGCGGAGCCGCGTTCAACAGCGAGGTGGAGATGTTTCTGAAGAAAGTTGAATTTCCGTTTACGGTAGGTTACGGCATGACCGAATGCGGGCCCATAATCTCTTATGAAGACTGGAAAAACTTCAGGCAAGGTTCTTGCGGCAAGGCTGCGCCGAGAATGGAAATAAAGATAGACTCTCCCGATCCGGAAAACATCGTAGGCGAGATACTGTGCAAAGGCGAAAATGTCATGCTGGGCTATTATAAAAACAGCGAAGCTACGGCAGAGGTGCTCGAAGCGGACGGGTGGTTGCATACCGGCGATTTGGGAGTGATGGATAGGGAGGGCAACCTCTTCATAAAAGGACGCAGCAAAAACATGCTGCTCGGAGCATCCGGCCAGAACATCTATCCGGAGGAGATAGAGGAACAGCTCAACAACATGCCGTATGTGAGCGAGTCGATAGTCATCCAGAAAGAGGAAAAACTTGTGGCTTTGATATACCCCGATTTCGAGGAAGCGTTCAGAAACAACCTTTCATTGAAAGACGTGGAAAGGATTATGGAAGAAAACAGGGTAGAGCTCAACAAGCAGATACCGGCATATTCGCAGATAGCTTCAGTCAGGATCTATCATGAAGAATTTGAGAAGACACCGAAGAAAAGCATAAAAAGGTATCTCTACCAGTAAATGCCGACCGCATGTCATGACGGCTGTGCCTGAGGACGACTTTCTCCCGGTGCAGCCGTCTTGTTATACAGATAGTTAAGCCGTGCGCACCGCAGCCGTTAGGTGGGATGGGAAAAGATCGGCTCGGTCTTTGCCGGAGATGTGCGCCATCTTCATCGGGTATCGGCTCGGTCTCGGGCAAAGATGGCGTACATCTTTCATGGGGTGCGCGTTTGGGGTAAAAAGAAAAAGCCTGCATATCCGCTTGGGACGTGCAGGCTTCTTTATCACATCTCTTTTTATTGTTTTCAATTCATGTTTTCACAAGCGATGAGCTTGTTCAATTTGTTTCTCAACTGTTGGCATATTACGCCTTTCCTTAATTGCTTGTACCTTTCGATCTGGTACTTCAAAACTGTAATTTCTTCTTTTCTTTTCATAAATACATCCTTTTTGTCGATGCCACGTTTTGGCATCAAAATATTCTTTTCTTATAATCCGCTGCAAAGATACGCAATAAATATGATATGGCAAAATGATGTTCGGATTGTTAACTTAAATTACGGCAAAATGCTTTCTTTTTCGGTGTTTTTCGTGATAAATGTCGTTTTACCGGGTCTGAAACGTGCAAGCTGAATATGGCCGGCCGGTGGGCGGAAATACTTGTGTGTCAATTTTTTTGCAGCCTGAAATAAAATTGATACTTTTGTCTTCGGCAAATGTCGCGCTTGGGACAGCTTGCCGTTTATGCAGAGTTCGATTATTAGTATAAACAAGAAAAATATAAAAAAGTAACAGTTATGAACAAGATCTTGAAGAAAGAGCGTCTTTCGGAAAAGGTGTTTAAATTTGAGATAGAAGCTCCTCTTATAGCCCGCTCCAGAAAAGCCGGGCATTTCGTCATTGTGCGTGTGGGGGAAAAAGGCGAGCGTATGCCTCTGACCATAGCCGATTCAGACCCGGACAAGGGTACGATAATGCTTGTGGTGCAGGAAGTCGGGCTGTCTTCCACCAGGCTTTGCAGCCTGAATGAAGGTGATGAGATAACCGATGTGGTGGGACCGCTCGGGCAGGCCACGCATATAGAGAAATTCGGCACGGTGGTATGCGCCGGAGGCGGAGTGGGAGTGGCTCCCATGTATCCCATCGTGAAAGCGCTCAAGGCGGCTGGCAACAAGGTGATAACAGTCCTTGCCGGCAGGACGAAAGAGCTTATCATACTCGAACAGGAGATGCGTGCTGCTTCAGACGAGGTGGTCATCATGACCGATGACGGCTCTTATGGACGTAAAGGCCTGGTGACAGAAGGCATTGAAGAGGTGATAAAACGTGAGAAAGTAGACAAATGCTTTGCCATAGGGCCGGCCATAATGATGAAATTCGTGTGTCTGCTCACCAAGAAATATGAGATACCCACAGACGTGTCTTTGAATACTATCATGGTGGACGGCACAGGCATGTGCGGCGCATGCCGTGTGACTGTGGGAGGGAAGACCCGTTTCGTCTGCGTGGACGGTCCGGAATTTGACGGACATCAGGTCGATTTCGATGAGATGCTGAAGAGGATGGGAGCTTTCCGCGATACCGAGAAGAAAGAACTCGGCAAACTCGGGCATTCCGCAGAGGAGGAAGCTGTATGCCGTTTGCATGAAGACGATGACCGCAATGCTGCATGGCGTGAGGAACTTCGCAAGAAGATGAAACCGAAAGAGCGCATGGAGCTGGAGCGTGTCAAGATGAATGAACTGGATGCAGAATACCGCTCTCACAGCTATGAGGAAGTCAACCAGGGGCTGACCCTCGAGCAGGCCATGCATGAAGCGCAGAGGTGTCTGGACTGTGCCAACCCCTCGTGCATGACAGGATGTCCGGTGGGCATACATATCCCGTCTTTCATCAAGAACATTGAGAGAGGCGAAATAGCCGAAGCAGCCAGAGTATTGAAACAGACAAGCGCATTGCCGGCTGTGTGCGGACGTGTCTGCCCTCAGGAGAAGCAGTGTGAATCGAAGTGCATATACACCGCCAAGCTTGGCAAACCTGCTGTGGCGATAGGCTATCTGGAGCGTTTTGCGGCCGACTATGAACGTGAAAGCGGCAAGATGTCGGTGCCGGCTGTGGCTCCGTCAAACGGAATCAAGGTGGCAGTCATAGGTTCCGGGCCTGCTGGACTTTCGTTTGCAGGCGACATGGCCAAACTGGGCTACGAGGTGACTGTGTTCGAGGCATTGCACGAGATAGGCGGAGTGCTGAAATACGGCATACCGGGTTTCAGGCTTCCCAACAAGATTGTGGATGTGGAGATAGACAACCTCTCGAAGATGGGAGTGACGTTTGTGAAAGACTGTATCGTGGGCAAGACCATAAGCATAGACGACTTGAAAGAACAGGGATTCAAAGGCTTCTTCGTGGCATCGGGCGCAGGACTGCCGCGATTCATGAACATACCGGGAGAGAACTCCATCAACATCATGTCTTCAAACGAATATCTGACCCGTGTCAACCTCATGGATGCGGCCAATCCGGATTCGGACACTCCGGTCTTTTTCGGCAAGCATGTGGCTGTGGTCGGCGGAGGCAATACGGCAATGGACTCGGTGCGTACTGCAAAGCGTCTTGGCGCAGACAGGGTGACACTTATATATCGCCGTTCGGAAGCAGAGATGCCGGCTCGTGCGGAAGAGATAAAACATGCGAAGGAAGAAGGCATAGAGTTTATGACCTTGCACAACCCTATAGAATACATAGCCGATGAGCGCGGATGTGTGAAGCAGGTGGTGTTGCAGAAAATGGAATTGGGAGAGCCTGATGCTTCGGGACGCCGTTCGCCGGTACCGGTTGAGGGGCAGACGGTGACGCTCGACATAGACCTTGCCGTTGTCAGCGTGGGCGTGTCGCCGAATCCTATTGTGCCAAACTCTGTCAAAGGGCTTGAGATAAGCAAGAAAGGCACAATAGTGGTGGGCGATGACATGCAGTCGAACATTCCGTTCCTTTATGCAGGAGGCGATATCGTTCGCGGCGGGGCTACCGTAATCCTTGCAATGGGTGACGGACGTCGTGCAGCTGCCGAGATGCATGCGCAGTTCTGCAAACGGTAAAAGGCAGAAAGATTGGAAAATATCGCAATCCCCCCGCCGGTCGGACTCAAACGATGGCGGGGGATTTTTTTTGTCGCTTCCTGCTTTGCGAACAATGCGGTTGTACAGGGGCTGTTTTCATGTTTTTCCTCTTCGGGCGGGATCGGCTCGGTCTTTGCCGGAGATGTGCGCCATCTTCGTCCGGTATCGGCTCGGTCTCGGGCAAAGATGGCGTACATCTTTTCGGGGGATGGCGGAGGCGGTCGGCGTCTGTGTCTTAGTTTGTTTTAAAACCTATTAAAATGGGGCGATTATGCCGGCAAAATGCTATTTTTGCATTTTGTTTCGGTTGCGCAGCATCAGAGATGCCGGCAATCTTTTATCATTACATTGCATACTGAGTAAGAATGTTGACTAAAATCATAAGACAGGAGTTGATCGACCATTTTGAGAAGTGGTTTGTCAGGGCTGACAAGATAGCTATAGTTTCACATGTCTCTCCCGACGGCGATGCCATCGGCTCGTCATTGGCCTTGTGGCATTTCTTCTGTTCGCAGGGCAAACGCGCCACAGTGGTGATGCCGAATAATTTTCCGGAGTTTCTGAAGTGGATGCCGGGCGCGAAGGAGATTCTTGTTTATGATAAAGACAGGGAAAAGGCCGATGCCGTTTTGGACGAGGCCGATGTCATCTGCTGTCTTGACTTCAATGCGGCGAAGCGTGTGGATGCCATGAAAGACAAGCTGTTGGCCGCAGGCGGACGCAAGATAATGATTGACCACCACCTGTATCCGGAGGATTTTTGCCGCATAGTGATTTCACATCCCGAGATATGCTCCACGAGCGAACTCGTGTTCAGGCTGATATGCCGCATGGGCTATTGGGAAAGTCTCAGCACGGAGTGTGCGCAGTGCATATATACCGGCATGATGACCGACACGGGCGGTTTCACCTACAATTCCAACAACGCGGAAATATATTTCATCATCAACCGTCTCATTTCGAAAGGCATAGACAAGGACGACATATACCGCAAGGTGTTCAACAACCAGAGTGAGAACCGCATGAAGCTCATGGGCTACATGCTTTGCAACAAGATGTTCGTCTACCGGGATTATGCTTCGGCTCTCATCGTGCTGACCAAGAGCGAGATGCGGAGGTTCAACCCGCAAAAAGGCGATACGGAGGGTTTTGTCAACATGCCTTTGTCCATAAAAGGGATATGCTTTTCGGTGTTTTTGCGTGAGGATGAGAACATGATAAAGGTATCATTGCGTTCGGTGGGCAATTTCCCGTGCAACAAGGTGGCTGAGGAGTATTTCAACGGCGGCGGCCACAAGAACGCATCGGGCGGAGAGTTTTACGGCAGCATGGACGATGCAGTGTCGCTCGTGAAGCAGGCTTTGGTCAAATATCAGGACATGCTGCTCGGGTGCAGATGACGCACATGGTAAGGTTTAATCTAAATAATATACAGATATGAAAAGATTTTCCGGCTTTTTGCTTTTGCTTGTCGCAGCAGCGTTGTGCTTCCATTCGTGCGACAAGGGCAAGACTTATGGAGAGAAAGTGGAAGAAGAAAGAGATATGATAAAACAGTTCATGTCCGACAGCAGTTTTGTGGTCTTGGGCAGTTTCCCCTCCGACAGCGTGTTCGGCTCCAAAGAGTTTGTGGAGTATTCCGACGGTGTGTATTTGAATGTGGTTGACTACGGCAGCGACAGGCATTTTCAGTCAAATGACCTTATTACGGTTCGTTTCACAGAGATAAGCCTCTCTACAGGGATTCGCATATCCAACATGACTTCCGACAATCAGGGCACCCACCCCGATGTGTTCAGATACACGTATCACAGCAGCACATGGCAGAGCGGATATTTCGTATATGAGAACGGCAACGAATATCCTTTGTTGAAGACCATGTACAATACCACCGCCGTGCCGGCAGGCTGGCTCATGCCGCTGTCTTTCTTGGGAGACGGGGCGCATGTGAAGCTCATCGTACCCCATAAGATGGGGCACAGCGATGCTTCCTATTATGTATATCCGTGCTATTATGAAATAAAATACGGACTTTCCAAGAGATGACGACTTTGAAAAATAAATCAAAATAAAAAACAGACAAATCATGACGCTTATAAAATCTATTTCTGGCATAAGAGGCACCATAGGTGGCAAACCGGGAGACGGTTTGAATCCTCTTGACATAGTGAAGTTTACTACGGCCTATGCCGTGTATATGAGAAAGACTTGCAGTAACGGCTCCAACAAGATTGTGGTGGGACGTGATGCGAGAATTTCCGGCGAAATGGTCAAGAACGTTGTGTGCGGCACTCTTATGGGCATGGGCTTCGATGTGGTTAATATCGGTCTGGCCACCACCCCCACCACAGAGCTGGCTGTGGCTATGGAGAAAGCATGCGGCGGCATAATCATCACGGCAAGCCACAATCCGAAGCAGTGGAACGCCTTGAAGTTGCTTGACGGCAACGGTGAGTTCCTTGACAAGGAAGCAGGCAATGAGGTGCTGAGGCTGGCGGAAGCAGAAGACTTTGATTATGCCGATGTGGACCATATCGGAAAATATACTGAGGACAACTCATATAATAAAAAGCATATAGATGCCGTATTGGGCCTGAAGCTCGTGGATACGGAGGCCATACGCAAGGCCGGATTCAGAGTGGCGATAGACTGTGTGAATTCTGTGGGCGGGATTATCTTGCCGGAACTTCTGGCCGCTCTCGGCGTGAAGCATGTGGAGAAACTCTATTGCGAGCCTACGGGCGATTTCAGCCACAATCCGGAGCCATTGGAAAAGAACCTTACCGACATCATGTCGCTTATGGGCAAAGGCGGTCTGGATGTAGCTTTCGTGGTTGACCCTGATGTGGACAGGCTGGCGATGATTTGTGAGGATGGCAGGATGTTCGGCGAAGAATATACTCTTGTGTCGGTGGCCGACTATGTACTGAAGCACACTCCCGGCAATACCTGTTCTAACCTCAGCTCCACAAGAGCTTTGAAAGATGTGACGGAAAAGTACGGATGCTCTTACTCGGCTTCTGCCGTAGGCGAGGTGAATGTCGTGGCCGAGATGAAGAGAACCGGTGCGGTCATCGGCGGCGAAGGCAATGGCGGAGTGATATATCCGGAGTGTCATTACGGCAGAGATGCTTTGGTGGGCATAGCTTTGTTTCTGAGCCATCTGGCGCATGAAGGCAAGAAAATGTCGGAACTGAGGCAGTCCTATCCGCAATATTTCATGGCGAAAAACAGGATAGATTTGACTGCCGGGACCGATGTGGATGCCATACTCCTCAAGGTGAAAGACATCTACAAAGATGAGAAAGTGACTGATACTGACGGGGTGAAGATAGATTTCCCCGACAAATGGGTACACCTGAGAAAAAGTAACACGGAGCCTATCATAAGAGTTTATTCCGAAGCGAAAAATGCGGAAGAGGCCGAAAGCATAGGCCTTGCGGTGATGGACACTATAAAGTCGCTCATGTGATTGCTTATATGATATGATATAATGTGCACGGATGCATCGCTTTCACATACGCATGCATCCGTGTCGGTTTATGTGACTTCCGTTCCGCTCTTTTTCCTGGTGTCAGACAATAAAACACGGGCGCTCTCGTTTTCTTATAAGATATGTTCGGTAAATTGAAAAGGTTCATTTCTGTCATACTGCTGTTGACTGTCGCTGTCTGTACTGCATTCTCGCAGACCAGAAAGTTGCAGAACAATCCGTACATCGATCAAAGACGGTTGCATTACGGATTCTTTTTCGGTATGCAGGTGCAGGACATAAAATTCCGCAACAACGGCTTTATCACGGAAGACGGCGAGAGTTGGTTTGCCGATGTGGATGAATATCTGCCCGGATTTCAGGTTGGCGTGCTTGCCGAACTCTATCTGCACGAGCATTTCTCTTTGAGATTCCTTCCGTCTTTGTTTTTCGGCGACAGGAAGGTGGTGTTCAAGGAGCAGAACGTTACTCAGGAACGGACTTACATGGATATGAAGACGTGTTATGTATCAGTGCCTGTCAATCTGAAATTCAGTGCCGAGAGGGTCAACAACTATAGGCCTTATCTGGTGGTCGGAGCATCTCCGTTGGTCAATCTGATGATAAAGAAACAGCGGCATGTGCTTATCAAGCCTTTTGATTTTCAGATAGAGGTCGGCATGGGGTGCGACATATATTTGAAGTTTTTCAAACTGATACCGGAACTTAAGTTCAATTTCGGTTTACTCGATATCATAGAAAAGACAAGAAACGACCTTACGGACAAGAGTCTCATGAAGTTCACCCAGTCTATTGACAGAGGCGTGTCGAGGTCTATCTCGCTGACTTTCTATTTTGAATGACGGTTCATAAATATTATTGCATTATGAGAATATTGTTGTTTTTATCAGCTTTAGGGCTTTCGGCAATGCTTGCCGGCTGTGCTGACAAAGGAAAAGCAAATGGTTCTGAAACGGCAGGCATGGAGCCTGTGGAAAACGTCAAAGCGTCGGATTTTGCCGGTGTATATAAAGGCACTATACCGGCAGCGGACTGTCCCGGCATAAACGTTTCTCTCAGCATTGGACGGGACGGGAAGTTTGAGCGGACTGAAGAGTATATAGGGAAAGATACTTTTCTGATTGAAGGCATTTATACCATCGGGGGCAATGTCATAACTACCGTGTCGAACACGGTGGTGGATACAGTCCATTACAAAGTGGAGAACGGTGCCCTCAGGATGCTCGATAGCGACAGGAAAGAAGTAACAGGAATTTTGGCAGACGATTATTTGTTGAAACTTATAGAGAAAGGATGATGAAAAATGAAACATTTTACAAAGTTTTTGGTTTTATCTGTTTGTTTCGCTGTCATGGGTGTTATGACGGCAAACGCACAAGGATTGAAAGATTTGTTGGGCGGCAAGCTGGGAGACGCTGTAGGTGACATTGTGGGAGGCTTGACCAAGCAGGGTATTGACGTTACAGGCACTTGGGTCATGTCGGGCAGTTCGTGTCAGTTCGAGTCAGACAATTTGTTGAAGAAAGCTGGAGGAGCGGTTATGGCCGATAAACTCAGTGACGAGTTGGACAAGTTGCTGGAAAAGATCGGCATAGACAAAGGGGATTTTTCCTATACGTTCAATAGCGACAGCACGTTTACAAGCAAATCGAAGTTGGGCAACAAGAAAGGTTCCTATAGCGTCAATGCGGAGGAGAGTACTTTGACCTTGAAGTACATAGGCGGTTTGATGAAATCCACATGCACAGTCAAGACTTCTGCCGATGAGATTCAGATGCTGTATGATGCAGACAAGTTGAAAGAACTGATAACGAATATAGCGGGCAAGTCCAACATCAATGCTCTGGAACTTTTGGGCTCGCTCATGGAGCAGTATGACGGATGTATGCTCGGGTTCAAGTTCAGCAGGCAATAAAAGTCTGCATGACAGGTATAGCAGAGAGGCCGCGCCATGCCGCGGGCCTCTCTTATTTTTTTATCAGTCTGTTGATGATAGGGATGTCTTTCAGCGGAAAGTCTTTTTTCACTATGTAGACGATGAAGACCGCAATCAGCAGCGTGCCGGTCAGGAAGTCTATCCACAGTGTTCCGGTATGTGCGGCTCTTCTTATTTCGAGCAGGATGACGGCCAGAAGCGCATACATTGTTATTCCGCCCAAATCATAGTCTATGGGATATTTTTTCTGTCCGATGAAATATGAGAGGAGCATGATGGTCAGGTAGCCGAAAAATCCCGCCCATGCACATGCCATGTATCCGTATTTGGGTACAAAGATGATGTTCAGGGATATTATCACGACACATCCTATAATGGACAGATATGCTCCCCATTTGGTGTTGTCGGTCAGTTTGTACCAAAATGAAAGGTTGAAGTTTATGCCCATGAAGATTTCGGCCGCCATTACTATGGGGATTACTCTCAGACCTTCCCAGTAGTCGGGTTGAATGATGTATTTCAATATGTCTATGTAGCACATCACTCCCAGATATGCGAGCAGGGTGAAAATGATGAAAAACTTCATGGCTTTGGCATAAGTCTCTTTGTTGTCCTTATCCTTGTTTTTGCCGAAGACGAACGGCTCGTAGGCGTATCTGAATGCTTGGGTGAGCATGGCCATTATCATGGCAATCTTGCTGGTGGCTCCATATATGCCGAGCTGTGCATTGGCTGTGGTGCTGTCGGGGTATACGAACCGGAATATGATTTTGTCTACCGTCTGGTTGAGTATGCCTGCTATGCCGAGTATCAGTATGGGAAAGGAATATTTCAGCATGCTTCTCAGGAGTTGCATGTCGAAACGGTATTTGAATCCTGTCAGCTCGGGCATGAGACAGAGCATTTGCAGGCCGGTGCATATCAGGTTGGCCACAAACACGTATCCTACTCCGTATGACGGGGAATAGAACCAGTCTACCGTGCCGGGATAGTGCTTGAGCAGATACGGGCATGCGATGAAGAAAAACAGATTGAGCAGTATGTTTGGTATGATGAATACGAACTTTATGGCTGCGAATTTCAAGGCTTTTTTCTTATGACGCAGATAGGCGAACGGGATGTTCTGGAACGCATCCATAGCCACTACGCATGCCATCATCATTATGTATTCGGGGTGTTCGGCATATCCCAGCAAGGACGATATGTCGCCGAGAAAGATGTAGCATAGCAAGGTGAAAAGCAGAGATGTGGTGCCTACCGAAATAATGACCGTGCTGTATACGGTGTCCGGGTTGCAGTCTTTTTTGTTGACATATCTGAAAAAGCCTGTTTCCATGCCGTATGTCAGTATGACCAGCAGCAGTGCCGTCATTGCGTATATGTTTGTCACTATGCCGTAGCCGCCCGATGCTGCCGACATTTTTGCCGTGTAGAGCGGCACGAGCAGGTAGTTGAGGAATCTGCCCACTATGCTGCTCATCCCGTAGATGGCCGTATCTTTTGCCAAAGATTTCAGTCCGCTCATTGTGTTGCTCAGTCAAATAATGTTTTGTGCTTGTCGAATATGGATTTGCCCATGTGTTTGTATGCCAGCTCGGTGACTTCCCTTCCGCGAGGTGTCCTTTTCAGGAATCCCTCCTTTATGAGAAACGGCTCGTATACCTCTTCCAGCGTACCCGGATCTTCGCCGAGAGCGGTGGCTATGGTCGTCAGTCCCACTGGGCCGCCGCCGAATTTGTCTATTATGGTGCAGAGTATCTTGTTGTCTATCTCGTCCAGTCCGTATTTGTCTATGTTCAGGGCTTCGAGGGCATATACTGCTATCTCGTGGTCTATCTTTCCGTTGCCTTTCACTTGTGCGAAGTCGCGCACGCGCCTTAGCAGGGCGTTGGCTATTCGCGGCGTGCCTCTGCTGCGCGATGCTATTTCAGCTGCGGCATCATCATCGCATGCCACGTTGAGTATCTTTGCCGATCTTTTTATGATTTTGCTTATCACGCTTTCATCATAATACTCCAGGTGCATGTTTATGCCGAATCTTGCTCTCAGCGGAGCTGTCAGCAAGCCGCTGCGGGTGGTTGCGCCTACGAGTGTGAACGGACTCAGGTCTATCTGTATGCTTCGTGCCGATGGGCCTTTGTCTATCATGATGTCTATCCTGTAATCTTCCATTGCGGAATACAGATATTCTTCCACTACCGGCGACAGGCGATGGATTTCATCGATGAACAGCACATCGTTTGTTTCGAGGCTGGTGAGTACTCCGGCCAGGTCTCCCGGCTTGTCGAGCACAGGGCCGCTGGTGATTTTGAATCCCACCCCAAGCTCGTTGGCTATGATGGCCGACAGGGTGGTCTTGCCCAGTCCCGGAGGGCCGTGCAGCAGCACATGATCCAGTGCTTCTCCCCTGAGCTTGGCAGCCTTGACGAATATTTTCAGGTTTTCCACTATCTTGTCCTGACCGTTGAAGTCGCAAAACAGCAGTGGCCTGAGAACATTCTCGAAATCTCGTTCTCCGCTGGTCAGCTTGTGGTCGCGTATGTCGAATTTTTCTTCCATTGTCATTCGTTTATATGTGTGCAAAATTATAAAAATAAGGGCAGAATATGTGTCCGTGTAGGATTTAATTTGTTTACTTTGCGTTTGGCTTTAGCCTGTTTGTTTCACATTATTGTGCGTTTTTTATGGATAATGAAAAAGATTTGAATAGCGCGAGTCCCAAGTTTCTTGAGGCTGCCATAGCTCCCATGCATACCTGCGAGCATATAGTGAACCGTGTGATGGTCAACATGTTTGGCTGTGGCAGGGCGGTTTCTGCCCATATAGAGAAGAAAAAGAGCAAACTCGATTATCTTCTTCCGGCAGAGCCGGAGGAGGATAGATTCCGGGAGATTGAAGACCGTGTCAATGAAGTGATCGGGCGTTGTCTGCCGGTCACGGCTGAATATGTCTCGACCGCTGAGGCTAAGGAGCGTTTCGATTTGGGGCGATTGCCGGCCGATGTGTCGGAGACGTTGCGCGTGGTGAAAGTCGGCGATTTCGACGAATGCCTTTGCATTGGCAGGCATGTGGAAAATACATCGGAGATAGGCACGTTCAAGATAATCAGTCATGATTATAATGACGGCGTATTGAGGATGAGGTTCAAATTGCTAAATAAATAAGGAGGATATGACGAAATGAAAGTAATTTTGGTGAATGGAAGTCCGCATAAGTCGGGTTGTACTTATACGGCATTGAAAGAGATTGCAGACGAGTTGGAGAAAAACGGCATTGAGGCTGAATTGTTTTGGACGGGAAACAAACCTTTGTCGGGCTGCATGGGTTGCCGGTCGTGCTATGACACCGGGAAATGCATTGTGGATGATATGGTAAATGAATTTGCCCTTAAAGCATCCTCCGCCGATGGATTTGTGTTTGGCTCTCCCGTGCATTATGCGGCTCCATCCGGCTTTATAACCTCTTTTATGGACAGATTGTTCTACAGCGGCGGGCGTTTTTTGGCCAACAAGCCTGCTGCCGCCATTGTCAGTTGCAGGAGGGGAGGGGCATCTTCCGCCTTCGATCAGCTCAACAAATATTTTTCCATAAACAATATGCCGATAGTCACTTCGCAATATTGGAATATGGTGCACGGCAACACTCCCGATGAGGTCAGGCGGGATCTGGAGGGTATGCAGACCATGCGCACGCTTGCGCTCAACATGGCTTGGCTACTGAAATGCATTGATGCGGGAAAGAAAGCGGGCATCGGAATGCCGGTCTATGAGGAAAAACAGAAGACCAATTTTATAAGGTGAGCGTAGTGCGTTGAGGTCGTAAAATACAGCTTTTTCATACCTTGCCGGGGATGTGCGCCATCCCGTGCAAAGATCGGCTCGGTGTCGGTTAAGGATGGCGCACATGCCGGGCGTGGTGAAAGTCTGCATTCTTAAAGATTTGTTTTTCAGTCTGTTCGTGAA
>DVIH01000056.1 GCA_018711405.1 Candidatus Avibacteroides excrementipullorum | reverse complement strand
CATCACCCGCACCATAGCCGGCATAGGCATAAACATCAATCAGGAGACCTTTACAAGCGATGCTCCAAACCCCGTCTCGCTGAAAAACATAACCGGCAGGGAATACGACACAGACTCCATCCTCAACGAATACGTGAGGCACCTGCAAGGCAGGTTTGCACGCATATCATCGGCAGACGACATACACAACGAATTCAGAGACAGCCTTTACCGCCTCAACGAGCCGCACAGGTTTGAAGACGAAAGCGGCATCTTCACCGGCAGGATAACAGACGTGGAGCCTCACGGCGCACTGATAGTGGAAAGAGAAGACGGCACAAGGAGGGCATACCTGTTCAAGGAAATAAAATACATCATCTGACTTCGGGCATACCGGCCGAGCTGAGTATCTCCTTTATCTTTTCCATCTTATTGGTTATGAGCAACGACGGGAGTTGCCCGTCTACAGCCTTGAAGTGCCTGTATGCACTGTAGAAAAAGTCTCTCACTATCTTTTTCTTCTTCTCCAGATAGAAAGATTCCTCCATCTTGGTATGCTTGCGAGCAGCGGCATAAGCCTCATCCAGTTCATTCAGACGCCTGGAGCCTTCGTTATAATAATAGTTGCCAAAAAAAGAATTGGCCGTAAAGTCTTCGGGAGATATCTCATATATGTGCATGTAAGTCTTGTAAGCATCTTCAAACATGTCCATGCGCAAAGTCAGGTCACCGTATTTATGCAGGAAGTCCACATTGTCGGGAAGGTAAACGGTAAGTTTCTTCAGAAACTGATAATAGCCTCTCACGTCTTTCATCGAAAGATAATGCTCCATAGCTATGTCAGCGCAATAGCTGCAAAGCCTGCGGTCGAAGACCACATCATCCCAAAACACATCCACAGCCTTGTCGAAATCGCTCTCCGACAACCTCCTGAAATCGGTGACCGTCCTGATGTTGACTTCACATGAATCATCGGTCGCAAAACATGAAGCGGCCCTCACGGCGACCGATGCGCAAAAACAAAATATGGCGACAAGCAATCTCATAAGGCGAAATCTTTATGCTACGGCAAAAATAATCATTTGTTGCAAACGAAACCACTTTTACAGGCGAAACATGCACCGCAAAACATGGCGCGCGGCAAATACACCCGTCATCGAAAAGACCCCGTACGAAGACCGAGCCGATCCCGGGCGAAGATGTGCGCCATCATCGCCCGGGATGTACGCCATCTTCGGCAAAGATGGCGCACATCCCCGGACAGGATAATCCCGGTCTTTTCGCCACATCCGCATCAAGTCTGAATATCAGTCATTTGACATTAGTCTCGTCCAATATTGCAGAGCCATTTGAAATTATTCCATAGAAAATTCCTACATTTGTTCCAATTATATATCATTTATACTTCACATTTTTTTGTAATATGAAATTAGCTAAAGGATTAACTGCACTATGCACAGCAATGTTCATCACAGCCTGTAGCGACAGCACCCATTTCATTACGGATGCAGGCTACCGCGCCGAAGTGGAAAAGGACTTCAACGAAAAAAAGGAACTGATGAGCGAAGGAAACCTGTTTTCCGTGTTTGACGACCAAAGCCTCACGCCTCAGGAGCGCGAAGCACTCGAGTTCTTATACGCATACATGCCTCTGGGAGACATAGCCGACAACGACGGCCGGCTGTTTCTCGATGCCGTAAGGACATCTTTCATGACTAAAGAGGAAATGCCGTGGGGCAAAACCATCCCCGAAAGGGAATTCCGCCACTTCGTCCTGCCGCTCAGGGTCAACAACGAATATCTGGACAGCGCAAGGACAGTGTTCTATGCCGAACTGAAAGACCGCGTGAAAAACCTCTCGCTGGAAGATGCCGTGCTGGAAGTGAACCACTGGTGCCATGAGAAAGTGGTCTACACACCGTCTGACGCAAGGACCAGTTCGCCACTGGCCACAGTCAAGACAGCATTCGGACGTTGCGGGGAAGAATCTACATTCACAGTAGCCGCACTGCGTGCCGTAGGCATACCCGCACGACAAGTATATACGCCGCGCTGGGCTCACACCGATGACAACCACGCTTGGGTGGAAGCATGGGTGGACGGCAAATGGTACTTCTTGGGAGCATGCGAGCCAGAAGCCGTACTCAACCTGGCATGGTTCAACGCACCTGCATCAAGGGGCATGCTCATGCATACCAACGTGTTCGGCAAGTACGACGGCCCGGAAGAAGTGATGAGAAGAACCAACAACTTCACCGAAATAAACGTCATAGACAACTATGCCCCGACTGCAAGGATAGACATTACCGTAAAAGACGAGAGCGGCAACCCGGTGAAAGATGCCAATGTGGAATACAAGATATACAACTATGCCGAGTTCTACACCGTAGCGCGCAAGACTACCGATGAGGCAGGCAAATCATTCCTCACAGCCGGCAAAGGCGACATGCTGGTATGGGCATCCAAAGACGGTGTCTTCGGATACGCCAAAGCCAAATTCGGCACGGACAAGGAACTGACCATAACACTCGACAGGAAAGAAGGAGAAGCCAAAGCGGAAATATTCGACATCGTGCCTCCGGTGGAAGGAAAGAACCTGCCATCGGTAACCGAAGAACAGAAAGAAAAGAATGCGGAAAGACTTCATGAGGAAGATGTCATAAGAGAGAAATACATATCCACATTCATGACCGAAGAGCAGGCAAAAGCCCTTGCCAAAGAGTTGAACACCGATGAAGCCAAGACTGTGGCATTCATCAAGGCAAGTCGCGGCAACTGGCAGACCATCAGCACATTCCTGTCGGGCGCACCGACCGACAAGAGAGACCTGGCCATGACACTGCTCGGAGTAATCTCGGAAAAAGACCTCAGGGACGTCACACTCGATGTGCTCAACGACCATCTGAACAATACGCCGGAAGTCAAAACCGACATGTTTGCGACATGCATCCTCAACCCGCGTGTGGAATACGAACAGCTGACACCGTATAAATCCTATTTCCAGGCCAACATAGCAAAAGAAGACATGGAGAAATTCAAGGAAGACCCGCAAAGCCTGGTCAACTGGATAAAAGAGAAAATCACTATCTGCAACGAATGGAACATGGTGAACACTCCTGTCACCCCTGAAGGCGTATGGAAATCGAAACTGGCCGATGCCCGCTCAAGAGACATCCTCTTCGTGAGCATAGCACGCTCCATAGGCATACCCGCTTGGAAAGATCCCATCACAGGAAAAATCCAGTATCAGAACCTCAAGGAGAAAGACAATGCGGCAAAAGGCATCTATGACGTGGACTTTGAATCTGGCGTACAAAACGTTGCCCCAACAGGCAAACTGAAACTGAACTACGTGCCGAGCGAAAGGCTCAAAGACCCCAAATATTACATACACTTCACCATATCTAAAATAGTCGGAGGCAGCCCGGTATTGCTTTCTTACGACTCGGGCGACACCGACATGGGCGAAGGAGCCACATGGAGCAACAAATTCAAAAAAGGCATAACACTCGACACCGGCTACTATATGCTCGTCACCGGAACAAGACTTGCCAACGGCTCCGTCCTCTCGGAAGTGACATTCTTCAACATCAAAGAAGGAGAAACCACTGCACTGGAACTTAAACTCAGAGAAGACGACACCGCAGTGCAGGTAATAGGCAACTTCAACTCGGAATCGCTCTACACACCGGTCAACGGCGACAAACCGGTGAGCGTACTCTCCACCACAGGAAGAGGATACTACGTAGTGGCCGTGCTCGGAGCAAAAGAAGAACCGACCAACCACTTCCTCAAAGACCTTGCAAAAGTAGCTCCCCAGTTCGAGAAATGGGGAAGACAGATGGTGTTCCTGTTCCCGTCGGAAAAGAACTGGAACAACTTCGACATCACTGAATTTGAAGGACTGCCGTCTAACATCACATGGGGTATAGACAACAACAAAGCCATCCACAACAGTATCATAGAAGACATGAAGATGGACAAGGCCGGTTCGTTGCCGCTCATAATCATAGCCGATACATTCAACAGAATCGTGTTCGTATCGCAAGGATACAACATCGGTACGGCAGAAAGAATGCTCGATGTGATTCACAAACTATGATCTGCAAGACAGATTAAGACAAGAGAGAGGGTTCCGCGCGGAACCCTCTCTCTTTATCATAAGACTAAATCAATGCCCATCGGCTGCAACATCGCCATGCCTGACAGACAGAAATCTATCTATACAACTTCTTCAATAAAGGTATTCGGCTGAACACTTCACGCTGAATGTTGGAACCCAAAATCCCGTTCATGGCAAAATACAATCCGAAACCGGCAAACATCTGAACCACCATAAGTACCGTACCCGAAAAGAATGACTGCAAGAGCAACAGCAATGCCACAATGACAGCAGTCTGCAACAGATAAGGAAAGAAATCGGATGCCTGCCGCAGCAATCCGTATCCGGTAATGCGCGATGTCATATAAGACAAAAGCAGGAAATGTATGATTCCGGCAGCGACCTGCCCCCAAATGATTGCCACTATGCCATGCCTGACAGTCATAAATATAGCAATCAAAGATACGGCATCTTTGACGACCTCCAGCCGGAACGTTGTCCGCGTACGTCCTGTAGCATTTATATAATTCATCAGGACACCCGAAACCACATAAAACAGACCTTTGACCGTCAGCAACCGGAACATCACAATAGATGCATCCCATTTTGTCCCGAAAAACAAATGAAACAAAGGCTCCGCCACTATTATCAGACCTGAAAAGACCGGGAGCGACAGATAATACACTGTCTTGTTCATCTTGGAAAAAGCTCGTCTCATCCTTTCCGGCTCATTCTGCAGACCGGCAAGAGCGGGAAAGAAAGAGTACCCGGTAATCTGCGACAAAGCAGTATAACCCATCTTGCTCCACTTATCCGCCTGAGTGTAATATCCCAATTGCGACAGACTGAAAAGCTTGCCTATTATAAAAGAATAAATATTCAGAAAAAACGTGTTGACAAAGGAATACAACAACACAAATCCACCAACCGAAAATACCTGTCTGAATGAACTTAAACTGAACACGAATGCAGGCCGCCAGCGGCTCATGCTCCAAAACAGCACCGACTTGACCAATGATATGCCGAGCGTCTGAACCACAAGTGCCCATACCCCGCCGCCACACCATGCCACAATGAGGGCCGCCGCTCCCGATATGAACAGGCTCAAAGCGTTTATGACAGCAATGCGTTTCACGTTCATCTCACGCATCAACATTGATGTCTGAATGATGCATAAGGAGACAGGTATGAAATTGAAAAAGAGCACGCGGCACAGAAGCGTCAGTCTGTCGTCTTCAAAATAATCAGCAATAAAAGGAGAAAGAAAAAACATCACAACATACATCACCGTGCTGGCTGCAACATTGAACCAGAAAGCCGTGCTGTAGTCCGTCTCATCGGCATCTTTCTTCTGAATCAAAGCTGTGGTGAAGCCTCCCTCTATAAAGATATTGACAAAAGCTGCAAAAGCCATGACAATCCCCACCAGCCCGAAATCATCCGATGAAAGCAAGTTGGCCAATACGATGCCCACCACTGCATAGGCAATGTAGGAAAGGAATTTGTCAACCGTATTCCAAACCAACGCCCCTACAGTTTTATCTTTCAATGTGCCCTGCATATTTACCGTTTTCTGCAAAAATAATCAATAATGCCGATTAAACAGGAATTGACGCAGCAATATGTTTTTTCAGTATTTTTGCATGGACAACCGAAATACCCGCAAAATGAGAATATTGATATTCACACCCGACCTGTCTCCGGCCGACATGAAAAGGCCCTACAACACA
>DVIH01000055.1 GCA_018711405.1 Candidatus Avibacteroides excrementipullorum | reverse complement strand
TCATATGATTACTCAGGCATATATATACTACCCTTAATGAAATTTACAATAGACAGTGTGGATTATATAATTTACACTCCTGAAGATATTGGAAATAGCGGTTTCTTGGAATTAGGATATGCTTATAATTTTAATTTAAAAGTAATAAGAAAAGGAACAAATACCACCACTCGTTCCATAGACACACAGGAATGCGAGTTAGAACTGGTAAAAGTGGAAGATATGAATAAATAAACACGCTTTTCTCTTGTCGCCGACAAGACAAGCACAAGTCGCTGACTCGACCTCCTCAAGTCAGCGACAAGAGAAAACGAAGTCAGAAACAAAATATTAACCATTAAAACGTACAGTTATGCCATTCTGGAAAAAGATGTTTAACAAACGGCAGGGCGTGTATTATCCCCGTGCCGTAGTTCAGGGCAAATCTGTAGAAACCCCGGCTCCCAATAGTTTTTAATGGAGTAATACCCGGCGGCGAAGGGCATGGGGCATAAGAAACGGCATCTGAAAATATCCGCATTGGCGTTCACGACAGCGGCGGTCATCATGGGCATGGCCGACGTTTGGGTGCATGAACAAAGTGTACTCGGCTTGTATGTGCTTTTTATAACAACGGCTGCGCCTCAGCGATTTGCAAATTCATGCAAGCATGATTTGTTGTTGCGCTCGGCTTGCACATTCTTTGACAAGACTGGAAAAAGGAAGAATGGAATGGGAAGAATATCCGTAAAACATTGGCTATGCGAAATAAAAGCATTATTTTTGTGGCTTGACAGACAGAAGGTTAAATCCTCGATAAAAGCAGAAACCCTGAAGTTTGCCTTTCGGCAGGGACAACAGGGTCTAACGCTGCAAAGATAGGCATTTTAGTCTGATTGGCCAAACTTTCAAGCAAAAAAATTGAAATGAAGTACGAGATATGCGAGAAAACACTTTCCAAAGCCCGTTTGAATAAGTATTCGCAGGCTTGCGGACAAGATAAGAGCAAAGCAATATGGCTCTATCAGTGCAACATGAAGTTGAGTCAGCGTTTCTATGGCGTGATAGGACTGTTTGAGGTCATGCTCCGTAATGCGATAAACGAACATTACAAGCAACAATTCGGCGATGAGGATTGGATAGTGAACCAATGTGCTCCCGGTTGTTTGTTGGCTGATGACAAGGAAGCGATAGAGAAAGCCTATAAGGACTTTACGAGTAAAGGCGTTTATACCAATGACAAGATGGTGGCTTCTTTCACGCTCGGCTTTTGGACATACCTTTTTACACGTCGCAACTACCGTGTGGGGAAGAAAACATTGTTGTGCATATTCCCGAACAAGGCACACGGGGTGATGCAGCGTGACGTTTATCGCGAACTGACTGAGATACGGGAGTTCCGCAACCGCATAGCCCATTACGAGCCTATCTGTTTCGATGCTTCCGGCAAGGTAAGCACCGCATTTGCCTGACATCATTACGAGTTGATTCGCAAATACATCGACTTTATGGGCATTTCTGCCGATTCGGCATTGGGCTTTATCGAAAAGCCGGACGCAATCATCCGCAGGCTTGAAGATTTCAGGTAACGGCTGTCGAAAAAGTTTGGCGGTATGGAATTGCCGTTGTATCTTCGCAGGACCAGACCTCCCAAGCCTCTCAACGAAGCTCAAATCGGGGGCCGTTTTATTTTTATACCCTATGGAAAGTCAAGGAGAAATCATACTGTACCAGCCCGACAACGAAGTTAAGCTGGAAGTGCGGCTGGAGAACGAGACCGTCTGGCTGAACCGCGGACAGCTGGCTGAACTGTTTGCCCGTGATGTCAAAACAATAGGCAAGCATGTGAACAATGCGCTGAAAGAAGAATTGGCTGGTATTTCAGTTGTCGCAAAATTTGCGACAACTGCCACCGATGGCAAAGTGTACCAGGTGGAATACTATAATTTGGACATGGTGCTGTCTGTCGGTTACAGAGTGAAATCCAGCCGTGGCATAGAGTTCCGGCGTTGGGCAAACAAAGTGTTGAAAGAATACCTGCTGAAAGGTTATTCAGTCAACCGCCGTTTGACGGAACTGGAACATACCGTAGCGGAACATTCACGAAAGATAGATTTCTTTGTCCGCACCTCGCTGCCACCCGTGGAAGGCATCTTCTACGATGGTCAACTGTTCGATGCCTACAAGTTCGCCACAGACCTTATCAGCTCCGCACGGGTGTCCTTGCTGCTGATAGACAACTACGTGGACGAGTCGGTGCTGTTGATGCTCAGCAAGCGGAATGCCGGCGTGAAAGCCGACATCTACACGCAAGCTGTCAGCCACCAACTGCAACTGGACATGCAGAAGCACAACAGCCAATATCCCCCGATAGGCATCCACACCTACAAGAAGTGTCACGACCGCTTTCTGATTGTCGACGGGTCGGATGTATATCATATCGGCGCCTCCCTGAAAGACCTCGGCAAGAAGATGTTCGCCTTCTCCAAATTAGAGATACCCGCTGCGAGCATCACCGCCCTGCTGTAAGGCATCTAAAAGAACTTCCCCATTATTCCGCCTGCCTCTTGCGGTTGTCCGCAAGAGGCAGGCGGTTTTCTTTTTGGATATATTTGTATGGATGTTCACGGCAGTGACGGTCATCGTGGGGCATGGCAGGCATTTTGGGTGCGTGAATATATCAGCCCGACAGAGAAAAAATGCCTCGTCCGGGGATGTGCGCCATCCCGGGCAAAGATGGCGTACATCCCCGGTGATGATCGAGCCGATCATCGGCAAAGATGGCGCACATCCCCGGCGGGGGTGGAAAATGCTGTCACAGGGTGTCTGTGCCGTTGTCTTCTTTCGCCATTTTCTGGAACAGTGATGGCGGGATGCCCACCTGCTTTTTGAACAGCAGTATGAAGTTGGCGTGCGATTTGTATCCCACGCTCTGCGCTATGGCCTGTATGGTGTAGTTGCCATACCGCTCCACGTCGAGCAGGCGTTTCTGTGCTTCCTTTATGCGGTATTCGTTGACCAGCGAGCGGAAGTTGCGGTGGTATGTCTCGTTTATCACTTGCGAAATGTAGCGCGAGTTGCATCCGGTGAGGTCTGCCAGCCGTTCGATGCTGAAATCGCAGTCGTACACATGCTGCGTGTTGGTCATGATGCGTTCTATGCCTGCCAGAATGTTTTCTTTCTGTGCATCGGTGAGTTTGTCTGCCGAGTGACATCTGGCGGTTTTCTCCTGTTCTGCCGGCTCTTCCTGTGCCTGCGCCTTGTGTTGCTCCGCCGCGTTGTGTTCAGACAGCTCTTTTTCCAGGCAGCTGACACGCTCTTCGAGCATTTTTCTCCGTTCGGCATTGGCCTGTTCCGAGCGGAGCATCTCGTTGCTGTGCTGGAACAGCGACTGGTATGCCTGGTGGAGTTTCTTCTTCTGCCTGTAGAGCATGACGAGCAGTGTTATGACGCACAGCAGGCTGACCGATATGGTTATGAGTATCTTCCTTTGCAGCCTCAACTGGTTTTCCTTTTCCTGTTTTTCGGTGTTGAGCCTGTCTATGCGGTTGTATGTCTTTTCTATCTCATACATCAGTTGAGTGTCTTTGATGCGGTTTATTTCGTCTTCTTTGAAGAGGGAGTCGGAGAGCGACAGGTACATGCCTGCGTAGCGTGCTGCTTTTCCTTTGTCGTTTTTCCTGCGGTAGAGGTTCGACAGCTTTTTCAGCGATTCGCGCTGCATGTAGAGCGGTGTGCCGGCTATCTCTATGGACTTGTGCAGGAAGTACAGCGCCGAATCTATGTCGGTGCTTTCGTATGTGTCGGCCAGGTAGTTGTAGGCCGAGCACAGGTATGATGCTCCCATGTTTTCCCTGACGGCATAGTCGGCAGTTTCGGTCAGGCTGATTATGGCCTCTTTTTTCCTGTCTTCTTCGCGCAATATCAGGCCTTTGTTGAGCAGGCAGAAATAGTCGGTTATGGAGTCGCGCGGCGTCAGGGCTGCGAGCTTGTCGTAGCATTGCCTGGCCTCGTCGAGCATGTGTTGGCTGATGTACACTCCGAGTATGTTGATGACAGCGATTTGTAGCTCTCCACATCATCTGTCCAGTCTGCATGTTTCAGGCCTTTCTTGAAATATTCTATGCCCCGCGTCTGGTCGTTCCATGTGCAATATATTTTCCCTATGTTGTTGTATATCTGCGGCAGCATGTGTTCAAACCGGTTGTTTTCCGCAATCTTTATGGCTGTGGTGAATGATGTGAATGCTTCGGTGTAGTAGCCTTTCTCGAAATAGATGTTGCCCAGCTCCACGCACGACTGTGCGCAGAAGCGTTGGCTCGTGGTGTCGGGCATGGACGACATCTTTCTCACTATCAGCAGATAAAAGCCCATGGCCGTGTCGGCATGGTTGTGCGCTTTGTGCCATGCGGCTTTGGAGAACAGCGATGACACGGGAAGTCCCGACAAGGAATCTTCGTCGAACCAGTTTTCCTGCGTGAAGCAGCACACCGTGATCATCATCGCTATGGCAAGTGTCAGTATTTTTCTCATGGCAGGTGCGTCTCTTTGTTCCGGTCGGCAAAATTACGCAAAAAAATCCTCCGCACAAGCAAACCATTCTGTTTTGTGCGGAGGACAAGTGGAAAGTTACTGTTGTAACTCGGTGTCAATGAGTGTTGTGTGCGCTCATTATCTTATTGTGATTTTAAGAGTAGACACATTGCCGTCAACCGAGCATCTCACGATGTATATGCCTTGATTCAGGTGACCGAGATTTTCCTCTCTGTCTGTGCCGCTGAATACCTGCTTGCCTGTGAGGTCGAACACTGCTGTCTGTATGTTTTCTCCTGCTGTGATGATGAGGGTGTTGTCGGCGAAGTATACCGCATTGCCTGCTTCACATTCTTCCACGCCTTTTATCTCTTGCAGCGTGTAGTAGTACAGCTGTTGCTGCTCTATCCATCCGCCGTTGCCGTCTCCGGTGTAGTTGGTGATTTCGTCTATCTTGTAGGGGGCGTGCCATCCTTCGGGGATTATCATGCCTTCTACTGGATATTCCCAGTCGAATGCTACCGACTGTCCGGCGTTGGGTTGCCACTGCGAGTCTTGCCATCTGTAGCCCAGCTGTTCTGTCAAGGTGCCGTTTTCATATTCGCATGTCCAGCGTGTGCTGTTGACCCATCCCTCTTCGTCTTCTTCCGTTATCTCCGGTCCGTCTTTTCGTGGTGCTCCGAGCGGTTGCAGTCCGCCGCCTGTGCTTTCAGCCACATAGGTAATGGTTTCGATGGCCAGTCCTTCATCGTTGAATGTTATGTCACTGCCGGAGGTCGGTGTCCTTACACCGTCAACCCAGTCCCATACTCTGGTCTTGGCCAGCAGTCCCTGTTCGTTATAGGTGTATTTCTCCTCGAACAGACTTTCCAGTTCTCCGCTTTCGCCGAGTGCCTGATCCAGGATCCAAGTCTTTTTGTTGTCGGCGTTGTATGCGTAATATGTCCGGTAGTTCACGCTTTCTCCCGTCTTGTTGTAGTCTCCATCGTAAGTGTACTGGGTGTTCTGATATACGCCTTCCCTTGAGCCGTCTTCGGCATATTCCCAGTCGTAAGTGCCTGCGCCGAGCAAAATCCAGCGGCTGCTGTCGGGCAGACATTGGTATGTTTCCGAAAGGATTTGGTTGTCATGTTCATCGAGGGTGGTTTTGCCTTCCCATGTCATGCAGAAGACCAATCGTCCGTCCCACACGTCGCCTCCGGCCCAGTTGCCGTATTCCCTGTTGTAGAATCTTTCGGCTTGTCCTATCAATATGCCTTTGTCGTTTATGTGGTTTTCAAAGATGTAGTAGTGATGCCATGCGCCGTCTATCCAGAAATATTCGCCTCTGTAGGTCATCCTTTCAGCTTCTGTGCCTTCTACGTAGTTGGGGTCGCGAGGTCCGTCAAACCATACATAGTCGGTTTTCGTGTTGCCTGTCCATCCCGTTCCGTCCCAAGCATAGCTTGTGATGCTTGTCTGGCGTTTCTTGCTGTCCCATGTGGCAGTGTTGTGGGCTGAGTTTGCCCATTCCGTTCCGTCCCAAACATAGATATATTCTTCTATGATGTTTCCTGCATCATCGTATGAATATTCTCCTTTCTGCGATTCCACCCATTCGCCGTCTGTGTCCAGATCGTAGATTACCTGTTCTATGCCCAGCCGTTGGTCGTTGTAGACATATTCTATCCTTCTGCCGTAGCCTATGCCTTTCACCTGCTCTCTCAGCACATATCCGTAGTCTGTCCAGTCATATTCGTAAGTCTCATAGGGAGTGTCCCAAGCGTTGGTCTGTGCGTTCCAGTATGAGTACTCGCGTTTTATCTCCTTGCCTTTGTCGTTGTAGACGAAGTATTGCAGCATGGAGTTGTTGCCGTTGGCATCTTTTGTGATGACGCTGTCCAGACGCATTTTCATTTCGCCTGCTTCCGACAGAGCCTGAGGCGCCATGAGCATGGGCTGTCCGGGTTTTACGGCCTGTTGTGTCTTCCCGCCTGACAGTTCTACGGGTTGCAGTTTGGGACTGATGGTCTTGTCCATTATTTTCTCCGGTTGCTGTGTCTGTGCCATCAAGGTGGCGCAGCAACATGTGCCTAATAACATTAAAAGATTCTTGAATTCCATAGCTTTTTATGATTTAACTGTTTGTTGTTACTGAAAAATTTTTCGGCTAAATTATGCTGTATGTCATTGAAATGCAAATGCCTCGTTTATGAATTCGCGAATTAGTAACGCCCGGTTGCGCGGAGGCCTTTTGTGCATCTTGTGAGCGGCATGAGGCTTGTGTTTTTTTCGCCTCCCCGATGTACGCCGGGCATGTGCGCCATCTTCGGCCGGGATGGCGCACATCCCGACCCGGGATCGGCTCGGTATCGGGGCAAGATGGCGTACATCCCCGGCGCGGGGGTGAAAAATCCTTTTACGGCCGCGAAAATGTCCTTTTTGCCGGCATAAAGATTAATCATTGTTATAGTTTCTTATAAAACGCAGATATTGCCTCCGCCGGCGGGTGATATGTCGTGGCAAAGACTTATTTTTAGGACGATATGTTTACTTTAATTTAGAATGATGATGATGCGGATATTCTGTAAGAACAACGGGACTTATTATGATTTCCCGGCAGGCTCAGGACTCAGGGAGATTTATGACAAGGCGGGGCTTGATATGCCTTACGGCGTGACGAGCGCGAAGGTGAACAATGTGTCGAGGTCGCTCTCGGCGAAAATATATGCCGATTGCGATGTGGAATATATAGACGTGACAGACCCGTCGGGGATGCGCACTTATATCCGCTCACTGTTTTTCGTGCTGTGCGCGGCGGTGGAGGATACTATTTCCGATGCCCGCGTTTTGCTGGAGCACGCAGTGTCCAACGGCTATTATTGCGACTTGAGGCTGGACAGGGAAATCACGCTGGAAGATGTGACGAGAATCAAGGAGCGGATGCTGGAACTCATCGAGCAGGACATGCCTTTCATACGCATGCACATGCATACCGAAGATGCTGTAAGTCTTTTCTTGGGCAAAGGCATGTTCGACAAGGTCAAACTGCTCAGGTCGCGCGGTTCGGTCTACTCCGATGTGTATACGCTCGGCACTCATGCCGACTTTTATTACGGCAACCTGCTGCCGTCTACGGGTTATATAAAGGTGTTCGACCTGGTGAAATACTATGACGGCCTGCTGCTGAGCGGTCCTTCCAAGTCAAACCCGCATGTCACGGGCGAAGTGGTGAAGCAGGAAAAGATGCTCGAAGTATTTCATCGCAACCTGCGTTGGCTCGATGTGCTTTCGCTCAGCAATGTGGGCGACCTCAACGAGGCAGTGGATAAAGGCGATGCCACCGATATAATAAAGGTGACCGAAGCTTTGCAGGAAAAACTGATAGGCAACATAGCCGATGACATAACCGAACGTTTCAAGGACTGCAATGTAGGCATCGTGCTCATATCCGGGCCCTCATCATCTGGGAAAACTACTTTCAGCAAACGCCTATCCATACAGCTTATGGCCAATGGCGTGAGGCCTTATCCTGTGTCGCTCGACAATTATTTCAAAAACAGGGAGGACACTCCACTCGATGAAAACGGCGAATACGACTTCGAATCGCTGTATGCCCTCGACCTCGACCTGTTCAACAGCCAGATGCGCGATGTCATGTCGGGAGAGGAAGTGGCGTTGCCTACATACGACTTCATTGCTGGCAAACGGGTCTACAAGGGGGACAGGCTGAAACTGGAAAAGGGCATGGTGCTGATACTGGAAGGCATACATGCCTTGAATCCTGAACTTACATCGGGCATAGACGATGCCCTGAAATACCGCGTCTACGTGTCGGCCCTGACAAGCATATCGCTCGACGACCACAACCCAATCCCCACTACCGACAACCGCCTGCTGAGGAGAATCCTGCGCGACTACAAGACACGCGGATATTCGGCTAAAGACACCATAGGACGATGGGAGAGCGTGCGCAACGGTGAAAACAAATGGATATTCCCCTATCAGGAAAACGCCGATGTCATGTTCAATTCCGCCCTGCTTTATGAGCTGGCCGTGTTGCGCCCGCTCGTGGAGCCGGTACTGATGAGCGTGCCCGAAGATTGCAGCGAATACGGCGAGGCATACCGCCTGTTGCGCTTCTTGCAGTACTTCAAGGCCATACGTTCGGACGAGATACCGCCCACTTCGCTGATAAGGGAGTTTCTCGGCGGCAGCAGTTTCAAATATTGAGCGGCAGCAGAGTGTGTGACATGTTCCGGGACTGTCTCCGATTGCGGCAGGGACACTCCCGGAATTTTCTTTTCCGTAAGACGGTATTAAGGAAAAACAACATAAGTGTGGCTTCGGGAATCTCTCTTTTTTTCTAATTTTGCAAAGCAATGAAAAGACATGCCGCTATGCGGTAATTTATGAGGGGATTAAAGTTTATGAATGAAAACAGACCTACGATATTTATTTCAAACGATGACGGAGTAGGAGCGAAAGGCATTAATGTGTTGATTGAATTTCTCAGACCGCTGGGAAACCTGGTGGTGATGGCTCCCGACGGACCGAGAAGCGGATATGCCTGTGCCATAACGACGGTGAAGAACGTGACATACCGTAAAGTGCGCGAAGATGAAGGACTGTCGGTATATTCATGTACGGGTACGCCATGCGACTGTGTGAAACTCGGCTTGCAGGAGCTGTTTCCCGAAAGGAAACCCGACCTGATGGTGGCAGGCATAAATCATGGAGACAACTCTGCGGTCAACGTGCATTATTCCGGCACGATGGGCGGAGTCATAGAGGGATGCCTGAAAGGTGTCCCGTCTATAGGGTTCTCTTTGTGCGACCATGATCTCGATGCCGATTTCTCACCGCTCAAAGATTATATTGTGGCCATAACTAAAGCGGTCATGAAAAACTCCATGCCGGTGGGGACCTGCCTCAATGTGAATTTCCCGAAGGCAGGGAAGTTCAACGGCATACGCATCTGCCGTCAGGCGAAGGGAGACTGGAGCGACGAGTGGCAGTTTGTGGAGAGGCGTCCCGACGGGGAAGCCGAATTCAAGCTCAAAGGGCATTTCCTGTGTGGCGAACCTGAGATGACCGATACCGACAAGTGGGCTTTGGACAATGGTTTCGTGGCCATAACGCCGACGACCATTGACATGACAGCCTATGAATTGTTCAGGGAAATGCGGAGCAAGTGGGATTTTGAAATGGAATAATATCCTGACATGAAATATTATATCATAGCCGGAGAGGCTTCCGGAGATTTGCATGCTTCCTGTCTGATGAGACGGTTGAAAGAGTGTGACGCCGGAGCAGAGTTCCGCGCCATAGGCGGCGACTTGATGGAAAGAGAGGGAGCCGCTTTGCTGTGCCATTACAGGGACATGGCCTATATGGGCTTCCTGCCTGTGATAACACATCTCGGGACGATACTTGGCAACATGGACCGTTGCAAGAGAGATATAGATGCATTCAGCCCCGATGCCGTCATATTGGTGGATTACCCGGGATTCAATCTGAAGATAGCGCGCCATGTGAAACGCCATTGCCGCATCCCCGTATTTTACTACATATCTCCCAAGATCTGGGCTTGGAAGACCTATCGTGTGAAGAGCATAAAGAAATATGTGGACGGGATGTTTTCCATATTGCCGTTTGAAAAGGAGTTTTACGACAGCTATGGCTATGGCATAAACTATGTGGGCAATCCCACGTTGAATGAAGTAAAGGCGTTTGAAAATACTTATACTGAAACCGCCGGTGAGTTCCGTCGCAGGCACGGGCTTGGCAACGGTAAAATCCTGGCTCTGCTGGCCGGCAGCCGCAAACAGGAAATACACAAGAACCTGCCGCAGATGTTGCAGGCGGCTGAGATGCTCGGCACGCACCAGGTGGTGATAGCGGGTGCACCGGGCATAGACAGAGATTTTTATGAGCCTTATCTGGAGGCAGGCAGAATGAAATGCAAGGTGATTTTCGGCGAGACTTATCCCATACTTGCACAGGCCGACATGGCTGCTGTAACATCTGGCACCGCCACGCTCGAGACTGCGGTCTTCCGTGTGCCGCAGGTGGTCTGCTATAAGATGGAGGCCGGGCGGATGGCTGCCATAATGAAACGCCTTGTGATAAAGGTGAAGTATATCTCTCTGGTTAATCTGATAGCCGGTAGGGAAGTGGTGAAGGAACTTGTGGCGCACATGCCTACGGCGCGCAACATATATGCCTGTCTGAAAGAACTGGACGGCGACACTCCGGCGAGGAGGGAAATGCTTGCCGGTTATGACGCTGTGGCGGAACGTCTGGGCAATGGCGATGCAGCAGGCAATGCGGCGCGTGCCATGACGGATGTACTTGCGAAACGGATGCTTTGATATTATTTTATGTCTTCGCTTTCGAGGAGACTGATGATTGCCGTCCTTTGCAGTGAGAATGTGCCGCTGTCGCTTTGCACGCATTTCAGCAGCTTCAGTCCGTCTTGCCTGAATTTCTGTTTCAGCAGGATATCATCTTCCGTTTCCTCTGCTATTTTCAGCAGTGTCATGGCGGCCAGTTCCGTTTTTCCCCACCTGTCAAGGTCTTTTTCGTAGACGGATAGGATTTCTTCCGCGCTTGTTGTGCGCAGTTCTTCAGTGGTGAGTCCCAATATCTGCCGTGTGAGTGCGTCATATTCCACCCAGCTTTGCGGTTTTATTTTCTTCTTGCCAAGTATGGCTTCGGCGATTTTGGTTATTATCTCCAGAATCATCCTTATCAGGTAGTCTTGTTTTATCATGTCTGGTGGTGTTTTTATGCTTGCCGATGATCGGCTCGGTGTCGGGGCAAGATGGCGTACATCCCGGGCGATGATCGAGCCGATCTTTCCCTGTTATCGGCTCGGTCTTTTTCGGGGTCAGATTTTCTCTATGAGGACAACGGCGTAGGCTGATATTCCTTCCTCGCGTCCGGTGAATCCGAGCCGCTCGGTGGTGGTGGCTTTTATGGAGATGTCGTCCGGCTCTATGTCCATAGTCTGTGCCAGTGTCTCTTTCATCGTTTCGATGTGTTTGCTCAGTTTGGGGCGTTCGGCGCAGATTGTGGCGTCTATGTTGCCTATTTCATAGCCGTTTTTACGGAGCAGGGCTACTGTCTTGTGCAGGAGTATCTTGCTGTCGATGTTCTCGTATGCGTCATCGTTGTCGGGGAATTGGTAGCCAATGTCGCGCAGGTTGGCGGCTCCGAGCAGTGCATCGCAGATGGCGTGGATGAGTACGTCGGCATCGGAGTGTCCCAGCAGTCCTTTGTCGTGTTCCAACTTTATGCCGCCGAGCCACAGGTCGCGTTCCGGCACGAGTTTGTGCACGTCATATCCGAATCCGGTTCTAATCTTCATCATCTTCTTCTCCTGCCGATAAGGTCTTTCAGTCCGTCGAGGTCGAATGCCAGCGAGAATCTAAGTGTCTGGTCGAGCGGGTTGCTTTGGGCTGTGGAGATGAGGTATGCGGCATCAAGTGAGAATACGCTCATTTTGAATCCTGCTCCGGCCGAGAAGTATTTCCTGTTGCCTTTTGTGGCATGTTCCCAATGGTAGCCTCCACGCACGGAGAACTGGTTGTTGTAGGTGTATTCCACGCCGAGACCCCAAGTGAATTCGCGGAGCTCTTCCTTGAATCCGCCGGGAGCGTCGCTCCATGAGGTGAATATGCCTTTTATGGGCGAGAGGTCGCGGTATTCTTCATCCAGGCGTTCCTGATAGTCCACGTCCGATTCGCCTTCCTGTTTGATGGGGCGGGTGGGAATCATCAGTTTGTTCACATCTGCGCTGAAAGAGAGTATGTTGTAGTTGTCTATCGGTAGCATGAGCGATACGCCTGTCCTGAAGTTGGTGGGCAGGAACTCGCTGCTTCCGCCTTTGTCGTAGGATATCTTTGAACCGATGTTGGAGAGGTTGAGACCCCAGTTTATCATGCATTCCCTTTGTCCCAGTATCACATAGTTGGTGTAGAACAGGGCTATGTCGGCTCCGAATGCCTTGCCCGGCTCCATGCCTTCGTCTCTGTTGTAGGCCAGGTCGGAGTAGATGAACCTCAACGCCACTGCTGCGGAGAATCTTTCCGAAAGCATTCGCGAATATGCCACGTCTACCGCCATTTCGTATGGCTTGATGCTGCCTTGATATGTGCCGTCCATGCCGTTGAGAGGCACTTCGCCGAGCGAGAAATAGCGGAGCGATGCGCTCAATGCCTGGTAGTCGCCCAATCGGTAGTATCCGGCAACGTATGCCAGGTCTATGTCATTGACGAGTTTTCTAAGCCATGGGGTGTATGATATGGACAGTCCTGCGGGGCTTATGGCAAACGGATATTTGGCCGGGTTCCAGTACTGGGAGTTTACATCCGGGTCGGTGGCCACTCCGATGTCGCCCATGCCGCCTCCTCGCGAGTCGGGAGCTATGGCGAGTGATGTGACGCCGTAGTTGACGGGGTTGAACAAGTCTTTGGTGTCTTGTGCTTTCGCAGTGTTTTGCATAGCCAGCATTGCCGAAGCCGCAAGGATATATGCTATTTTCTTTTTCATCTTGTAGTGAATAACGGTTTGTTTGTAATGATAATTAGTCAGTCATGATTAAAAACAGGAATAAGCGTATTTTATTGTGGAAGTATGACCATTTTTTTTGTCATGGTGTCTTCCTTGCCTCCGCCCGACGATACGGATGCCTTGTACAGGTATATGCCTTTGCCTATGGGTTGTCCTCCGTTGCCGCGCAGATCCCATGTCAGTTGGTAGTATGGCGATGATGCCGTCTGTCGTTCGGTGTTGGCCCAGAGTATGCGTCCTGTCATGTCGAATACCTGTATGGTCACGGTTATGTCGCTTCCCGCCCTGTCGTGGGTGACGATGAATGTAGTCTCGTTTATGGCCGGGCTGGTGCATGTCACGTCTGTGATGTTCGGTTTCAGTCCTTTCACTACTTCAAACTCGAGTATGGCTGTGGATGAGTTGTTTTGTACGTCCCATGCCCTCATCATGACTTTGTGTTTGCCTTCGGTCAGCTCCGGCATGAGGTAGGCTACGTTGCCTTTGGTGTAGTCTCCTGTTTCAGACGTATAATAGTTGTTCAGTATGTGCATCTGGTTGCTGTTGTCGTCTACTATGGCCACGAGGTCATGCCCTATGCCGTTGCCCGATATGTTTATTCCGTCTTCATCTTCAATTATGGCGTAGAGCATGGGTGTGGGGTGCGTCTTGCCTCCGTACTCGAATTCTGGTTCATTGAGGTACATGAATATCTTCGGTCCCAATGAGTCTGTCTGCATTTGGTCGTTGGAGCCGCCCACGATGAAGTCTCCGTAAGAGCCTTGTCCTTCTTCCTTGCCTGCGAGGGCGTAGAAGTTCATCAGCCCGTATCCGTCCGAATAGTTTATGTCCTTAGGCACCGGGAATGTCATGCTGAACTGTCCGTTTCTGATGGAGTCGTTGCCTAAGAACAACTTTTTGGTGCGTGCCAGATATTTTATCGTATCCGGTTCTTCGCCGTGAAATTTGTTGCCGTTGTTGAGCGTGGTCACGAGTTCTTCGCTGTCGAATACTGTCGTAGTTATGATGCCATTGAAACTATCGTTTCTCACTCCGTCTTTTTTTATGTGGCCGCTTATCGTTATTTTGTCTCCGGCTCTGATTTGTGTGGTACCGTTGTCTATGCCTCCGTCTATGGAGTCGAGCACTATTTCGTTTTTATCCGGATAGGCCAGTGTCAGTGCGGGGTCTCCCAGCAGCACGTAGCACATCAGGTTCTTGCCTCCTCCTTGTTTCTGCCTTTCCTGTTTGGATTGCATGTATATGTCGCCCAGTGTGAGATGTGCTCCGCTCTCGTCCTTGTCGAGCAGTCGTTTCATGAAGCAGAGGTTGTATCCTCCGTCATATTCTATGTTCACGGCTCTGGAAGTGGACATGAGTGCAATGGCTCCGCCTTTGGGGTTGATAAGGGCCAATTCGCCTGCTGCGCGTGCCATGTCATCGGGGCGTACATAGTCGCATGAGGATGTGACCCACAGGGCGAGTCTCGGCGATGTGAGGCTCTGCACATCGGAACTGGTGAACAGTTTCTTCTGTGTCCATACGTAAGTGCCGCTGTGTCCGGTATAGTCCAGCACGAGTGCGCCTTCGTCGAGTGCTTCGAGCAGTCTTTTCCTTGCTTCCGGATAGGTCTTGCCTGTGGATGTGGTCTCTATCTTGTATGTGTCGAGGAATATTCTTTCCATCATGTACGATGATGATTTTTCCTCGAGCGCATTTATGGCCTTGTTGGTCTCGGTCATGTGTCCTGAGTCGCCGGCATCGATATTGTCGTCGGCTACAAACAGCATCTTGTTTTTCCAGATGCCGGGATTCTCGTTGCGCATGTAGGTCAGTTGCTTGTCCACGAATTCTTTTGCTTCCGTTTCGTTTCTCACTGTGATGCGTCCCACTCCTATGTCTACGCTTGCCCGGCTGAGGTTGGCTCCTTCGTTGTCATCAAGATAGGCGAAGTAATCATCGGTCATGAGGTTGTCTATGTCGTCGCTCGCGTTTGATTTGGGCTGGTGGTAGAGCAGGAAATCATCTTGCTTGAAGTTGCTCCATTCCTGGATTTTCAATTTATTGTCGTATGCGCAGTCTCCGAACAGCAACAGATATTTGGCATATTTGTCGCTTTCTCCCGCGCGGTCGTAAAACATTTTCATGAACCATCTGTAGGCCGTAGGGTCGGGAGTGCCCGATGAAAACTCATTGTATATGTCGCCTGCGTTGACCGTCACGACATTCAGCCCTTTGGTGTCGCGGTGTTCTTGCGCTATCCTTTCGGCCTGTGCGTAAAGTTTGCCCGAAGCGGGTATTATTATCACCATGTCCACGTCTTTCAGCGCATGGAGATTCTGGTTTGCCACTTCTCCGATGTCGGTCACTTTGTTGTTGAACGCAGCTTTTGGGTTTACTGCCATGAAAGTCCTGCTGCCTTGCTCGCCCGATGTGAATGTGGCAGTGCCGTTGCTTGTCTCGCAAGGCATCATTTCATATTGTCCGGGATTTGTCACATCCATTATCACTGTGTTGGGGCCGGCATTCCCTATGGCGTATGTGGTGGCGCCATCCTGCTTGTTGCGGAACAGGAGATAGTCGCCCTGCATTTCCAGTTTGCGGTCGTAGCATACCTCTATGTAGTCCAGATGCCCGTCTATGGGTGAGTTTCTCTCTACCGAAAGTGTGAGGTCGAGGTTTTCGTTCAGATTGTCTGACCATGTGAGCGAGGTCTCCCTGTACACGGCTTTCATGTATTGCGAAGCGCTGTTTACCCTGAAAGACGTAGAAGTCCCCAGCTCTTCTCCGTTGGCCGTGGCTTTGACTTTGCTGTCTGTGGAGGTCGATATGGCCATAGAGAAACCGAAAGTGACTCTGGCCTTGTTGCCTGTTATGCCGGGCAGCTCCAGTTGGTACGTTTTAGAGGGGTTGCTGTAGTAGCTGTATGTCTCGTAGTATCGCCGTCCGTAGTTTTCCCATTTGAAGTTGTCGTCTTTCTCATACACGGCTATGTCTTTTACCACAGTCGTGGTTTCCGCTGCCGGAGCCACCGCTTCTGCTGTGGCGAACTGCGCCGGAGAGTCTTTCTCGGTGATGAAATAGTAGCCGTAGTCGGAACTGTAGTTTTGCGTATGCACCAGATAGCCCGACGAGTTGAAGTCGTATCTCACCGTGCCTTTGGCGAAAAACTTTATCTTGTCGCTGTCTCTCCACACAGGCACTTCGGGCAGGTCATCGGGCTTGTAGAGCGAGAAGTCTTCCTGTAGCATCTCTCCTCCGTAGCCGAACACTGCCACCTTGCTTATGTCGTTGAATCCCATTTTGGCCAGTTCTTCTTTGGTGATGGTGTATATGCCCGTGTTTTCGCCCACAGCCACTTTGTGCCACCGGCCTTCGGCCAGGACCGAGTTTTCGGCATATCTTTCAGTCTCTTCCTGCGGGGCGTATTTTGCCGCACGTTTGTCGAGCCTGAGCCTGAACGACTTGATTCTTTGGTAGCGTCCGTCTCTGAACACGAGCGGCACGAATCTCACCGCTATGAAGCCTTCTTTTGAAGCTATCTCCATGTGCCATTCCGGATGCGGGGCTGCGGGCAGGTTGCGCCGTTCCTCCGTGAGCCGTTTGTTTTGCCAGAAAGACACGGGTTCGTATTCGGGAAATTCCAGTGTTATGTCATATTGTGCCGATGTGCAGTTGCGTCCTATGTCTATGCTTTGCACGCACACGGGCAGTCCGCTGTCGTTGAATTCCGCTCCTTCAAAGAAATAGTCGCGTGTGACCTCCTCGAAGTTTTCCATGCGTGTGACGGGATAGTCCTCCCATTTCAGCGTGACGAACGGTTGCGGTTGTGCATACAGGCGGCATGCGGCCGTGCATATCATCGTGAAGATGCAGTATAGGATGAAACTTTTTCTCATGCTCGTGTGTTTCGTGACTTATCTATTTGATGTTGAAGCTCAATACTTTCTCATCGTCTATGAATCCCTCTATGTGCCGTCCTATCTCTGCCTTTAAGGGCTGTTGTCCCGTGTTCATGAATATGAGGTCGCCTATTTTCACGGTCATGAAGCGGCTGATGTGCGATATTATCCGTTCGGGGCCGCAGTCCGGTTCGTGCATGTCGTGGCGCAACACTTCTTCATGGTCCACAGTCAGCCTGAATGTGGCTTGGTGCATATATTCCCTGCCTGTCTTTTCGAGTTCCACGAAACTGCCGAGTATGGCCGAGTTGTCAAACGAATAGGACAGTGCGGCGGGCATGTGCCTGTCTTCAAGCCTTTCCCTTACGTCTTCAGCCCTTACGTCAAGCCCTATTGTCACGGCATCGAAATACCGGTAGGCAAACCGTTCCGCTATGTTCTTGCCCAGTTTGCACAGGCGCACCACCACGCACGGGGTCATTACGGCATTGTCGGTGAAATCGGGTATGAAAAACGGCTTGCCGTCTTTCAGCAGGGCGGAGTCGGGCTTCAGAGATATGGCCGGTTCCTGTGGTTTAAACGTATCTGCGGCCGGTTTATTGTCTGCTGTTATTATTTTCATCTTTTCAGTTCCTCCTCGTTCAGCCTGTTGAACATCACTGCAAGGTGTGCATAGAGCGATGTGTTTTGCACCACTATGTTTTCCGGCACTCTTATCCTGAACGGGGTGAAGTTCCACACGGCCTTGATGCCGCAGGCCACCATCCAGTCCGTCACGTTTTGGGCGAAATAGATGGGCACGGTCAGTATGCCTATCTTGATTCTGGCTCCGGTGTTTACGTCCGGCAGACGGTTGATGTCATATATGGGTATGCCGTTTATTTCAGTGCCGATTATTTCTTTTCTCACATCGAAGGCTCCCGCTATTTTCAGCCCGAACTGCGACAGGCCGTTGTCGTTGAGCAGTGCTCCGCCCAGATTTCCCACTCCGAAGAGGAAGGCCTCGTGCTGGCGGGTGAATCCGAGAAAGTCTTCCAGCGCCTTTATTATATAGGTGGCTTCGTAGCCCACCCGGGGCTTGCCGCTGACTTTTATGTACGACAGGTCTTTGGCTATTTGCGAGGCGTCTATGCCGGTGGCTTTCGACAGTTGCGTAGACGAGACGAAATGTCCGCCTTGTTCTTTCATCAGCTTGATGTTCGACAGATACCAGGGCAGTCTTCTCAAGGTCGGTTCCGGGATTTTTATGATATTATTATCGGAATTGCTTCTCATCTTTTCGGTTTGTTGTTTATTGTTTTGCAAAAATAGAAAACTGTTTTGATTTTATGCCGCTGTGCGGATTTTTTCATTGTCTGTTTTTTTCTTGCGGCCTTTGCCGGAGACCTTTCCGGGAGCCTGATTTTTTGCTCTTGAAGGGGGCTTTCGGGATCGGCTCGATCTTCACCCGGGATGTGCGCCATCTTCACCCGAGACCGAGCCGATCCCGGGCAAAGATGGCGTACATCCCGGGCGGGGCTGTAGGCGGGCTTTTTTCGGGGTCGGAAGCGGCTTTTGACAGATTATTGTTTGTTTGACATAAAAATTTACGCTTTGACATATTTTTAGTGAAAGAAATTTACGCTTTGACATAAAAATTTACGCTTTGACAAGTCTCGGTTGGAAATAAATCCTTATCTTGGGCAAAAATATTAACTTAAAAATAGTGATTATGAAGACACGATTTTTACTTGCTTTCCTGTGTCTGCTGACTACCGGTATATGGCATGTCCGCGCGCAGGATTTTACGGCGGCCAATGACGATGGAGTCGTGCTGCCTTATGTTATTTTGTCCGATTCGGAAGTGGAGCTAACCGGCACGGGAGCGGATTATTCCGGCTGTGAGCGGATAGACATTCCGGAGCAGGTGGTGCACGATGGCAATACCTATGCGGTGGTGTCCATTGGCAGTAACGCTTTCACCGGTTTCAGATGGAGAGAAGATATAAAGGAAGTGATCTTGCCCTCCACTGTCCGCACCATTGGCATGTCTGCTTTTGACCGGTGTAGTTCTTTGGAACGTATCACTTTGTCGGAAGGTCTGGATTCCATCGGAGTCAGTGCTTTTAGCTGTTGCGCTGCGTTGACGGAAATTGTTTTTCCATCCACGCTCCGCAGCATAGACAGGGATGCTTTCAGCGATTGCACTTCTTTGGAACGTATCACTTTTTCGGAAGGTCTGGATTCCATCGGAGGCGGTGCTTTTAGATCTTGCGCTGCGTTGGCGGAAATAGTATTCCCATCCACGCTCCGCAGTATAGGCTGGTATGCTTTTGACGGGTGCAGTTCGCTGAAGCGGGTGACGATACCGATGAGTCTTGAGACGCTTGATAGTAGTGCTTTTGGAGGATGTACCGGCCTGACCGAAGTGGTGTGGAATGCGACGGACTGTGCTGTCACCGGCTCTCAGGATAATCAGATTATGGTGTCTGCTCCCATAGAGATTCTGACCATAGGCGAAAACGTGAAAAGGATTCCCAATTTCAACTTGTATGAGAGCAGCGACATTGCTGTAATCAACTACAATGCTGCTTCGGTAGTGCAGAGCGCCCTTTGCGGCAGAAATGGTTACAGCACGTCTTCCGTGACAATCAACATAGGCGAGACGGTGCGTGACATTCCGGCCGGGATGTTCTACCAGCTCAGCGGGGTGCGCTCCGTATATATCCCCGACAATGTGGAGACGATAGGCGCCAATGCTTTCTATCCTACGGTGACGCTCGAAAACCGGGAGCCGCAAGGCCCGGAGTTTTCTCTCGACAGAGAGAGTTGCAGTTCGTGGGGCAAGGTCTACCTTTATGCTGAGGCCAACGGCAGGGCTGTCTTGGGCGATTTTCCGGGCATGGATGTAACCGATGATTGCAAGTTCACATTTCCTACTCCGTTGGGTTTCATGTCGGATGTATCCTATTATGGCGGTGACCGGCCGTCCGTGACACTGGCCTGGAGCGACGGCACGTCTGCCAACAGGACTTTATACATTCATGGGGTGACAGATTCGCGCAGGTTCAGCCTGCTGTCGCAGACGGGCAATGAGATAGATGTAGCCGTAAGCGCAATGTCGGATGATGCCGTGCCGGGCGAGGCCGAGTGGACGCTTGTGCTGAGTGATGAGGCTCCGGCGGAGGGCGAGACGAAGCTGACTTTTGTAGTGCCCGAGAGCGAGAGGGAGTTTTGGACAGATGTCAGCCTTTGCGCTCCCGAAGGCAGCGTATGGGGAGATGACGGGATGTATTATGAGATGCACGGCGAGCTGTATGCCATGACGGAGGAGGCCGATGGCGTGTGGTCATACGTGCTGACGGGCAGCGAGGCTTTTTATAACGGGCGTTTCCGCTTCGTGGGCGGCATCGGGGATGGCTACGGCAATTACCCGAGAGCCACTAAATTTTTGGATTTGCCCGAAATGCCGCTCACATATATGTTGCAGGCAGGCACAGGCCGATCCGATTTGTATGACGGCATCATAAGTGATATGCTCGTCTCCTATTCGTGCGAGACCGACCACATGGCCGATGCGGATAAGTTCTCATATTTTCTCGTGAAGGGAACCGTCGATCACGACGCATGGAGCCTTGGCGGTGATAAGTGGTATGTAAGCGTCGTGCCTGTATATGTGGATGGCTGGCTTGTGTCGCCGCAGATAGACGCTTCGGCGGCAAGCAGGATTACAGTGTCATATCAGATGCGCATAAGCCAGGCGGCAACGGTGCAAGACATGAGCAATGTGTTGCAGCTGCTGGTATGCACCGATGGCAAGACGTGGACTCAGGTGCCTATGACATATCCCGATTACGGATATGACGTAACCCGGTGGGAGGCGTTCACCCTCGACTTCAGCGAGTATGCCGGCAGCAGCTCGTTCAGGTTCGCATTCAGATATACCGGCACTCCCGAAGTGTCGCCGATACTGTCCTTGCGCAAACTCGTCATCAGCACGCACGAGACGGAGACAGGCGATTTCATACTGCTGGCGGGAGACTTCCCGCAGACGGCCGACCACTTCTATGACATAGACGGTGATGGCGTCATGGAATACCTGACTTATGAGAAGTACTATTATAATAATAGCAGCGACAACTATACTATAAAGATTTACGACCATGAGGGGCGTTTCATCCGCCCGTTGCCGGTGCAGGGAGAGCTGATAGCCATAGACGACATAAACCGTGACGGAAAGCCGGAATTTGTTGTGGTGTCGAAAGAATCAGGCTCTTTCATGTTGCATCTGCTGACAGTAGAAGGCAAGACTATCGCTGCATTCCATGTGGATGACTTGTATTCTTCGGGAATAGCATTGTTCGATGCCGACAATGACGGCCGCACCGACATACTTTGCTGCGACTTGAACACAGATTACTATAATCCGGATGCAGCTTATAGCATCTATTACCAGCAGCCCGACGGCTCTTTCAAGCCCAATGAACTGATAATAGTGACCGATGAGGAGGAGATAAACAATGCCTTGTTCGCCCAGTATGGAGCCAATCCCATCATACCGCCGCCGCTCAACTTCTCGGGAGCTGCTTTGGCCAGTGCGCCGCCGCATCCTTCGCTGAAAGACAATGGCGCATTCGCTTCCAAGCCGCAATACGCAGCCGCGCTGTTTGAATATTCCGGACCGGAGGCTGTAGATATCAACATGGACGGTCTGCCCGACCTGCTCAATCTGGACAACGGCAACGCGCTCCTCAGCTTGGGAGACAACAGGTATTATTTCGGTGATTTCGGAGGCGATGTCACGGTGAAAGACCTGACCGGCGACGGCATACCCGACTTCGTGGTCTATGACGAGAGCAACAAAACTGTATACCTATATATATATGAGGGCGACAACAGTTTCAACAAGGAACTGCTGATGCAGAATTTCAACATCACAGGAGTACATTGCTATGATTTCGACGGTGACGGGGATGTGGACATACTTCTGCCGTTCGACTACACTGATTCATCGCAATATTCGTTCCTCGTGTTCTTCGAGAATCAGGGCGACGGCTCTTTCAAGAAACGCGAGCGCAGCTCCGAGCAGGTGATGAAGTTCTACGCTTGCGCCGACTTTGACAATGACGGCACATACGAGGTGCTGGCTGACATCCCCGAAGCCATATTGAATGATGACCAGTGGTACAATGTGAAGCACGATCTGTATCTGATAGACTGCCTGCCTTCGTTCGATTATGCCATAGGCGAGACGCCTGTTATTGACATTCCTCTTAATACGTCCTCATCTTATTCTGAGGCGAAAGGGGAATTTCTGCTGGAAACTTCTCCCGATGTGGTCTATGGCGATTTCGACAATGACGGCATTACGGAATACTTTGTCGATACCAAAGGTTCTTATAGTGGAGATATTGTCGTAGACGAAATAGGCTATTCCAGGTTCAGGGGTGAGTTTGCTGCCGCGCAGGTCAATGCCGCTCCCCACCGTCCTGCCGCTCCTACATTCATACACGATGCCGCTTCAAATACATTGCGCGTGCAGTGGGAGCCGGGTACGGATGACGGTACTTCGGCTGTGGACCTCACTTACGCGCTGCGCATAGGCACCGAGCCGGGAGCCGGCGATGTGTGGTTTGCCTATGCCTCTGCTTCGGGCAAGCGTCTGCGTCCGGGCGAGGGCAATGCGGCATACGACCTTTATGAAATCATAGACACCAAGTCGTGGAATACGGGCAAATATTACATTGCCATACAGACGGTAGACCCGTCGGGACTGGGTAGCGAATGGAGCGAGGAGGCCGTGTTTGAAAACAATGTGCTGAGTGCTGATTTCAACCTTTCGCCTGTGACTCTGTACACAATCGATACGCTGACCGTAAGTCTCGGTCTGCCCTACAGGGACGGATATGAATATGCGTGGGACTTCGGAGAGAAAGCAAAAGTCGTGGCAAGTACCGATACGGAATGGAAAGTGGTTTACGATCTGGCCGGGACGAAGACGGTGAGCCTGACCGTGACCGATACCGAAGGCCGCAGCACGGCTGTGGAGAAGCAGGCGGAGGTTTACGCAGTGTCGTTCGCTCGCTGGGAGGGTGACCAAAGGCATGAGGGGCTGGCATACGACATAGACATGAACGGCACGCTCGACATCGTGGGCAGCGGTTACAGGGACAACGTGGAGGTAATGGGAGTGTTGCAGAATGACGGCAAGGGCAACTTCTCGAAAGTGGGACGCACCTACAATTCCGACCTGCAGCCTTCCTCGAGCGGTATAGTGGCTGACGTGAACATGGACGGACTGCCCGACTTCGTGCTGTACAGCAACAAGGGCAATGTGTTTGTCAACGAAGGCAGTTTCGACTTTACATATTCTTTCGAGGCATTCACATGCGATGGAGCCGGTTTCAACTCGCATTCCGGTCTCCCATACTATTATGATGAACAGAAAAACCATGTGGACATGAACAATGACGGTTATGTGGATTTTCTGTATAATTACAGTTCTTATGGTAGGTATGTCATTTATGAGAATACCGGAGACGGCAGGACTTACATCAGGCACGATTTGAATGTGTCGGGCATTTCTGTAATTAAGATGTATCCTTATGATGTGGACGGAGACGGGCTTTATGACATGGTGATTATAGGTAATATAGAAGATGAATTAGGATTGCTGATTTACATGAATGAAGGCAACTTTTCTTTCTCCGAGCCTGTAAAGCGTGTGTTGCCGCATGCTGCTTCAAGAAGTTCCAATGACGACTTCTTCTTGGGTGATATGAACAACGATGGCTTTGTGGACTGCGTGGCTCTTCTTGACGAGGCGGGAGAGTTGGTGGTGTTCCATTCCACCGGCGAAGATGCTGACTTCTCGCACAAGGAGGTCTTGTATTCGTATGAGGAGTATTTTTCAGGCGGATTGAATGTTTACGATTATGACAACAACGGCTATCTTGATGTGTCTTTAGGTGAAAAGATATTCTACTTCTATCCTGACGGCGATATCCGTATGGCAGAATATGAAAGTCTGTACTATTATGTTACCGTGCTTGGCGATTTCGATGGCGATGGCGTGCCCGACTGCAATGCAGGCCGCACTCTGTCGCGCCATACCAATACGGCTCCGGAGACTCCTGCCAATGTGCGTGCGGTGCAGCGTGCCGATGCCATAGTCCTGGCTTGGGACGAGGCTGAAGATGCCGAGACACCGTTCACCCAGATGCGCTACAATGTCAGCCTCAAGATAAAGGGCGAGTCGGGAGATGACAGCTACATCGTATCGCCCATGAACGGCGGCGAAGATGCCGCGCTCTCCATACCTCTTTATGCCAATTACAGGCGGGCCACGCAGATGGAAGTGCCTATAAACCGTTTCCGGGTAGGCGAGACCTATGAACTGAAAGTGCAGTCCATAGACATGTGGGGCATGCATTCTCCGTTCTCTGAGACGTATGAGTTTACCGTAGAGAGTATGGTGGGCATAGATGCTCCCGATGAGACTTGCCAGCTGGTGGAAACCGTGCTGACATACGTCGGCACCGAAACCGGAGAACCGGAGTGGAGTCTCGATGGCGGGCAGCTGTTGAGCGAAGACGGCAACAATGTGGTAGTGGCATGGTATGAGACCGGAGTGAAGAACGTGAGCGTGACGGTCAACGGCAAAGTCTCTACCAAACCGATAAACGTGCGCGAGACGATAGACATGTCGTTCACTCTGCCCAAGACAGTGGTGCAGGGCGCGGCTGTGCCGTTCACCCTCCCGGCGGTATTCGGCGAAGCGGGCAGGACAGTGGGCGTGCGTGCTTCCGATGACAAGGATTATAGCTGCAGCGCGACTACGGCATTCGACATCGGCGGTCTGATTGTCGTTCCTGAATATCAGTTGGGGCGCAACACCATCGTGGTGGAAAGGCGCGGCTCTTCTCTCGAAGCGCGTGTGACGTTCTATGAAGACTGTGCGGACGAAAACGGCAAAGTCTGGCTGGAACTTTATTGCCTTGACCCGGTGTGCGGCGAAGTCAGCTGGTACAGGGAAGTGGAAGTCATAGAAGGCAATGTGACTCCGCAGATATCCATCGTGACAGTAGACGGTGCTACCGGCCGTAACAAGATATTGTGGGATGTGCCGGAAGACCTGCCCGAAGGAGTGTTCGAGAGCATGGCCATATTCAAGGAAACAGGCTCCACCAACAATTTTGTGGAGATAGACCGCGTGCCTATCGATGCCGAGATGTACATAGACCAGCAGTCTGACCCGACGGTGAGGAAAAACAGATATCGCATAGCGTTGGCTACGGTCTACGACAGCTACAGCTCTATGAGCGATGTGCACAGCAGTGTACATGTGATGCTCAACAAGGGCATGGGCAACGACATCAACATTGTATGGTCTGCTTACGAAGGAGGACTGATAGAGCAGTACACCATCATGCGGGGCGATTCGCCCGACAACATGCAGGTGCTTGCCACTGCATCGGGATATGAGACCAGCTACACCGACCGCACGGTGGGAGACGGCGAATCCTATTACTATGCTTTGAGCTACAGCAATATATATGATGACAACTGGATTGTCCTGAATTCGCCCATGAAAGGTGCGAAGGCTGTGACAAACACGGCAGACGGACTTTCCAACGTGGTAAGTTCTTCGGAATCGAATGTCGTCACGTTTGCCGAGTCGGTGGCCGTGCGCACCATAGAGAAACAGGCCGTGCTTACTCCCGACCGGGAGACACTGCACGTCTATGCCGAGATAATGCCGGCTATGGCTACCTACAAGCAAGTGAACTGGACTATAACTTCCGGCAATGATCTGGCCATGATAGACCAGTCGGGACTGCTGACCTACACAGGCGAGGGACGCAACGGCACAGTGACGGTGAAGGCTTCGACCATAGACGGTTCGGGACTTTCGGCAACGAAAGACATAAGTGTGAGCGGATTCGCTCCGGCCGAAGTGATGGTGGAGAGCGTGACGCTGAGCGCAGACGATGTGAACCTCAGCCCGCAACGCACCACATTGCAGGTGGTTGCCACAGTATCGCCCGCTGACGCCGACGACAAGTCGCTGACATGGAGCGTGACGAGCGGAGCAAGCGTGGTTGCGGTAGACGCCGGAGGCCTTGTGACAGCACAGGGCATAGACGGTATGGCAGTGATACGCGCCACAGCCAATGACGGCAGCGGAGCATACGGCGAGATAACGGTATATGCCGCAGGTTTTGCTCCCGACGATGTGAAGGTGGAGAGCGTGACGCTGAGTGCGGACGATGTGAACCTCAGCCCGCAGCGCATGACATTGCAGGTGGTTGCCACTGTTTCGCCCGATGATGCCGACGACAAGTCGCTGACATGGAGCGTGACGAGCGGCGCGGATGTGGCAACGGTAGATGCCGAAGGCCTCGTGACCGCACTGGGCAAGGATGGTACGGCAGTGATACGCGCCGCAGCCAATGACGGCAGCGGAGTGTATGGCGAGATAACGGTATATGCCAGCGGCTTCGTGTCGGTGAGCGATGCCGAGTCTGCCGAGACTGTTGTCTACCCTGTGCCGGCCGACGATTACATCTTCATAGAGGCGTCCAGGTCGATAGAGCGCGTGGAAGTCGTGTCTATGGACGGTGCGATAGTCAAGATGTGGCATGGAGAATATACAAAGATAGATGTATCTGACATTGCTGCGGGACTGTACATACTGAAGGTAACCTTCGGTGACGGCAGTTGCGGCATGTACAGAATATCCGTTTTCTAACCTGAGATTTATATATTAAATGTGTGGATCCGGCATCGCGATGGTGCCGGATTCTTTTTTGTGCCTAACTGTCTGTATGTCAATATCCGAAAAAACGGGCGGCAAGGATCGAGCCGATCCCCGGCGAAGATGGCGCACATTCCGGGCGATGACCGAGCCGATCTTCGGCAAAGATGGCGTACATCCCGGGCGGGGATGCTTTGCATCTCCATCCGGCTTTTCAGACATCGGCAATAAAACCCGGCTCGGCCGGCAGTAAATGGAAATTTGTATGTAATATAAGGTAGTTTGAGATGATTGCCGGCTTGATTTGATGATGTTACTGTTTGCTATATGCTAAAGCAATTTTTTCAGTTCTTCAGTATCAGGCAATGCGCGTTTTAATTTCTCCGGCATTTCATCTGAAATCTTGTATGTTGCAACGCCTAATGGCTTGTCGTAGTCTTGGATTACATATTCCACATATTTTTTATTCGCGCTTTTGCATAGCACTATACCTATTGACGGATTTTCGTGCGGTTTACGCATTTGGTCATCTATCAAGCGGAGGTATGTGCATAATTGTCCCAAATAAGAGGACTTGAATGCTCCTTTCTTTAATTCAATGACTACAAGTGCATTCAGTTCTCGGTTGAAGAATATCAGGTCGGGGAAGTGCTCTACTCCGTAGACTTCTAATTTATACTGATTGCCGACAAATGCAAAGTCCCGGCCAAAGGTGAGTATGAACTTTTTGATGTTGTGTATGATTTCATGCTCTATAACTCGTTCATCAATATCTTCTTTGTCTCGCTCGCCAAGTTCCTCAACATTGATAAAGTCCAGAAGATATTCATCTTTG
>DVIH01000054.1 GCA_018711405.1 Candidatus Avibacteroides excrementipullorum | reverse complement strand
TGAAATCGAAGTTCGGCGATGTTGAAAATCCGCTTTTGGTATCAGTACGTTCCGGAGCAAGAGCTTCCATGCCCGGCATGATGGATACCATCCTCAATCTCGGACTCAATGACGATGTGGTCGAGGGGCTGGCAAAGAAGACCGGCAATCCGCGTTTCGCATGGGACTCATACAGGCGTTTTGTACAGATGTACGGCGATGTGGTCCTCGGCATGAAACCCACCAACAAAGACGATATAGACCCGTTTGAAGCTATCATAGAAGACGTTAAGAGCAAAAAAGGCGTGCATCTCGACAATGAACTGGATGTAGACGACTTGAAAGAACTTGTAAGACGCTTTAAGGACGCTGTCAAAAAACAGACAGGCAAAGATTTCCCATCGTGTGCATACGAACAGTTGTGGGGGGCGATATGTGCTGTGTTCAGGTCTTGGATGAATGAAAGGGCTATCATCTACAGGAAGATGGAAGGCATTCCGGCAGAATGGGGTACAGCCGTTTCAGTCCAAGCTATGGTGTTCGGCAACATGGGCGACACCTCCGCTACCGGCGTATGCTTCTCAAGAGACGCGGCCACAGGCGAAAACCTGTTCAACGGCGAATACCTCATCAACGCTCAGGGCGAGGATGTCGTGGCCGGCATCAGGACTCCTCAGCAGATTACCAGGATAGGTTCCCAGCGTTGGGCGGAACGGGCAGGCATCCCGGAAGAAATCAGAGCAGCGCAGTTCCCGTCCATGGAGGAAGCCATGCCGGAAATTTACAAACAGCTCGATGAGATACAGACGAAACTGGAAAACCACTATAGGGATATGCAGGACATGGAGTTCACCGTGCAGGAAGGCAAACTGTGGTTCCTGCAAACCAGAAACGGCAAGAGAACAGGTGCCGCAATGGTCAAGATTGCCATGGATTTGCTCCGCGAAGGCATGATAGACGAAAAGACAGCTTTGCTGCGTTGCGAGCCTAACAAACTCGACGAACTGCTTCACCCCGTGTTCGACAAGGATGCCCTGAAAGCAGCCAAAGTCATAACAAGGGGATTGCCGGCATCTCCGGGTGCGGCCTGCGGACAGATAGTATTCTTTGCCGATGATGCGGCCAAGATGGCAGCCGGAGGACATAAGGTAGTCATGGTGCGTCTGGAGACTTCTCCTGAAGATTTGGCCGGAATGCAGGTGGCAGAAGGTATCCTTACAGCAAGAGGAGGTATGACTTCGCACGCCGCAGTCGTTGCAAGAGGCATGGGCAAATGCTGCGTTTCGGGCGCAGGTGCGTTGAAAGTGGATTATAAGGCGAGAACGGTGGATATAGACGGCGTGCTGCTGAAAGAAGGAGACTACATCTCTCTCAACGGAACTACCGGTGAAGTCTATATGGGACAGGTCAAGACTGAAGCGGCTTCGGTGAGCGGCGATTTCGCGGAACTGATGGCTTTGGCCGACAAATATACCCGCCTGAAAGTACGTACCAATGCCGATACTCCGCATGATGCTACGGTGGCAAGAAACTTCGGAGCTGTCGGTATCGGCCTTTGCCGTACAGAACACATGTTCTTTGAAGGCGAGAAAATCAAGGCTATGCGCGAGATGATTCTTGCCAAGACAGCCGAAGACAGGGAAAAGGCACTCTCCAAGATATTGCCTTATCAGAAAGAAGACTTCAAAGGCATCTTCAAGGCCATGAACGGATATCCGGTGACTGTTAGACTCCTTGACCCGCCTTTGCATGAATTTGTTCCGCACGATGAGAAAGGACAGCAGGAGATGGCCGATGCCATGGGCGTATCTCTGCAATACATAAAGAGCAGGGTAGACGCATTGCATGAGCAGAACCCAATGTTGGGGCATCGCGGATGCCGTCTGGGCAATACTTATCCGGAAATCACACAGATGCAGACCAGAGCCATACTCGGTGCTGCTTTGGAATTGAAAGAGGAAGGGTTCGACCCGCATCCTGAGATCATGGTGCCTCTCACCGGTATATTGTATGAGTTCAAGGAACAGGAAGAAATCATACGCGCGGAGGCTAAGAAACTGTTTGAGGAAATGCACGACTCCATAGACTTCAAGGTCGGCACGATGATAGAGATACCTCGTGCGGCATTGACAGCCGACAGGATTGCTTCGAGAGCCGAATTCTTCTCGTTCGGTACGAACGACCTGACCCAGATGACGTTCGGTTATTCGAGGGACGATATCGCTTCGTTCCTGCCGATATATCTGGAGAAGAAGATTCTGAAAGTAGATCCGTTCCAGGTACTCGACCAGAACGGTGTGGGACAGCTTGTCAAGATGGCCACAGAGAAAGGCCGTGCGGTACGTCCCGACTTGAAGTGCGGCATCTGCGGCGAGCATGGCGGCGAGCCTTCGTCAGTTAAGTTCTGCCACAGGGTAGGTTTGGATTACGTGTCATGTTCTCCGTTCCGCGTGCCTATCGCACGTCTTGCAGCGGCGCAGGCGGCAGTGGAAGAATAAGCTGAACGGGATAACTTGAAAAATAACTGGGCGGCCAACCGTTGGCAAACAACGGTTGGCCGTAATTTTACATTATATATTTGTCGACTGTAAACCGCGTAATGATATGAAACATTTTTATTTCTTGCCGGTATATGCCTTGCTGTTGGTCGCTTGCAGTGAAAATGAAAGCGAGGCCGATGCGTAGAAATGCTGTTATTCCGGTTCATTCACCAAAACATCGTCTTCTGCTCCCAATGCCGGTGCTGAAGTTTTTTTGTTACCGATATTCTTCTGAACACCGAGTATAAGGCTGCCGATACTAAAGTGTTTGTGCCTGTCATTCATGGAGTAAGACAAGGACGAGAAGCACCTATACGCTCAATCTCGGGCGTGATGGTGCCGATATGGACATTGTGATGGAGAGCAGCTCGGAATTGTATATCATGCCCGCAGCGGAGTACGAATATACATTTGTACCCGGTACTTGCGCAGGAAATATCGTGGTGAACGATACGGCTATTGCGGACGGAGGTGTGGTGAGGTACAGGCTTGAGTATTGTGCCATGATTTATCCTGTAGAGTACGGCGAGGAGTATATGGAGGCAATCTCTGGTACCGACCGTTTATGACGGAACTTTCGATGTGATCGCAGCGGCCGGACGGCAGTCTTGGCTAATGGCCGGTTTACATTCGGAGTTGAAGTTGAAGACGGCCTTTGCCGCTTGCGCGAACTGTCTCCGGTGGAGCGAAAAATAGGCGTGTCGCGTGGGATCGGCGCGGTCTTTTTGAGTGGTCCTGAGTGTTCGCTTTGCAGAAAGAGGAAAGAAGCCCATTTCCATTGCAATGCGAAATGGCCGTTTCTGCCGTCAACTTGAACTGCGCTTAAAAAAGGATGCCGCAGTTATATTCAAATAAGATTTCCTGATATTTTCCGATATTGTCCGGGTCGTCTTCGGGTTGTTCATAAATGAGCCGGCCTTTATCATTGAAGTATGCGCAGTCTGTGCAAAGTACCAGACCCTGCCAATCATTCCAATAGCAATATCTGATAATCACATTGTTTCCTTGTAATGTCACTTTGGGTGTGATGCGCGGGTCGTCTTTGAATTTCCTGTAGTCGAAAGATGTGTTTCCCCATTGGGTGGCATGTAATGAACGGAGTGTGTTGGTTGAGAATATATATTTTTTCGCCTGGTATCCGCCATGCCAATAGAGGGGCATCCATGCAACGGACAAGTCAAGGATGCAAGCCTGCCATGCCCCCATTTCTGATTTTTCTATGGAAATATGTTCCCAAATGGATTCTTGGGGCGCAATGTCTGATGGTAGGTTGTTGTTTTGAACATACGTTTTCAGTCCCTCTTTGGGAATGGCGCAAAGTTTATATTCTCCACCGAGAAAATCCTGTACGGGAACAGCCACGAGGTTGTAATCTTTATCCATCTTCAGGCATTCCAGTATGTTGAATGCAAAATCGCAACGGGTTATCCCATTATATTTTTGTTGTCGGAAAGCTTTCTGAAGATTTAATCCGGTTCTTGCATATTCATTCCATTTCATGGCAGACTTTGTTTGAGGGTTAAAGGATGCCGCGTTGCCTCAATATGTTTTCGTAAATATCTGCATTATCTCTTTTGAAGCAGCAGATGATGACATCTCCATTGTATTCTTTTCTTTCTATGTGCCGGCAGATAGTGTCTAAAGCTATTTGTGCTGCTTTTTCTTTCGGATAGCCGTATGCTCCCGTGCTTATGCAGGGGAATGCTATGCTGCGCAGGTGGTGGCTTTCTGCCAGTCTTAGTGCCGTGTCGTAACAAGAGGCGAGCAACCGGGCTTCATTATGTCCGCCTCCATGCCACACCGGCCCTACGGTGTGGATTATGTTTTTGCATGGCAGCCTGTATGCTTGTGTCATTTTGCTTTCTCCCGTGCGGCAACCTCCCAAAGTGCGGCACTCTTCCAGCAGTTCTTTTCCTGCTGCTCTATGGATGGCACCGTCTACGCCACCGCCTCCGAGCAGTGAATTGTTGGCGGCATTTACTATGGCATCTACGTTAAGTTCGGTTATGTCTCCTGTTATTATGCGTATTGATTTTCCTGTGTCTTCCATACTTTTTATAATTTTGTCCATAGTTGTGGCGTGTTCCGGTTTTATACATTGTTGCCTTTCAAGGTGGGCAGGCATATCTTGTATTTTACCGAAAGGATTCTTATGATGAAAACCGATGCTCCTGTGATGATCTGTATCAGCGTGTCGCTCATGTCGAACTGCATGCAGAGGCAGTAGGCCAGACCTCCGGCCACACATGCCATGGCGTAAATCTCTTTTCTGAATATGAGGGGTATTTCATTGATGAATACATCGCGGATGACGCCTCCTGCCGCTCCGGTCATGGTACCCATGATGATGGCCACCCACATGGGAAATCCCGCATTGAGAGTCTTGTCTATGCCCACTACGGTGAAAAGCGCCAGTCCTATGGAGTCGAAATAGAAAAATGTGTTGTTGAGGTGTATTAGATATTTGCCGAACAGTATGACCCATAGCAGCGCAAGGGCCGAGCAGACCATGTAAATGGAGTTTGTCATCCAAAATGGGGTTACGTCCAGCAGCAGGTCGCGTATGGTTCCTCCCCCTATGGCTGTGGCCAGACCCACGACGTATGCTCCGAACCAGTCAAACTGCTTGGCGGAAGCCAGCCTTATGCCAGAAATGGCAAAGGCGAAAGTTCCGACAAATTCTATCACTTGAACGAATGTAGGCATTGATGTCAGCATGTTTATACTAAATTTTTTGCAAAGAAACGAAAAATATCTGAACGGAGCGGCCTTTGCTCCAGTTTTGTTGCAAGGCGCGATGCTGCGCTTTCTGGCGGCGGTTACCGTGCCGTTTTGTAAAGTCCACTTTATAATATCGGTTGACATCTGTCTGCCAAACAGTCCCGGTACGGACAAAATAACGATATAACCGGTTGACAGAAATAAATATGACAAGCTTTTAATTTGCAAACTGATAAAATCATGCTATATTTGTTGCATAAAAATCTTATGTATTAGTATTATGGAAAATAATAAACATTTACTTCTGGGCGATGAAGCTGTGGCTTTGGGGGCAATCAATGCCGGTCTTTCCGGTGTGTATGCCTATCCGGGCACTCCTTCTACAGAGATAACGGAGTTCATACAAGCATCTCCGCTTGCAAAGGAAAGAGGCATTCACTGCCGATGGTCTTCAAATGAAAAGACAGCGATGGAAGCGGCATTGGGCATGTCGTATATGGGCAAAAGGGCTATGGTGTGCATGAAGCATGTGGGTATGAATGTGGCAGCCGATGCTTTTGTCAACTCGGCCATGACCGGAGCCAACGGAGGTCTGGTGGTAGTGGCGGCAGACGACCCGTCCATGCACTCTTCGCAGAATGAGCAGGATTCGCGCTTCTACGGCAAATTCGCCATGATGCCTACATTCGAGCCTTCTTCACAGCAAGAAGCATACGAGATGATTGGCGAGGCTTTTGAGCTGTCAGAACGTTACCGCATACCGGTGCTTTTCCGTCTCGTGACACGTATGGCGCATTCGCGTGCAGTTGTGACTACGGGAGAGGTGAGAGAGCAGAACAAAAAATCGTATCCTCAGAATCCCAATCAGTGGGTGCTTATGCCGGCTTTCGCAAAGGCAAGAAACAATGTGTTGACCAAAGAGCAGGCAGATTTCCTGGCAGAAGCGGAAAACAGCAAGAGGAATAAATATGTGGACGGAGCGGACAAGAGCATGGGAGTAGTGGCATGCGGCATAGCATACAACTATCTCATGGAACACTATGAAAACGGATGTCCTTATCCGGTATTGAAAGTGTCTCAGTATCCGTTGCCGAAGAAACTCGTGAAACGCATGGCAGACGAGTGCGAGTCTATCCTCGTGCTTGAAGACGGACAGCCTTTCGCAGAAGAACAGATAAGGGGCGTGCTGGATGAAGGCGTAAAAGTGAGAGGACGTCTCACCGGAGAAGTGCCGAGAACAGGCGAACTGACACCTGACAATATAATCGCGGCTCTGCATCTGAAAAATGCCGAAGTATATCCAAAGAGCGAAATCGTGGTTCCGAGACCGCCGGCATTGTGCATGGGTTGCGGACACAGAGACATGTATGCCGCTCTCAATGAAGTGGTCAAAGAATATGAGAACGCCAGAGTGTTCAGCGACATAGGTTGCTATACGCTCGGTTTCCTGCCTCCTTACAGGGCTATCCATTCTGTAGTCGACATGGGCGCGTCCATAACAATGGCAAAAGGTGCGGCCGATGCAGGCCAGTTCCCGTCGGTTGCAGTGATAGGCGACTCCACTTTCACCCATTCGGGAATGACAGGATTGCTTGATGCTGTCAACGAAAAGGCCAATATAACGATAATCATCTCCGACAACCTCACCACCGGTATGACCGGCGGACAGGATTCGGCGGGAACAGGCCGTCTGGAAAGCATCTGCACCGGCATAGGCGTTGAGCCGGAACACGTGCGCGTGGTCGTTCCGCTTCCCAAGAACATGGAAGAGATGAAAAAGGTGATGAGAGAAGAAATAGAATATAAAGGCGTGTCGGTCATAATCCCTCGCAGGGAATGTATCCAGACAGCAAGAAGACATGCCAAGAACAAGAATAAATAAGAACGAGATATGCATACTGATATTATACTTTCTGGCGTGGGAGGACAAGGTATCCTTTCGATAGCCACAGTCATAGGCGCGACAGCCCTTAAAGAAGGTTTGTTTATCAAGCAGGCCGAAGTGCATGGAATGAGTCAGAGAGGCGGAGACGTGCAGTCCAACCTCCGCATAAGTTCAGAACCTATATCATCCGACCTTATTCCTCTGGGAAAAGCCGACTTGATTATATCTCTGGAACCGATGGAAGCGTTGAGGTATCTTCCTTATCTGAAAAAAGAAGGATGGCTCATCACCAACTCCACTCCTTTTGTCAATGTGACTAACTATCCTGACAGTGAAGCTGTCATCAAGACCATAAAGGAAATGAAAAACTCTATCGTGATAGATGTCGATAGCATAGCGAAAGAGGCGGGATCGCAAAGGTCGGCCAATATCGTGCTGCTCGGCGCGGCATCTCCTTTCTTGGGTCTTGAAATAGACAAGATGGAAGACGGCGTGAGAATGGTGTTCGGACGCAAAGGCGAAGACATAGTAGAAATGAACCTGAAAGCGTTCAGAGCCGGTTTGGAATTCGCAAGACAGTCTATAATTAAATGATGGTAAGATAATGGGTATACCTTTTGACAGAAATATGATTGACGATGTTCTGAAAAAACAGAACATCGCCAATATAGGCAGCGCAACGATAAGGCAGTCGGTGGCTGTAGCTGAAGATATAGAAAAGGCAACAGGCGAAAAATTTGTTCATCTCGAAATCGGCGCTCCCGGATTGCCTGCATGTGCTGAAGGCGTGAAAGCCCAAAAAGAGGCTCTCGATCTTGGCGTGGCCAACGTCTATCCCAATGTGGGCGGCATAGCTCCGTTGAAAGAGCAGGCTTCAAGATTTGTGAAGGCTTTCCTTGATGTGGATGTGAACGCTGAAGGATGTGTGCCTACAGTAGGCTCCATGATGGGAACTTTTGCAACTTTCATCCTTTGCGCACATCTTGACAAGAAAAAAGACACCATACTGTACATAGACCCGGGATTCTCGGTGCAGCCTTTGCAAGCCAAGATATTGGGCTACAAGAGGGAATCTTTCGACATATACCACTATCGTGATGAAAAGCTGAGAGACAAACTTGAAAGCTATTTGTCGAAAGGCAATGTGGCAGCCGTGGTATATTCCAATCCGAATAACCCCACATGGGTGTGTCTGACTGAAAATGAGCTGAAGATCATAGGCGAGCTGATGACAAAATATGATGTCATCGCCATAGAAGACCTGGCTTATCTCGGTATGGACTTCAGAAAGGATTTGGGCAAGCCTTACGAGGCTCCTTTCCCGCCTACGGTTGCGAGATACACCGACAATTATATCATGATGCTTTCCGCATCCAAGATATTCAGCTATGCAGGAGAGAGAATCGCGGTAGTCGCAATATCGAATGCATTGTTCAACAGATATTATGACGGATTGCAGGAAGAGTATGGCATGGGTGTTTTGGGCAAGGCCTTTGTCTTTACCATTCTTTATGCCTTGTCTTCCGGTGTTTCCCATTCGGCACAGTATGCATTGGCAGCCATGTATAAGGCGGCATGCGACGGCAAGTTGAATTTCGTGGAGCAGACAAAGGAATATGCAAGGCGTGCAAACAAGATAAAGGAAATATTCTGCAAGAACAATTTCCATATAGTTTATGACAAAGATTTGGATCAGGACGTGAGCGACGGTTTCTTCTTCACCATAGGAAGAAAAGGCTTTACCGGCGACCGTCTGTTGGATGAATTCCTGAGATACGGCATTTCAGCCATCTCATTGCGTCCCACAGGAAGCGAGCAGGAAGGCATAAGGGTCTGTGTCTCCAAAGTTGCGCCCGATACGTATGACATCCTTGATGAAAGGTTGAGGATTTTTGACAGTAATAACCCTATTAAATAAAATTTTATGGCAAATTATATGACAGCCGAAGAGGCGGTGAGACTTATAAATTCAGGCGACAGTATATACATACAGGGCAGTACATCCATCCCGGAGGTCTTGTGCGATGCGCTTGCGGCACGCGGCTCGGAACTGAAGGATGTTATTGTCTACAGCGGTTTCGGAGTGGGACGAAGGGATGCTCCGTATGCAACGCCTGAGTTGAAAGATTCTTTCAAGCCTGTAAGCTTGTTCATTGCAAACAGTGTGAGGAAAGCTATAAACAGGGGTGAGGCCCAGTTTATACCGTCTTTTTTGGGCGAGGTTCCGGCATTGTTCCGCGATGGAACGCTCCCTTTGGATGCCACATTCCTGAACGTGTCGAGACCGAATGCCGAAGGATATTGCAGTTATGGAGTTTCGGCGGATCTGGCAGTTTCGGCAGTGGAATGTTCTAAGAAGATTATCGCTCAGGTGAATCCTCACATGCCGTTCTCTTATGGCGATGCGTTGATACATATCTCAAAGATTGACGCTTGCGTGGAAGTGGACGAGCCTTTGGTGGAGTTGCCCACGACCATACCTAATGAAAAGGAACAGAGAATCGGCCAGTTGATTGCCGAAGAGATACCCGATGGGGCAACGCTCCAGATAGGTGTGGGCGGCATACCCAATGCTGTGCTTGCGGCTTTGCACGACCATAAAAATCTCGGTTTGCACACAGAGGCTTTGACCGATGGCGTAGTGCCTCTCATTAAGGAGGGCATCATAGACAACTCGCGCAAGGCGGTTTGTCCGGGCAAGACAGTGGCAGCTTTGGCTTTAGGCTCGAAGAGGCTGTATGAATATATGGACTATAATGAGGATGTCATAGTCCGTGATGTGGCTTGGACGAATTATCCTTTCAGAATAGCGCAAAATCCGAAAGTGATGGCGATAAATTCTGCCATCGAGATAGACTTGACCGGACAGATATGTGCTGACTCCATCGGTGCAAGGATGTTCTCCGGTGTGGGCGGACAGCATGACTTCATGTATGGAGGTTCATTGTCAGAAGGCGGCAAGACTTTCATAGCAATGACTGCAACCACTCATAAAGGAGAATCGAAAATCAAATCGTTGCTTACGCCGGGTGCAGGAGTCGTTACCACCAGATCGCAGGCGCAGTTTATCGTGACAGAATACGGTAAAGCGTATTTGCGTGGAAAGGATTTGGCTCAAAGGGCTAAGGCTCTGATCGGTATTGCCGCTCCGGAATTTAGGGAGCAGCTGGAGAGAGAGGCCTGCGAAAGGTTCGGCTACAGTTTCCTTAGGATTAAGTGATATCTGATATCCCTAAACTGAAAGCGCAATGGCAAGGTTTGTTCCTGTCATTGCGCTTCGTTTTTGTGCTTGCCTGAATGCTCTCACGCGCTTATCCTGTTGACCAGCTTGGTTATGTTGTCTATGAACATGCCTACCGATACGGCCAGAAGTATGATGCCGAAAAACTTCCTTATTATGTATATGCCTCCCCTTCCTAAGAATCTCTCGATACGGCTTGTCATGGAAAGCACGAAATAGACGCACACCAGATTTAGAAATAGCGCCAGTATGATATTTATTCCGGCGAAAGAAGAGCCTAAGGAAAGCAATGTGGTGAAAACTGCCGGGCCTGCAATGAGCGGGAATACAAAAGGGATGAGGGTTGCTTCTTGGGTAGGCCCCTGATATTTGAATATATCCACATCCAATACCATCTCGAGTGCCATGAGAAACAGGATGAATGCTCCGGCTACAGCAAATGAGTTTATATCTACATTGAAAAGGTCGAGCAACATGTTGCCGCCGAAGAAATAGCACAGGAAGAGCGCACCGGAAATGTATATGGCCTTACTTGCCCTCACATCACGCCCTTTTTCACGCAAAGACAGAATGATAGGTATGGCGCCTATTATGTCTATTACGGCAAAGAGTGTGAGAAATGCATTTATGGTTTCGTGGATGCTGAACTGCAAAAACCATTCTATGATATTGTTTGATTCTGACATAAATTGATGTTTTGAGATATGTTTTTCTAAAGCGTAACAAATTTACATAAAATCTATGGAATATCCGCCGGATTCTGGCGGATTAACGCAATATAATCTGTGAATTAAGTAGCTAGGAGAAAATCACGGAAGTTGAGAAGAGGGCTGAAAACCGTTTCTAAGCGGATTGAAGCAGAAGAACGGTTTCCTATTTTGTTCCTTTTTCTTTTGTGGGGTATTATAATTATGATCTTATTGGTATACAATAAACTAAATATAAGTAAAATAACGTTTGCCGGATTTGCTAAAGCCAAATAATTTGTCTACAAGTCGCTTGAAATATGTCTTTAAATTCTTATGTCTTAAATTTCTTTTTTACTTTGGCTTGTTACAAAGTGACGGATAAGATTCGAAAAAGACAAAGATTTGCAGACAATATCGCAGACTGCCACACAAATTTAGGGATAAACCATACATTTTCTCGTGTCGTGGCGATATGATTTGTCTTGAGAATTATACTCGCAATATCGCGGGAATTGCATTTCAAATGTTAAATTTTCATTAGAGCGTGCATTTTTCTTGTTTTCGTAATTTATGCCGCAGATTGTTTTAATTCTATACACGTATGTATTTTTCTTAATTTACATGAAAGGGATGAACAACAGAAATGCAACATTCTGTATCTTTGTTTACCTATTCAAATGAGATTGCACAATGGTAGAGATGAATTCTATGTACAATAGCTTGTTGCAGATCCCGATGTTTCAGGGCATAAGCACCGGCGACCTGACAGCAATACTCGGGAAGATTGAAATATATTTCAGGAAAGTATCGAAAGGGGAAGTCTTCATAAAAGAAGGCGATGACTGCAACAATATCATATTCATTATAAAAGGCGGAGTGGAAAGTTTCTTCAAGGGGAAAAATTACGATTTCATGTTCATCGAGAAATATGCCGCAAACGAGATCATAGAGTTCTATTCCCTGTTTGGCTCGTCCACCAAATATACCAAGAGTTACATGGCGGCGGAAGACAGTTTCCTCGTTTTTATAGACAAGAAATATCTGCTGCCTCAGTTCAGGCTGTATGACATATTCAATATAAACGTGCTTAATATGTTGTGCAGCAAGATACAGTCTTGCAGGTCGAAAATCATGCTCGGCAATGCCCAAACGGCGGAAGACAAGATATTGCAGCTGTTTGCCCGTCTTTCCGATATCAAATACGGGGAGAAAAGGATGCTGGTGCGCATGGAAGACCTTGCGAAAATAATAGGAGAGACCAGGCTTACCACCTCCAGAGCACTCAACAGTCTGAAAGAAAACAATATGATTTTGTTGAAGAGAAAGGAAATAGTGCTGAAAGAGGCACGAAACATAACAGGCATAATGATGGAAAACTTCACCATTTAGCCATTAGGGCGGTCTGGTTTTAATAAATATCGGCAGGCTTTCACCAATTCAATAAAAAGCATTAATTTTGCAATGATTTTTGCATCAGACTAATAAAGTATTTTCAGATGAAAGATAAAATAGAAAAGTTGCTGGCCGAGATAGAGGCGATAAAGGTTGCCAATGCTGAGGAGCTGAACAATATCAGGATTAAATATTTGAGTAAGAAAGGCGAGATCAATGCTCTCATGGCCGATTTCAGAAACGTGGCTGCCGATCAGAAAAAAGAGATAGGCATGCTCTTGAACAATCTGAAAAACAAGGCTCAGGAAAAGATTAACATGCTGAAGGAGCAATTTGATGCTCAGGATAATGTGGATGATGACATTGACCTGACAAGGACTGCTTTCCCTGTGGAACTTGGTGCTAGGCATCCTTTGTCTGTCGTGAAAAACGAGATAATCTCCATCTTCAGCCGTCTGGGATTCTCCATAGCGGAAGGCCCGGAGATAGAAGACGACTGGCATGTGTTCTCTTCTCTGAATTTCGCCGAAGACCATCCGGCGAGAGACATGCAGGACACTTTTTTCATACAATCAAATCCCGACATAGTGCTCCGCACGCACACATCGTCCGTACAGACGAGGGTAATGGAGAAAAACACGCCTCCTATCCGCATCATCTGTCCGGGACGTGTCTATAGAAACGAGGTCATAAGCGCAAGGGCGCACTGCTTCTTCCATCAGGTGGAAGGTCTGTATATAGACAAAGGCGTGTCTTTTGCCGATTTGAGACAGGTGCTTTTGTTTTTTGCCAAAGAAATGTTCGGCAGCGATACGAAGATCAGGCTCAGACCGTCTTATTTCCCGTTTACCGAGCCGAGCGCGGAGATGGATATATCGTGCGACATCTGCGGCGGAAAAGGTTGCCAGCTTTGCAAAGGCACCGGATGGGTGGAGATACTCGGCTGCGGCATGGTGGACCCCAATGTCCTGGAGAATTGCGGCATTGACAGCAAAGTATATTCCGGTTATGCGTTGGGCATGGGTATAGAGAGAATAGCCAACCTCAAATATAAGATAAGAGACCTGAGGATGTTTTCGGAAAACGACATGAGGTTCTTGAAAGAATTTGAAGCGGCCAACTGATTGATTACTTCATAAAAAGGCAAGTCACGGATTCATGGGCGAATGTTCCGTGACTTGTTTTTATATTGTTTTGCGATATGGATAAAATCAAGAAAGACAAGCTTTTCACCGGCGACTATATGTGTATTATGGCTGCCAATTTTTTGCTTTATTTCGGTTTCTTCCTTTTGTTGCCCATTATACCGTTTTATCTGGCGGAAACGTTCGGGGCAGACAAGGCCGTGATAGGTGTGGTGCTGTCCATCTACACGGTCGCATCGCTTTTCATGCGTTCGTGTTCAGGTTACCTTGTCGATACTTTCGCCCGCAAGCCGTTATATCTGTTTGCTTACTTCACTTTCACTGCCATGTTTTTTGGCTATATAGTGGCTTTTACCCTTACGATGTTTGCCATATTGCGTTTTGTGCACGGGTTGGCGTTCGGTCTTGTTACGGTCAGCGGCAGCACCATAGCCATAGACATCATGCCTTCGTCGCGTCGCGGGGAGGGCATAGGATATTTCGGCCTTACCGGCAACATCGCGATGAGCATCGGCCCCATGTGCGGGCTTTTCATGCATGACCATGGCCACAGTTTTGTTGTCATATTCGCTTCCGCGCTTGTGTCTTGCCTGCTCGGATTCATATTGGCTTCGCTTGTGAGGACACGGCCGAAGCCGAAAGTGGAGAAACAGGTGATTTCTCTCGACCGCTTTTTCCTGCTTAAAGGCGTGAATGGCAGCATTTCGCTGTTGCTGCTGGCAGTGCCTTACGGCATAACCACATCATACATTGCCATGTATTTCCTTCAGATGGGCATTTCGGGCAATGGCGGACTTTATTTCACTCTCATGGCGCTGGGCATGGCTGTGACACGTCTGTTTTCGGGCAAGAGGGTAGACAAGGGGTTTGTGACCGAAACCATCAAAGTCGGCCTTTGGCCGGCGTTGGCGTGTTTTGTCCTGCTGGCTGCCGACGGATACGTGGCCGCTGTGGACAAAGGTGCGGCTACCGCATTGTTTTATGCGGCCGCAGTGTTGCACGGCATTGGGTTCGGCATCATATTCCCTGCCTACAATAGCCTGTTCATCAATCTGGGGCGCAATGACCAGAGAGGGACTGCAAACTCCACCTACCTCACGTCATGGGATGTGGGCATAGGCATAGGCGTGTTCTCGGGCGGATACATAGCCGAATATTTTTCTTTTGAGGTTACATACATGTTCGGCTGTATGCTTGTCTTGATTGCCATAGCGTTTTTTTACCTGCGGGTCACCCCTCATTACAAAAAGCATAAACTGAGATAAGATGACAAAGAAGGAAAGATACAGGTTGGTGATAGACTATTTCAGCAAGGCAATGCCTTTGGCTGAGACGGAGTTACATTACGGTTCGCCTTTCCAGCTGCTTGTGGCCGTAGTGCTTTCGGCGCAGTGTACCGACAAGAGGGTCAATATGGTCACTCCTGCATTGTTCGACAGGTTTCCCACATGCGATGCGATGGCTGCTGCCGATGTGGAAGACATATTGGAGTATGTCAAAAGCGTCTCTTATCCCAACAACAAGGCAAAGCACCTCAAAGGACTGGCCATGATGCTCCGCGATGAGTTCGGCGGAGAGGTGCCCTATGAGCTTGACGACCTCGTGCGTCTGCCGGGAGTGGGACGCAAGACGGCCAACGTGGTACTCTCGGTGGTATTCAACAAGGCGGCAATGGCAGTCGACACGCATGTGTTCCGCGTCTCCGACAGGATAGGACTGACCACAGGTTGCAAGACCCCTCTTGCCACCGAGAAGGAACTGGTGAAGAACATACCGGCCGCACTTATCCCCAAAGCCCATCATTGGCTCATCCTGCACGGCCGTTATGTCTGCACGGCCAAGCATCCGAAGTGCGCCGGTTGCGGCGTGAAATCATTCTGCCGGAAATATCTCGGCGAGCATAAAGTGTAGTAGCCTCTTGAGACGGCGCACATGCCCGCCCGGGATGTACGCCATCTTCGGTCATGATCGGCTCGGTCCCGGGCAAAGATGGCGCACATCTTCAGTGGGGATGGCGTATATCTTTTTCCGCATTTATACGAAAGTATTTCCGCTATGCGTATTTATCGCAGATTTATTGTACTTTTGCTTTGATAAAAAGCTCTTAACAGGTTTGCGTATGGAAGATGTTTTGATAAAATATGAAGGCGTAAGCATTTGTCATAACGAATACAGCATATTGGAGGATGTCTCGTTTGAACTCGGCAGGGGAGACTTCATCTATCTCATAGGTAAAGTAGGCTCGGGCAAAAGCAGTCTGCTGAAGACCATGTACGGAGAAGTGGATATCAGCTCCGGCAAGGCTTTGGTGCTCGGGCATGACATGGCGTCGATAAAAAAGAAGAAGCTGCCTTATCTGAGACGCAAACTCGGCATAGTCTTTCAGGATTTCCAGTTGCTGACCGACAGGAGTGTCTACGACAATCTGCATTTTGTGCTTCGCGCCACAGGATGGAGCAATCGGGTGGACATAGACGACAGGATAAAGACCGTGCTCGAAGAGGTCGGCATGGCTAACAAAGGCTATAAATTCCCCAACGAATTGTCGGGCGGCGAGCAGCAGCGCATAGCCATAGCCAGAGCTTTGCTCAATTCGCCCGAAGTGATCCTTGCCGATGAGCCTACCGGCAATCTTGACATAGAGACCGGGCGCAGGATTGCGGAATTGCTGCACAACATAAGCGAAGACGGCACTTTGGTCATAATGACCACCCACAATATGAATCTGCTGAACGAATATCCGGGCAAAGTGTACATTTGCAGCGGGCATCGTCTGTCTGAAAAAGAGTGATTTCCATAAATGCCTTAAAAAAAGATTGCTTATGAATCCCAACAGTCAGGAAAAAAAGAAACAGTATAACGTGAAATGGTGGTTGTCGCGGTTGGCCATACTGGTCTTTACCGCAGGCATCATAATATGGGCGCTTCCGCGTGAAAGCAAGTTCAATTACATATTCGAGAAAGACAAGCCTTGGAAATACGGGCTGCTGACGGCCGAATTCGACTTCCCCATATACAAGGACGATGCTGAGGTGAAGAAAGAACGCGACAGCATAATGTCCATGTACATGCCCTATTATGCTATAGATGACAGCATCTGCGAGGCTATGGTCGCTTCGTTTGAAAGGGCGTATGCGACCGGGCTGAACAAGGTTGTGGGAGAGAAGATGAAAAACGATATAGTGAGGGAGCTGAGAACCGTTTACGGCAACGGCATCATATCTCCTCTGGAGATGAACAAGCTAATGGCCGACAGCATCAGCCGTGTCTACATAGTGGATGGAAACAGCGCAAGGGTGAAACAGGTGAGGTCTTTCTATTCGGAGAAGATGGCATATGAACTGCTTGTGCGGAGCTGCCGCATCTCTCCCGATGCCGTGCAGAAATGCAGCCTCAATGAATATATAAAGGCCAATGTGGTGCTTGACAGTAAATTGTCGGAGACGGCAAAGTCTGATCTCCTGGCCAACGTGTCGGGGGCGAAAGGCATAGTGCAGACCGGGCAGAAGATAATAGACCGTGGCGAGATAGTCAATGAAAATACTTACAACATATTGCAGTCATTGCAGAAAGAGTCCATAAAGCGCCATGACACTAAGTCGCGGCTGACCAACGTGCTCATCGGCCAGATAGTGCTGGTGTCGTTCATCATCTTGTGCTTCATGATATTCCTCGACATGTATCGCAAGGATTATTATGCCAGGAAAGCAAACATACTCCTGCTTTTCTCGTCGCTGATATTCTATGCCGTGCTGACAAGTTTCGTGGCCAAGACATACAATCCCGGCTACATGTATGTCATCCCTTATGCCATATTGCCTGTCATAATAAGGGTGTTCCAGGACTCAAGGACGGCTGTCATGGCCAATGTCACCAACATAATGATATGTTCCATAGCGTCGGGTTCGCCCATGGAGTTTTTCATCATACAGTTTCTGGCCGGCTGCATGGCCATATTTTCGCTCAGGGAACTGTCGCAGAGGTCACAGCTCTTCAACACCGCTTTTCTGGTGCTCGTCACATACATATTGTGCGCCATCGGCCTCGACTTGCTTGTGGGCGGCGAGATTACGTCTATCAGCCTGTTCCGCTACAAGTATCTGATGATAAGTTGCGTGTTCCTGTTGCTGGCCTATCCTTTGCTCTTTGTATTTGAGAAGATTTTCGGATTCACATCGAATGTGACTCTGGTGGAACTATCCAATATCAACAACAAACTGCTCAGGGAACTGTCGGAAACCACGCCCGGCACGTTCCAGCACTCCATGCAGGTGGCCAATCTTGCTGCCGCTGCGGCCAACCGCATAAGAGCCAACTCGCAGCTCGTCAGGACGGGGGCGTTGTATCATGACATAGGCAAGATGAAGAATCCGACATTCTTTACCGAAAACCAGAACGGGGTGAACCCGCATTCGGCTTTGGGCTATATGCAAAGCGCGCAAGTAGTGATAAGCCATGTGACCGACGGGATAAAAATAGCCGAGAAGAATAATCTTCCGGAAGTCATCAAGGATTTCATCAGGACGCATCACGGCAAGGGCAAGACTAAATATTTTTACATATCATATAAGAACGAGCATCCCGACGAGCAGTTTGACGAATCTGTCTTCACCTATCCCGGTCCCAATCCGTTCTCGAAAGAGACAGCCATACTGATGATGGCCGATTCGGTGGAGGCTGCATCGAGAAGTCTTAAAGAATATACGGATGAGAATATCGCGAAACTTGTGGACGGCATTATCGACACGCAGGTGCAAGAAGGTTTCTTCAATGAATGCCCCATAACGTTCCTCGACATTGAGAATGTGAAAAACGTGTTCAAGGAGAAACTCAAGACGATGTATCACACACGAATCAGCTATCCTAAGCTGAAGACCGGCAGCGAGCCGGAGGAGAAGCAGGACGGGCAGCAGAAAAACATCGTCAATATAGCAAACAAGAATCTCTTCAAGAGACGTAGAAACGTGTGATTGGAACTATGAAAGAATTTATAATATCGGAAAGCAAGACGGAGACTGCAATACTTGTGGGTTTGATAACATTGCAGCAGAACGAGAAAAAGACAAACGAATATTTGGACGAGCTTGAGTTTCTGACCGAAACGGCGGGCGCACAGCCTGTGAAAAGGTTTACTCAAAGGCTGGATATGCCCAATTCCGTGACCTATGTGGGCAAAGGAAAGCTGGCTGAAATCAAGGAGTACATCGAGGCGGAGCATGAAAACGAACGCGAGATCGGTATGGTGATTTTCGATGACGAACTTTCGGCCAAGCAGTTGCGCAACATAGAGGCGGAACTGAAAGTAAAGATCCTGGACCGCACTTCGCTCATCCTTGACATCTTTGCCATGAGGGCGCAGACATCGCATGCCAAGACTCAGGTGGAGCTTGCGCAGTATAAATATATGTTGCCGCGACTGACGCGCCTGTGGACGCACCTGGAAAGGCAGGGAGGCGGTTCGGGTAGCGGCAAGGGTGGTTCCGTAGGTCTGAGAGGACCGGGCGAGACGCAGCTTGAGATGGACCGCCGTATCATACTCAACCGCATGTCGCTGCTGAAAGAACGTTTGGCCGACATAGAAAAACAGAAATCTGTGCAGCGCAAAAATCGCGGGCGTCTTATCCGCGTGGCTTTGGTTGGATATACCAACGTGGGGAAGTCTACGCTCATGAATCTGCTGGCCAAAAGCGACGTGTTTGCCGAAAACAAACTGTTTGCCACGCTTGATACTACCGTGCGCAAGATGACCATAGACAATCTTCCGTTTCTGCTGGGCGATACAGTAGGGTTTATACGCAAGTTGCCGACCGACCTTATAGAGTCATTTAAGTCTACTTTGGACGAGGTGCGCGAGGCGGATCTGCTCATTCATGTGGTCGATATATCCCACAGCGATTTTGAGGAACAGTTGGAAGTGGTGGAAAGGACTTTGGGCGACATCGGCTGCGGAGGCAAAGACACCATATATGTATTCAACAAGATAGATGCATATACTTATGTGAAGAAAGACGAGGACGACCTTACGCCGAAGACTGAGATAAACTACACTCTCGATGAACTGAAGGCAACGTGGATGGCAAAGCTTAATGACAACTGCATCTTCATCTCGGCTAAGAACCGAGAGAATATAGAGGAACTGAAGAAACGCATGTACGATAAGATAAAGGAGCTGCATGTGCAGAAATATCCTTACAATGATTTCCTTTATCCGGATGCGGAAGATGTGAAGTAATGCTGACCAAACATGCCGCCATAGTTCTGCGGGTCATCAAGTACAATGAAAAGACCGATATAGCAGATTTGCTTACCCGAGAGGGAAAAGTCTCTTTCCTGATACCTGCATCGCGCTCGCATAAGTCTAAGGTGAGGAGAAATCTGTTCCAGCCTTTGTCGGTCTTGGAGATTGAAGCCGATATCCGTCAGAGGCGCGAACTGCACAGGATAAAGGAGCTTAGGCTTTTGCTGCCTGTGGCAAACATATCGTCCAATCCTTTTAAGACGGCCATGGCTTTTTTCATCGCAGAGTTTCTGGGACGTATCATGAAACCGGAAGACGATTGCGGAACGTTTTTCGACTATGTGCTCAGTTCCATAGAGTGGCTGGATGGAGCCGGAAGCGGCTATGCCAACTTTCATCTTGTGTTTCTCGTCAAGGTGTCACGCTTTCTGGGCTTGCAGCCATCCATGAGGGGATATGCTGATGGTATGTGTTTCGACTTGCAGTCATCATGCTTTGTAGATGCTTCCGTTTCCTTGCCTTATATGCTGACGGCTGATGAGACTAAGGCTTTCCGCACTATCATGCGTTTGAATTATTCCGACATGCATCTGTTCAAGATGAACCGGGAGCAACGAAACCGGTGCATGGAACTTTTGCTGATGTATTATACTATCCATATCACAGACCTGTCCGACATGAAGTCGGTGTCCGTATTGAAGAGCCTGTTTGTCTGAACCGGCAGGAAAAGAAATCCGGCAGCAAGGGACAGGTTGCCGGATGTGATAATGAAAAACAGAAAGATTTAATGTTATCCCTTTTTCAGATGTAATGCATCAGAAGTTTATGCCCACTCTGAAACCTGCGTTGTGCAGGCCTTTCTCTTCGGGCATTGATATAAGGTTTTCGTTGGTTGAATAGTTATAGTATGCGGCTATGTGGAAGCCGAATCTCTTGCTCCTGAACGGGTTGATATCCACTCCTATTTCCGGCGAGACGTAAAAGCCCCAGTTGTTGTCGTAGTATGTCACCGTATTGAGTACTTCTTCGTTGTAAAGATAGGCGGCTCCTGCTTTTACTCCCACATACGGATAGAATGAACCGCTGTCGGTGAAATAGTATCTGCCCGATACGCCGAGCGGCAGTTGGAATGTGGAGTTGATTTTGTCGGTAGTCAGTGCCGAGTTATGACCGAAATATGTCTTTCGCGGGATGTACTCATTGTTCGTGTGATAAGTGAGGAATGCTCCCAGAAAGAATCGCGGTGTCACCAGATATCCTCCCTCGAAAGCCATGCCCCATCCGCTGGCGTTGTCCACATGGCTGTTGCTTATGGTCGAGTTGAATTGCCAGTCTATATAGAGCCTTACCCTCTCTATCGGCTTGCATTTGTTGTCCGCCACATCTTCTGTGTAGTGGCAGTGACGGTGGTGCGGGCGTGGATGATGCACGAATCTTTGCGCGCTTGCGCTCGTTGCGGCAAACAGGATGAATGTCAGTGCCAGTATCGTCGTTTTTGATAATATATGCTTTTTCATATCGGTAATTGTTTTTTCGTTGGTTATTATTGTTGTGCGGCTTTGAAGTCGGGCGATTGCTCGAATGACTGGTTTATGCCGGTCACTGTGCGGCGGATGTCAAATGCCGCGTAGCCTGTCGACACTCCGGTTATGAAGGAGTTCCACAGCACGGGGACTTCTGCGTCTTCCGACTTGTCGGATGCCGTGAGGTCTATTATCTCCGTCAGGAGCGAATTGGTGTCATAGCTGTAATACACCGGGAATGAGTAGCCCCAATATCCGCCGTAGCCCCAGTAAAACGGATCCCAATATCCGGGATAGCCCCACCACCAGTACGGCGAGTCTATGTAGTCCACGAAATAGTTGGTGCTCGTCACGTATGTGACCTGTATTCCCAGTTCGGCCGATGCTTTGTCTTCAGCCTGGCGGTAGCCCCTTTCGCTCATGTTTGCGATGTACGCATTGATGATTTTGTCCGAGTTGCTGTTTTTTATGAAGTCGGCTTCGGGCGATGCGCCTATCACCAGCAGGCTGTCGGGGATGTAGAAAGTCTTGTAGTTGCCGAAGTCTGCTTCCGGGTCGAATTGCGTATACACGCGGAATTCATCGTCCAACTGCTCATAACCCGGATTTTTCTGGCATCCGGTAAACAGTGTGCCGCATGCCGCTGCTATTGTCAAAATCAAATGTTTCTTTTTCATGTGTTGTCGTGTTTTTATTTGTCCGTTTAGTCTTTTGTTGTCGAAAGGAAAATGCCGCCGGCCTCTTTTTATTGCATGACATAGGCCTGCCATGACGCATTATTATGTTTTTTTGTCGTTTTGAAAGGATTTGAAACGGATATATGGTGATAGCGTCATCACATTGTCGGGTTACTATGTTGTTTGTGTGTCTCACTCATCTTTAGTCCGTCCGCAGGCCGCTCCCCGTTCGCCGTCTTTTAGTACCAGACTGTCTTTGGTCAGTCTTTCTGTGGTCAGCGTGTCGGTGAAGTTTATGGATTGGCTGTTGCCGATGTTTGTGCCGTTGCACGATGCCAGCGTGCATACGACTGCTGCCGCAAATAAAATTTTCTTCATAAGTAGATGGTCTTTTGATGTCGTGTCTTAATTTTCTGCGGAGATAACAACATTATTTGTCGAGACGTGGAAATGTGTTATCTTATGCGCTGTAAATCAGCAGTCCTTACAGGCGCGGAAAAGACCGGCTCGGTCTTTGCCCGGGATATGCGCCATCTTTGCCCGATACCGAGCCGATGACGGGGGAAGATGGCGTACATCCCCGCTGGGGTGTCGACAGTCCTGCAGGGCGTACTTTCCGGATTTCCCTGCTTGGCGGAATGCGTGTTTAAATAGACTTTTTAAAATTAAATATTGTTTATATTGCTGCTGTTTAGGTGGTTTGTTCTTGTTTTGTATATTGTCTGATGTTAATCTTTTATGCTGATAAAATATTCTTTTCGCTATGAGAAAGATATTTATGTTTCTGTTTTCGTTGTTTGTTGTCCTGTCTGTTTGCGGTCAGTCCTTTCCTGTCGACACTTTGCTGTCCCGCATGTTCCGTCAGGTTTATAATTACCCGCAGGAGAAAATCCATTTGATGACCGACAAGCCCTCCTATTATAGCGGCGACACGATCCGTTTCCGCGCTTTTGTGGCCGATGCTTCCACACACCGGCCTGTGAGTATGAGCAAGTATGTCTATGTAGAGCTAGTCACTCCTTATGACGAGGTCTCTCTCCGTGTTAAGGTAATGGAGCGCGATGGTGTGTATGAGGGTTATCTCCCTCTCGATCCGATGTTTGCCGAAGGCGACTACAGTCTTGTGGCTTACACCGCCTTTATGGAGAATGCGGGTGAGGATTATTTTTTCAGGAAACGTCTGTCTGTGCGTTCCCCCTTTTCCATGCAGGGCAGGATGGAGTGCGGCTTCGAGTGGAAAGGCGACGACCTGAATGTCACAGTGGGCTATAAGGACGGCGACAGCGGCGAATATCCCGTTTGCGAGGATATGGGCTATCTGCCCTATGGCGGACTTGAGCGTAAGCGCAAGAACTGGCGTGCGGAGATGGATTTCCGTCTCGGAGGCAAGTCTTTGGAGAAACATTATGTGCTTGTGTCTTTCGGCAATTACAGCAAATACATCCGTCTGCCTCAGAGAGACGGCGGCGGGTTTGACGTGACTTTCCATCCCGAAGGCGGCTATCTGGTGCCCGGAGCGGAATCCGTGTGGCTTTCAAGGCCATAGGCAGCGACGGTCTCGGCACGGATGTCTCCGGCCGTGTGTTCGACAGCAGCGGCTCTGAGGTATCCCGTTTCAGTTCCGTGCATCTGGGCATGGGCGTGTTTTCATTCACTCCCCTTGCCGGCGAACGTTATACGGCTGAGGTGCGTACGTCTTCGGGTGTGACCGATGTGTTTCCTCTGCCCGATTCCTACAGTCGTGCCGGCGTGCTTCATGTGCTCAATGCTCCCGACACCTTGTTCGTCTCTTCGGCCGGCGTTGTTCCTCCGGGCAGTTTCGTACTGCTCCAGCAGCGCGGCAGTGTCTTGGCCGTTGCACCCATAGGCAATGACAGTCCCCAGTATTTCGAGAAGCGCACGTTTCCCGCAGGGGTGACACAGATACTGTTGCTCGACGGGCATGGCAATACGTTGAGCGAACGCTTGGACTTCATCCGCGACAGCGGCAGCCGTGTGACCTCTCTGTCAAGCGACAGTGTTTCTTACGGTAACCGTGAGAGGGTATGCCTCGACATCCGTCTTGACGGTTATTCTTTCCTTTCCGGCTCCGTAGCCGTGTCCGTGACCGATGACGTACTGGTCAAAGACACCGAGCCTCTTCCCATTGAAGCCCAGATGCTGTTGCAGAGCGAAATATCCGGCATGATAGAGGCTCCGGCATATTATTTCATGCAGGTGAATGACGAAACGGACCAAGCTCTCGATGTGCTGCTCATGACTCAGGGGTGGAGGCGTTACGACATCCCCAATGTGTTGCTCGGCCGTTTGAGCGAGGCTATCCGTCCGTTGGAGATAGGGCAGGAGATATCGGGCAAGGTGCGTCGCATCATAGTGAATACTCCGCGCGAGGGTGTGAATGTCTCGATAATGTCGGCGCAGAACGGTTATGCCAACCTGTCTGTTTCCGACAAGGACGGCCTGTTCACTTTCAGCGGCTTCGACTTCCCCGAAGGGACGAACTATGTGGTTCAGGCGTTGGACAAGGACGGCTCTCCCGTCATCAACTTCGATGTGTTCGAGGAGAAGTTTCCCGCCAATGTTTTCGGCATTCCGTCTTCGGTGCCTCAGGCACGCATAAAGGAGTACACATCAGAGGAGAAGATAATGATAAACTCCAACGAAGCGATAAAGGAGATCTTGCTCGATGAGATCGTGATATTGGGACGCAAGAAGGTGAAGCAGCCGAAAGACATCTATCAGATGCTCGCAAACAAGTCGTTTGATGCCGATTATTTGGTAAAGAATAATATTACATCGTTTGACGAGATAGTATATAACATAGCCGGAATGAGGGAGGTGCAGGGCTATCTGAAATATCGTAACAGTCCTGTAGCTTACATGATAGACGGTGTGTTGCAGGAGGGTTTTTTGATATGACCATCCCTTTCAGCGAGATAAAGCTGCGCTTCAACTTCGACATGATAGACCGTGTGGACTTCATACCCTCTTACATGAGTGCCTGCTTCGGCGTGCAGGATGGCGGCATCCTGTCCATAAAGACCAAGAACATCGGTGCCATGCCCGACAGGAAACTGCCTCTGAACATGCGCATATGCTCCCCTTTGGGCTATCAGAAGCCTGTGGAGTTTTATTCTCCCAAGTATGATGCATCAGACAATCTGCCTACCGGCACAGATTTGCGCAGCACCGTCCATTGGGCGCCGGCAGTGCAGGTGGGGGCTGACGGCAAGGCTCACGTGGAGTTCTACACCTCCGACATGCTCGACACCTCCTATACGGTGCGGGTGGAAGGTTTGTCAGATGAGGGTGAAATCATCTCCGGCTCTTATGACATCCCGGTGAAAAACAGGTTTATGCGGTAATCTTGTGACGGGAGCGCAACGGCTTTCGGCGGGGCAGGTGATGTTGCGTTCTCCCTGTTTTGCCACGAATCTCTGTATGAATAAAAAAGCATCCGAGAGGTCTGTCTTCTCGAATGCTTTCGTATTTCATTGAGGCCGTAATGTGCATTTTGTGCAAATGCTTATAGTGGGGGATCATACACCCAAAACTATGTTTGCATCAATATTGAGCTTTTTGCTGATTTCACGGGCTACTTTCAATGTCGGTTCACTCCTTCCGGTGAGATAATCGCTGACACGAGACGGGCTTACCCCGATAAGTTCGGACAATTTCGCCTGGTTCAACCCCATTTCATACATGCGGAGCTTGATTGCATCCACAAGCGAGGGGGATTTTATCGGGTAGTGCTCATCTTCATAATCAGCCACGAGAGCCGATAACAAATCCAGTTCCACCAGATTTTTGTCATCCATAGGTGTATTGTCGTCCACCAGCGGCAAAAGTTCCTCTATCCGTTCCATTGCCGCCTTATAAGCTGTTTCGTTCTGTATCTTAGCCATCTGTCTATATGTTTTTTGCATCTGTCAAATCATATTCCGCGTGAGTGCCGATAAAACGGATGAGCACCAGTTTTATGGTAAACTTGACTACTACTATCAATCTGTGGTTGTTTCCCCTTATGTTGAACACATAATGTTGGTTTCCCACGCTGTCAACGCTGCCGAACATCTGCTTCATGTCTGCAAAGCAAGTCCACTCTGCCTTTTTCACTTTCTGATACCAGTCTTCAAGGGCGGTTTCCGCATCTGGATGCCGCGTATAATATTCAATGATTTTATTCCTTGCTATGATTCTCATGTATGCTTTGTCTGTCATGCAAAGATATTAATTTCTATTGAAATACAAAAGATAATTCCGAAATACAATACTGTTTCTGCTGTAGCGGGAACCGGGATTGAATCGGTGATCTCATGATTATGAGAGTTGGTTGTGCAGGCATATACTGAAGATGGTATGACAAAAAAATGACCCGCAACAGCCCGGGTAATTGCTGTTGCGGGTCCTAACCTGAAAATGAACTAAGCAGTTTCTACTAATCTTTTTTTACCCGTTTTACCAATCTTTTTTTATTCCTTTTTTACTTTATAAATTTAATACATTCGCGGTTTCCGTTCAGATCAATGGCTTCGATGATATATAATCCCGATGCCAGTGCAGATATGTTGCAAGCATCTTTGCCCGTCAATATCAGGTTGCCTGCCGTTGAATAAACGTGGATTGTGCATCCGTTGGCGGTTATCTCTTCTTCAGATATGAGAATAGCATTCTCTGCAGCAGCCTCATTGATTGACTTTTCCTTTTTCACGGTTACGGTAGCTTCTATGCTCTTGCCTTTTATATTTGCCACAACCTTTGTCTCACCTGCTTTGAGGCCTTTTATTTCGATGTTCACTTTGCCTCCTTCAAGAACGCTCTCCACATATTCCGCTATTTCCTTGTCGGCAACTTCTACGCTCAGGCTCTCCATCATATCTTCGGTGATGTCTTTCTCCTTGATGGAGAGTTCAAGCACAGTGACTTCATTTTCAAACACTTCTACAGTCTCGGGCGAAATCTGTAACGTTATCTCGGCCGGAGTTACCTTTATGGCGGCTTCAATGCTCTTGCCGTTTATTCCTGCCACAACTTTTGTATCGCCTTCTTTCAGACCTTTTATTTTGATGTTCACTTTGCCTTCTTCAAGAACGCTCTCCACATATTCCGCTATTTCTTTGTCTGCAACTTCTACGCTCAGGCTCTCCATCATATCTTCGGTGATGTCCCTTTCCTTGATGGAGAGTTCAAGCACGGCCGATTCATCTTCTTTCACTTCTACAGTCTCGGGCGAAATCTGTAGCGTCTCCTCCACCTGTGTTACCTTTATGACTGCTTCGGTGCTGATTCCGTCTATTTCTGCCGTCAGATATGTTTCACCCGCTGCAATGCCTTTCACCTCTATCGAGACTGAACCGTTTTCAAGGTTGGAGTTGACAATCTGGGCGATATTGGTGTCGGTTATCTCAGCCTTGAAGCCGCTCATCATTTCGTCTGTTATTTCTTTGTCACTGAATCCGAGTGTCATGACGGTTGTTTGTCCCGCTTCCAGTTCTGCATAGTCGGGGGTCAGCACAGGGGTGGGGCTTCCAACGGCATAGATCATTTCGGATTTGCTTTCAAAATCTTCTGTCCTGTAAATCAATTGCACTGCGAAGCTTTTCTGAACTTCCTCGAAGAACATAAAGACGCGGTCTGTTCCGTAGTTGTATAAATTGTATCCGTCAGCGTTGTATGGAATCTCTGTTATTGTTTCCCCTTCCGAAACGACATAACTGTATGGCGGGTTGGTGATTTCCACTGGCTTTCCATCGATATAGAAAGTATAGTAGATGTAGGCTGTGTTCAGCTCATATCCGTCTTTGTCATATTTGGGGAGAATTATTGTGGCTTGTTTCTGATCTTCATTATAATAATATTCTCTGAATTTAGGAGGATAAAGATTCATGCCGGCTGTTCCCGATTCGGATGGAATCAAAATGGACGGGGCATCGTATGATGTTATTTCATCGAAACGGTCAGGTGTGGTTGAGAAAACCAATGACCTTGATGTTGTCATTATCTTGTTTTCCAAGTCAATGTCAAAAACCACATCGGGAATGGCAGTATAGTTCCTGTCGGCTATCCTTGCGGCAAGGAAAAATACATAGCTGCCATTGTATGCGCCCATGTATTGATTTGTGGCGAATGTCGCCTTGTCACCCTCCACGTTCCCGATTAATACAAGCTCGGGGGCTGATTCAAGGAGTCCTTTGATATATATTTTGTCCTCTTGCATGCCTACCCCTACTGTGGTTTTCGAGATGCCGCCGTTGATACATTCCCAGTCTTCGAAAGATATTCCATCGGGCACGCTGTTGGGAGTTTGTGTGAATTCCTTATAATCTTTGATTATCTCTCCTGATTCATTAAAAATCCAATGCGGGTCACCCTCCGGGATACCATAATCGTTATATTCCCGATCATAATACGCATTTCCTATTATGAGGGAAGAATAGTCATCGAGTAATTCAAGCGAACCGTCTGCATTGAGCTGCATCTGGATGGTCTGAGTCTCTGACACGACAAAATTGCCTGCGAGATAGCCTGGCTCGACTACCT